>NZ_JALAYA010000029.1:0-76560 GCF_026796395.1 Bacillus sp. T17B1
GATTTTCTCGACAGCCTGAGCCCCGTTCGAAGAACGGGGCTTTTTATATTTATTGCAAACGCCACTTTTCATATTGTGACATTTCTTTTTTAATTAGCATCCAAATCAAACCTAAAACAGCTGCATCGTCAATGATTCCAAGACCGAGTATAACATCTGGAATGATATCGAGCGGCATGGCGATATATAAGATGGCAGCAGTTAGAAAAAATAGGGTTTTAACCTGGGAACGGGGATAGTCGCCATTTCTCCAATCGTGAAGCATTTGAAAAAAAATAGTGGTGTACTGGATACATTTTTTTCGGTTTTTCCTTTTTAACATCGCTTTTCCGCCTGCCGCTCCAAGCATTATTGCTTTCTTTTTCTTCATCGGGCATACCTCCTTGCCTGGCAGCGTGTTTAAGATATTCTTCACCTGGGTATTGTTCTTCTAATCCTATCAATATATCTATTATACCTGAAAAAAATAACTTATTTAATGAAAATATGTTTACAAATAAAGTATAATCTGTAATAATGCACAATAACCCAACCAAACTTGTTTCCTATTTCTTAGCGGCGAGGGGTGAAGTGAATGGGCGGTTCTTCTAAACAAGAAAGATTGTTGGTGTCTATTGATGAAAAAAGAAAGTTAATGATAGATGCCGCTAGAAAGCAGGGATTTACAGGGCATGACACGATCAGACACAGTCAGGAGCTGGATTGTTTAATAAATGAATATCACCAGCTCATGCATGAAAACGAACATTCTCAAGGGATTCAAGGCCTTGTAAAGAAATTAGGCTTGTGGCCCCGCAGAGATGTTATGCCGGCATATGATGCAAATAAATAGTGGCACTATCAAATGCATATATAAAGAGAGAGCTTTTCAGAAGCGCTCTTTTTTTCTGGACAAATTTATTTGAAAGAGGGAACTGATGAAAGAACTGGCGATTCTCATTACTGAAATGGTCCAATCAATTTCATGACGCTTTTATTTCATTATGCGGAATGTTTGGCATTCATTTAACCGACAAAGAGGTGCATTTTTGGGTGATCGGCATTTTTGGCAGCATCTTTTTCGGCGTCACACACGCTGTGTTTTCATGGCTTTCTAAATGGAGCATGACAGCCTTGTCCTTTATCTATACGTTACAGTGATCATTGTTATCGTTCTTGAGATTGACATGCAGCAAAAAGTGACGGGGAGAGGGAATATGAGTTTTTAGATGCCACGGAAGGTTTAAAGGGGTTTTTACTATTCTTTATGTTTTTTTGCTTCTGAAATTGCTGTTCCGCTTCATCAAAATACTCTCTTCTGGCAGAACAGCAAGCAAGTCGGCCCGGTCACGAAGATAAAAAAACCCTCCTGACACGGTCAGGGGGCTATGAAGCGGATATGGGGAGGGTGATCGTCACCTCTGTGCCTCTTCGCACTTCACTTTCGATATGAATAGAGCCACCGTACATCAGAACGATCCGTTTACATACGACAAGCCCGAGACCGGTTCCTTTTTCTTTAGAAGTAACAAAGGGAAGGAAGATATGATCCAGCATTTCCTGAGAAATCCCTTCACCGTTATCCACAACTTTGATAATGGCTTTTTTATCCAAAGTCCCCAGGGAGATCGTCAGTTTGCCTCCTTCAGGCATTGACTCGAGGCCATTTTTTGCTACATTTAAAATCACTTGTTTAATATGATCTTTGGTACATTTTACGAGTAAAGGCTGCTCAGTTAAATACTGTAATTCGACCTCTACATTATATAGGTTACCCTCGGAATAGATGATCGGCATAATTTCACCGATAATATCCTGAAGCGAATTCAGCTCCCATTTTTCAGCTGTCGGCTTGCCGAGAACGAGAAATTCACTCACAATTTGATTAATGCGCTTTATCTCTTGTTCGATAATGGAGAAGTAAAGCTGATCTTCTTCACCTTTATATTTCTTTTGCAGCAGCTGAATAAAGCCGCTTATGCCGGTGAGCGGGTTACGGATTTCATGGGCAGTGCTGGCAGCAAGCGTTCCGATCAGCTCTAATTTTTGCGCTTCATTTTCTGAGCGCTCCAGCTGTGTCTGCCGCTTCAGCAAATAATACAGCACGAGAATAAAAAGGATATTCAGCAGAACAATACTGCATGAAAGCGGAAGCACAAGGCTTTTTGTCAGTTCTTCTATTGTAACCGGGTTGGGATATACTTTCATATTCCAGCTGATATCATCGAGATATCCGCTGACGGGCTTCTGATCTATTGCATGGGAGGGCTGTCCGCTCGAAAAAATCATTTTTCCATCTTGGTTCACTACTTCAATATAAACATCAGGGCTTAGTAAGTTAATGAGATTTTTCAGATAATCAATTTGTATAGCTGCGACAAGATAATTTGTCACATCTCGTTTTGAGTCCAAAACAGGGACACAAATTGTAAAAATCGGCTGACCTGTAATTCTGCTCGAATAACTATCTGAAATGACTGTCTTCTTTGTTTCCTTTGCTTTTGTAAAAAAAGATCTGTCAGCCAGGTTTACTTTCATTTTTAATTCTGTTGTGCTTGCGGTGACGTCTCCTTTGGCATTTAGAAAATAGAGACCGGAAAATCTCGGCTCTGAATCAAAGGTTTTTTCCAAAATCGACTGCATTTTCTTTATATCAACCGGTCTGTCAATGGCGATGGACAAGGAGGTCATTCTCGCCTCTGTTTCTCCGATTAAATAATTGATTTTGTTGCGGTGAAGGTTCAGCAGAACACTCGCTTCTTGCTTATGTTCTGCTGCTATTGTATCTTTTTCTTTTTCATATACGAAAAAGCTGATGACGATTGCCGGAATCACGACCAGTATCATATATAGTTTGACTCTCCCGCAGGCGCCTTTTAGTATTTTCAATTTGCATCGCTCCAACATACACCTGATTAGAGGTATTATATCATTGTTTCTTCTTCTTTAATAAGAAAAAATAACCAAAAAAATGAGAAAAAGATGTTGAACAGTTTATAGTATAAAAAAGAAGAGAAATATTGGAAAGATTTTTATTGACATTTCGGTCTTTGTTTATTAATGTTTCTCTGTAACGGTTTCTAAAAGGATGATTGAGACATGACAGAAAAATCACTGAAGTTATTTATCGTGCTGTCGCGCGCGTATCGGTCCATTAACGATCATATGAACAAGCATATTCATAAGCATGGACTAAACCCGACTGAATTTGCTGTACTAGAGCTGTTGTACCATAAAGGCGATCAGCCGCTGCAGCAGATAGGAGATAAAATTCTCTTGGCTAGCGGGAGCATCACATATGTAGTTGATAAGCTGGAACAAAAAGAACTCCTCATTCGGAAAGCGTCTCCTACAGACAGACGAGTGACATTTGCACAAATCACTGAAAAAGGCATCAGTCTTTTGGATGGTATTTTCCCCGATCACGCTGCTGAAATTGATGAAATGATCAGCGTATTAAGCGAAGAAGAGGTAGAGATGTGCACCGACATGTTAAAAAGAGTAGGATTAAACGCAAAACAGTTTCATAATAAGTAAAAAAGGAAGCCTGATATGTCACAGGCTTCCTTTTTTACTATTTTTCATTTGTTTCCGCTGCGCCTCTCGGCAAGATGAGAACTTCAACACGCCGGTTTTTGCTTCGGCCTTCCGCTGTTTTGTTGGAAGCAACCGGTTTATACTCACCGTACCCCTTGGCACTGAATACTCTTGCATCGAGCTTAGGGTTTTCAATGAGAAGCCCCATAAAGTTTACCGCTCTCATAACGCTTAAATGCCAGTTTGATTGGAATTCAGAATTTTTAATTGGCATATTATCAGTATGTCCGCTTATAATGATATTTCTTGGCGGATTAATCACAAGAAGATTTGAAATCTCTTTTGCAAGCGGAACATCTTCCTTACGTATGTCCGCTTTTCCAGAATCAAAGAAGATACTGTCTTTAATCGTAATCAGAAGACCTTCACTAGTCATCTTCGTTTCCAGCTGATGTTCCAGCTTTTTATCTTTGATGAACTTTTCCACCTGGCTCTTCACATTTTCAAGTTCTTTTTGATCAGCGGCTTTTTCTTTTTCTTGCTTGTTTTTCTCTTTCTCTTCTTTATCCTTTTCAACTTTATCAATTCCGTCTGACTCGTTTTCTGGAGGGGTGACACTGGAGTAGTCCATTACTCCGGTGCCGCCAGTAAAGACTTCATTAAATGATTTTGAAAGCATCTGAAACTTAGCTGCGTCAATCGAACTGCTCGCGTACAGCACAATAAATAATGCCAAGAGAAGAGTAAGGATATCGGCGTAAGGGACGAGCCATGATTCATCAACGTGTTCGTCCTCATGCTTCTTCTTCTTTTTTCTCGCCATTTTGCGCCTCTCCTTGTTCTGCAAATTTCAAGCGGTCCTTCGCAGGAAGATACATTAAAAGCTTTTGTTCGATGACTTTTGGTGCCTGTCCTTCTAAAACGGATAAAACACCTTCAATCATGACTTCACGCAGTTTTACTTCTTGTTTTGATTTGCGTTTTAATTTATTTGCGAAAGGATGCCATAATACATATCCCGTAAAAATACCGAGAAGAGTGGCGACAAAGGCTGCACTGATAGCGTGTCCAAGCTCATCTGTGTTATCCATATGAGAGAGGGCGGCAATCAGTCCGATTACAGCGCCTAGTACTCCAAGTGTCGGCGCGTACGTTCCCGCCTGTGTAAAAATAGCGGCTCCGGCTTGGTGCCTGTCCTCCATCGCTTCGACTTCCTCGGTCATGATATCTCTGATAAATTCTGCACTTTGACCATCAACAGCCATGCTGAGCCCGTTTTTCAGGAAGGCGTCATCTACATCCTCAATGCTTGCTTCTAAAGCAAGCAAGCCTTCGCGGCGTGCAAGCTGGGCCCAGTCAGAGAACATAGGAATGAGCTCCTCTATCGTCAGCTGTTTGTTTTCTTTAAATAACACTCGGAACAGCGCAGGCACTTTTTTAATTTCCTTGGTTGGGAACGCAATAACGACTGCTGAGATTGTCCCGGCGATAATAATTAAAATGGCGGCTGGGTTTGCAAGCGCGCTGAAACTGACGCCTTTCAGAACCATCCCCACGCTCAATGCCACAAAAGCAAGAATAATACCGATTAACGAAGTTTTATCCATAGTTTTCACCAAATCCTTTTTTACTAGCTTGTCTATGGTTAATATCGGTTTTGGTGCCCGGAACTTTAGGGACATTGTGAATTTGTTCATGAAATATTCAAGGAAGAGGCATAGAAGGGAGAAATAAACAAAACGGGCCTTTCAAGGTTGAAAAGCCCTAGAGTTTAGCGGTATTGAATGTGGCAGTTTGTTTGCAAGCTGTCCTTTAGACGGTTTTCATATATTAATAGAAATAAATATTCACTGTATATAAACATGTTCCATCCCTCCTTAAGAAAAGTGTAAAGGATGAAGGGAAGTAATGCTTCGGGGGAAGGGACGGTATTTTCTCATTCCAGAGTATGAATCCGCAAAAAAGCGGCTTCCTAAATAGGAAACCGCTGATTGTTATTTCGCTTGTACTTTGATTGTATGATCCTCTGCAGTGACGTGAAAACTTGTGATCTCGTTATTGTCAAGCAGCAGATCGGTCATTTTATCCTCAATCCATTCTTGAATGGTTCTTCTGAGCGGACGTGCGCCGAATGAAGGGTGGTAGCCCAGCTCAGCGATTATTTCTTTCGCTTCGTCTGTCACATTCAAGCTGATGCCGCGTTCTGAAAGTGTGTCTTCAAGTTCTCCAAGCATCAGGCTGACGATTTTGACCAAATGTTCTTTTTCCAGTGAGCGGAACTCAATAATGCTGTCAAAACGGTTGAGGAACTCAGGTTTAAAGAACATGGACAGTGAATCAATCAATGTTTGTTCTTCAATAACACTGTCATCTGATTGGAAACCGACTTTCGTTTGTTTCTCACCAGCACCCGCGTTGCTCGTCATGATAATCACAGTGTCTTTAAAGCTTACGGTTCTGCCTTGGCTGTCTGTCAGACGGCCGTCCTCCATAATTTGCAGGAACATATGCTGAACGTCAGGGTGTGCTTTCTCAATCTCATCCAGCAACACGATGCTGTATGGATTGCGGCGCACTTTTTCTGTTAATTGCCCAGCTTCCTCATGGCCGACATATCCAGGCGGTGAACCGATAATTTTAGATACGGCGTGTTTCTCCATGTATTCGCTCATATCGAGGCGGATAATGGCATCTTTCCTGCCGAATAATTCATCTGCCAGTGTTTTAGAAAGCTCTGTTTTCCCTACACCGGTAGGACCGACAAAGAGAAAGGAGCCGACTGGTCTGTTTTTGGATTTTAATCCTGCGCGGCTTCGTCTTACCGCTTTTGCCACTTTTTGGACAGCAGCTTCTTGTCCGATCACGCGTTCACGAAGTTTTGCTTCAAGTTCTTTCATTTTAGTTTGTTCATCTGCCTGCAGTTTGCCGACAGGGATGCCTGTTTTTTGTTCAATGATATCCTGAATGTGCTCAGCTTCCACAGTGACAGCGGAATGAGCAGAAGAGCTGTTCAGCTTCTTCTCTAATGCAATTTCTTCATCACGGAGTTTTGCCGCCAGTTCGTAATTTTCTTCTTCCAGGGCTTTTGTTTTTTCGGCTTTAATCGCAGTTATGCGTTCAGCCGCATCTTCATCATTCAGCTCATCAATTAACAGATTGGCTTTAGAACCTGCTTCATCTAATAAGTCAATCGCTTTATCCGGCAGGTGTCTGTCTTGAATGTAACGGGATGATAAAGTCACACAAGCTTTGATTGCTTCATCACTGAATGTCACGCCATGGTATGCTTCATATTTGTCTTTGATCCCTTGCAGAATGAGGATGGCCTGTTCGATTGAAGGCTCCTGCACCATGACAGGCTGAAAACGTCTTTCCAGTGCGGCATCTTTTTCAATTTGACGGTATTCTTTCAGTGTTGTCGCACCGATGACTTGCAGTTCGCCTCTGGCAAGCGCAGGTTTAAGAATGTTGCCTGCGTCCATTGATCCTTCTGCAGAGCCTGCACCAACGAGAAGATGAATTTCATCAATGAACAGAATGACATTTTTTCGTTCTTTCAGCTCTGTGATCAGCTGTTTCATCCTCTCTTCAAATTGGCCTCTGATCCCTGTGTTTGCAACAAGGGATGCAACATCAAGCAAGTAAAGCTCTTTATTTTTCAGTTTGTTTGGAACATCACCTTCAGCAATTTTTAACGCAAGCCCTTCGGCGATGGCAGTTTTCCCTACACCCGGCTCACCAATCAGAACTGGATTGTTTTTGTTGCGGCGGTTCAGAATTTCGATCACGCGCGCCACTTCTTCATCACGACCGATGACGGGGTCAATGAGAGCTGCTTTTGCACCGTTTGTAATATTTTGAGCCAGCTCATCAAGCAATCCTTTTTTCTCGCTTTGTTTTGCTGCGCTATGTTCTTTCGGCTGGAATGCATGTTCAAACGGAAAACCGAAAGATTGAGGACCCATGCTCATTGAAGGTTTACGAGTCAGTTCGTTATAGCAGGTTTCACATAGAACCATATGTTTATGAACGGAATTTATTTGCATGTTAAGGCGAATCGTCGCCTCGTTCTGATGACAATGTTGACAACGCATTTGCCATAACCTCCTTAAAAGTTTGATCTTCTTTGACTAATGAATGTGAATAAAAAGGTCGTTTGGGTTTGACCTTCTTTGACTATTAGTATACGGCAAACTTATCGGCTTTCAAAACCATATGCTCAAAGCAATCTGACTATTTGACCAACTTTGACCAATCGGTTTTTAAAAAAGGCCGGTTCGTTTGACCAACTTTGATTCATAGTATACTCTGACCATCTTTGACTTTCAAGTCTTTTGCATAAAAAATTTTTGATTTGTTTACCCAGTAAAACATGTTTTCTTCGTCTTTTCAATGAACTTGTCTCATAGGTTATAAAAAGGCATATATGGACAAAACTGCGGTTCGTTCGGAGGGGAGAAATGGAACAATCAAAAGGGTCTGCAAGTCAGCTTGCTTTTGTGTATGTCGGCACAGTAGTCGGAGCTGGATTTGCGACTGGCAGGGAAATTGTTGAATTTTTTCTGAAGTTCGGCTGGTTCGGTTTATTCGGTATTATCATCAGCGGCGGGATGTTTACGTTTTTGGGGGCCAAGCTGATGATCATTTCAAAGCGAATCAATGCTAAGTCATATCAAGAAATGAATATATTCTTGTTCGGGGCGACAGCTGGGCGGATTATCAATGTGTTTATGCTATTTGTCCTCCTCGGTGTCACATCTGTTATGCTTTCTGGGGCAGGGGCACTTTTTGAGGAGCAACTGGGGATGTCTGCTCAGATTGGGATGCTGATTACAATCGGATTGAGCTTAATTGTGATGACTAAAGGGGTAAAAGGCATTTTCGGCGTCAATGTGTTTGTTGTTCCTCTTTTGATTATCTTTTCTATGATTGTGGTGGCCGACTCTTTTATTTTCAGTGAGTCGCGGAACGCAGCACAGTGGGTCTGGCCGCATCGCTGGGACTGGCTGTTGTCAGCGGTTTCTTACGGTGCTTTGAATTTATCGCTTGCCCAGGCTGTATTGGTTCCGCTGGCGAATGAAATGCCATCGGAAAAAGTGATAAAAAAAGGCGCTTTAATCGGAGGCACCATGCTGACGATTGTGCTGTCCGCGAGTTTTCTGTCTTTGTCGACACTCCCGGATGTATTTTTATATGATATACCGATGGCTCAAGTGGTTTATCTCTTTGCGCGATCTGTCCATTTGATTTATTTGCTCATTATCTTCGGTGAAGTGTTCACATCAGTTATCGGCAATCTATATGGGTTGGAAAAACAAGTGCAGAGCTTTCTGCCTATGAAAAGCAAATATATCTTTGCAGCCATTATGATTACGGCTTATATCACGAGCCAAATTGGATACGGCAAGCTGATTTCAACGATTTATCCCTTGTTTGGCTATGTGAGTTTGGCCTTCATAGGCGCCCTGATTTGCAAAAGGTCTCCCCGGCGGCGCAGTTTGTAACATACATATATAATGAAGCGAGCCGTCATTGCAGAACGATGCTTGAACGGAAAGCTAGGGGCTGACTTTTTTTATTGTCAAGAAAAACAACAGTATGGTAAGATAGCAGAAGTGAAAAATTGAAGAAAATCCGTTCGATATGCGGGAGAGGTTCTAGCTACACCCTCTATAAAAAACTAAGGACGAGCTGTATCCTTGGATACGGCCTTTTTTATGTTTTTCTAGAGCACCTTCCGAAAAGGTGTTTTTTTGTGTGTGAATCAGCTGTAGCGATGTCTCTCGCCGAAAGTTTTTATTGCGGAGAAGGAGAGGAATCATGAAAAAAGAAAAAGCAATTGTCGTGTTTAGCGGCGGTCAAGACAGCACCACGTGCTTACTGTGGGCTCTAAAGGAATTCGAAGAAGTCGAAACGGTGACTTTTCATTACAATCAGCGTCATTCGCAGGAAATTGAAGTGGCAAAATCCATTGCAGAAAAGCTTGGTGTGAAAAACCATTTGCTCGATATGTCACTTTTAAATCAGCTTGCACCGAATGCTCTGACAAGAAATGATATTGATATAGAAGTGAAAGACGGCGAATTGCCATCCACATTCGTTCCGGGCCGCAATTTGGTATTCTTATCTTTTGCGTCTATTCTGGCATACCAAATTGGCGCGCGCCACATTATTACAGGAGTTTGCGAGACAGACTTCAGCGGTTACCCTGATTGCCGCGATGAATTCGTGAAATCTTGCAATGTAACAGTAAACTTGGCGATGGAGAAACCGTTCGTGATCCATACGCCTCTCATGTGGCTCAATAAGGCAGAAACGTGGAAGCTTGCAGATGAGCTTGGCGCGCTTGATTTTGTAAAAAACAACACACTGACATGTTATAACGGCATTATCGCAGACGGCTGCGGCGAATGTCCGGCATGCCACCTTCGTTCAAAAGGGTATGAAGAATATATGGCGATGAAAGGAGAGCGTGCATAAATTGTTATCTCAAATTTATCCGCAGGCCCAGCATCCTTATTCATTTGAATTGAATAAGGACATGCACATCTCAGCTGCTCATTTTATCCCTCGGGAAAGTGCTGGAGCGTGCAGCAGGGTTCACGGGCATACGTATACCGTAAATATTACCGTTGCCGGCGACGAACTTGATGACTCCGGCTTCCTTGTGAATTTCAGCGTACTCAAAAAACTGGTGCACGGAAACTATGATCATACGCTTCTAAATGATCATGAAGATTTTTCTCAGGACGACCGGTATTCGCTCCCGACAACTGAAGTCGTGGCGAAAACGATTTATGACAACGTACAGGCTTATTTAGACACATTGGAGAATAAGCCGAGCTGTGTACAGGTGTTTGTCCGTGAAACACCGACAAGTTACTGTGTCTACCGTCCGAAAAAGGGTGGTTTGAATGGCTAAAGGAATTCCTGTATTAGAAATTTTCGGCCCGACGATTCAAGGAGAAGGCATGGTGATCGGACAGAAAACGATGTTCGTCCGTACAGCCGGCTGTGACTATTCCTGCAGCTGGTGTGACTCCGCCTTTACTTGGGATGGGTCTGCTAAAAAAGATATTCGCTGGATGACGGCTGAGGAGATTTTTGCCGAGCTTAAGGACATTGGGGGAGACGCGTTTTCACACGTGACGATCTCAGGCGGCAACCCGGCCCTGTTAAAACAGCTGGATGCTTTTATAGATCTGCTGAAGGAAAACAATATCCGTGCAGCTCTTGAAACCCAGGGGACTGTTTATCAGAATTGGTTTACGCTGATTGATGATTTGACAATTTCTCCAAAACCGCCAAGCTCAAAAATGGTGACGAACTTTAATAAGCTTGATCACATTTTGACTTCACTTAAAGAGAATAATAGACAGCATGCTGTCAGCTTGAAGGTAGTCATTTTTAGTGATGAAGATTTGGAGTTTGCTAAAACGGTGCACAAACGTTACCCGGAAATCCCGTTTTATTTACAAGTCGGTAATGATGATGTGCATACAACAGACGATCAGTCACTGATTGCACATTTGCTTGGAAAGTATGAAGCGCTTGTTGATAAGGTAGCTGTAGACGCGGAGCTGAATCTGGTCAGAGTGCTTCCGCAGCTGCACACCCTGTTATGGGGCAACAAACGCGGAGTATAATAGAAAGGAAGATAAATATGACGACTAGAAAAGAATCAGAATTAGAAGGTGTCACACTGCTTGGCAACCAAGGAACAAATTATTTGTTTGAATATGCGCCGGACGTGCTGGAATCCTTCCCGAATAAGCATGTAAACCGTGATTACTTTGTAAAATTCAACTGCCCTGAATTTACATCTTTATGCCCGAAGACAGGACAGCCTGACTTTGCAACAATCTACATCAGCTACATCCCTGATGAAAAAATGGTTGAAAGCAAATCATTAAAACTGTACCTGTTCAGTTTCAGAAACCATGGTGACTTCCACGAAGACTGCATGAACATCATCATGAATGACTTGATCGAATTAATGGACCCGCGCTACATTGAAGTATGGGGCAAATTCACGCCAAGAGGCGGTATTTCCATTGACCCGTACACAAACTACGGAAAACCGGGCACGAAGTATGAGAAAATGGCTGAATACCGTATGATGAACCATGACTTGTATCCGGAGACGATTGATAATCGCTAATTTTTTCGAAGTGATACGGAGTGTGCCTCGTAATCAAAGTGACCTCGCCTTTTTGGCGGGGTTATTTTTTTGTTCATTATTTCGAATTACATACGCAGTTATTAATGCGATCATACGATGGGGGTATATTTATGAGAGAGGTGGTTACAAATAACAAACGACCATGCAGTTTCAGAAGCCGAGTAACACACGGCTCCTCCTTCGATGCATGAGGAGAGGGTTAAGCTGACATATGTTTGAGGGCATATAAGAAATAAAATATCGGCGGCGAAACTTATACGATAGATAAAGAGGAATGGTTAATGATGAAGGATATTGCAGATTGTCAACTTATAAAAGTTTTGAGTGACGGGCTTTCTAAGTGTTTTTTTTTGCCATCTTTTGGATATGATGGTTGTTGGATGAAAGATATACTTATCTAAAAGTGTTTGTTTTTTATAAAAAAGACGAGTGAATTCGGGGGGCTCACTCGCCGCTTTCTAATGAAAAGACGGGATGCTGGATGGCAGCTCGTCTGTTTTATTATAGTTGATCGAACGTATGTTTGTAAAGGTGTCTTTTCTAAAGAATTGGTAAACATAATAGATCAGTACAGATTCATTGTAAACGTTCGTTAAGGTATGCTAAGATGCATGAACGGTAAAGGAGTGATATGAAGTGAAAACATTGCGATTAAACGATGTACCGTTAGAAATAGCTGCATATCAAGAGGAGAGCGAGCCGAAGCGCAAAATTGCATTTACACTAAACGTTACGAGTGAGACTTATCATGATATCGCTGTCCTGTTGTATGAAAAAACGTTTAACGTGGAGGTTCCGGAACGAAATCTTGCCTTCCGGGGGGAGATTACAAATTATTCAACGTCATTGATCAACCTGTATGAAGCAGGATCTGCCAGCGAGTTCTATATAGAAATAACGGAAATAGACAAAAACGCCGATTCATAATCGGTGTTTTTGATGTAAAAAAGCTGCCGGCCGGCAGCTTTTGAGAAAGCGAATTTCATATGTAAGGTGTTTAATTGATCGTCTTGCAGCTTTTGCGAATGAATGTGGAAATGAGGAGGTTTTAATAGGAGTCTCTGATGATCTTGTAATTTTTATGATTAACAACTGTCAATGAATCTAACTCAAGATCCCGATAGTTATCCATGATCGTCACATCAACGATAACAGAATTCTCATTTACTTTTTCAACAACACCGGTTAATCCGTTTTTAAATTCAATGACGTTTCCAACCTTAGCGATTTTCACAAGCTTCCTCTCCTTTAAACATAATAATGCCTTTTGAAAGTATTTTGCAGTATTTTCATTGAGAAGTAAAGCGATAAGGAGTTTTATCTCTCTAAGGAATTGTCCTGACGTTATAAAGATGATATATTGATTTTCGTCAATAGAAAGAAAAAGGGGGAATTTTTGTTGCGTCCCGAAGAGATTACAGAAATGATTGAACAGCTGCGCACCGGCGCAATAAATGAACTGAGAGTTCAGAAAGAGCATTTCCTGGATTTCAGGGCTGTGTTATCTAAACAAGATGATTTTAAACATTTCCGAGGTATTGCCCAGCAAGGTGGAGATGTAATATTTCAATACTTAGAACAACCAAGAAGCTAAAGGTTTCTCATACGTGAGATGCCTTTTTTTCATATATGACAGAATGTAGATTCTTTATTACAATCGACTGCAATATATGTAATCAAAATGTAAAATACCATAAATGGATAATTGTGTTTTAAATTAACAATATTTATGTAATTTAAAGCTATTTTTTCTTCCATTAACCAGCCGGTCATCCGGTAAATTCCATCCTGATGCCTCCTTGGGAGAGTTGGAAAATCTTTTTCCGTGAAAATGAATAGATCCCTTGTTAAGGTTATGAAGTGTTTTTTTGAGCACTTTAAGGAGGAAACTGTATGACAACGAAATTCACTGCTCTGGCTGTTTTTCTTCTTTGTTTCATGCCTGCAGCAAAAATTGAACATACACATGCTTCACTAATGAGCACAAAGAAGACAAAACATGAAGAAGCGAAATGGCTTACACATATAGATCAAGACAGAGACGAATTTTTCCCTTCACTGTCTGCTGATAAGGATCAGAATAAAATAAAGCCGATCAAGCTATCAGCACACACTGAAAAGGAAGAGAAAGACAAAGACAAGCCGGCCAAAACATCTGAAAAGAAAGAAACATATACACAGTCTGAAAAAGATCTGCTGTCCCGTCTCGTTCACGCAGAGGCTAAGGGAGAATCCTATAAAGGCAAGGTCGCCGTAGCAAGCGTTGTGCTGAACAGAACGGAGAGAAAAGGTTTTCCTGATACTATAAGAGGGGTTATTTATCAGAAAAACGCCTTTGAACCGGTCGCAAACGGAAGCATTAATCAAAAGCCTGATAAAGAATCGATTGCTGCTGCCGAAGAAGCACTGTCCTCAAAAAGTAGAGAAACAGATGCCATATTCTTCTATAATCCGAAAACAGCGTCAGATGATTGGATTCGTTCAAGAAAAATCATAGAAAAAATCGGCAGGCACGTTTTTGCCATCTAAGCATAGAAGAGACAATTTGTCTCAGCTGTGCTTTTTTACATATAAAGAGTAAAAATAAAATAATTTTTGAACTTGTCTCATATGATGTTGGTAGTACAAGAGACAAGGAGAGACTTCATGAATCGATTTGTGAAAGGGATCATTCTTTTATCCATTGCCGCCTTTTTCGCTGAATGCCTTGAATTTGTCGTGAATATGATTTTGGCGCGAGAGCTTGGCGAGCACGGGATGGGGCTTTACATGAGTATTTTGCCCACGATCTTTTTAATTATCGTCATCGCAAGCCTAGAACTGCCAATCTCAATTTCTAAATTCATTGCCGAATCAAACCCTAAGCTTCATGAAAGCATGCTGAGGCACGCATTCAGAATGACGGTCGTTTTTACAGCGTTTTCTACCGCAGCTGCCAGTATTGCTCTTCCGTTCATTCCGGTATTTGATACATACCATCCTTTTATTAAAGGGATTGTCATCGGCTTAATTCCTATTGTCGCCTTTACTTCAATTGCAAGAGGGTATTTTATGGGTGTGCAAAAAATGGGGAAGATCGCAATCGCCAATGTGCTGAAAAAAATCATCCAGCTCTTGTGCTTATTCCTCTTTTTTCAATGGTACTCATTTGAGTTGAATACGGCTGTGCTGATTTCCTTGTTTGTCCTCGTCGTGAGTGATGTGGTTGTGCTTGTTTATTTATATTCACAGTTTATCATGGCGAGGCGGGCGGTATCCGGCCAGCAGCACATTCATTTACGCGGAAAGGATGTAAGAAAAAGACTGCTTGCCGTTTCCATTCCTACAACGGGGCTTCGTATTTTTCATGCAGTCGTCAATGCGATTGAACCCTTTTTAGTAAAAGGAGCGCTTTTGGCTGCGGGCGTTGCCGGGACAGCGGCGATCGATCAATATGGAATGCTGGCCGGTGTGGCTGTGACGATAGGGTCGTTCCCTGCTTTTATTGCCCATTCGTTAATGGTTGTCATGATACCGAGTATTTCGGAAGCTTATGCCCTTTCGCAATATGACATCGTATTAAAAAGACTGAAGCAGTCGATTTTCATTACGTTTGGCTATGGCATACCGGCCGTCTGGATCATGTTCCAGTTTGCGGAACCTCTCACACATTTGTTTTTCCATTCCCCTGAAGCGCAGTATTACTTGCAGCTGTTGTGGCCCTACTTTCTTTTTCATCTGTTTGTCATGCCGCTGCAGGCGTGCTTAATCGGAATGGGGTTTGTAAAAGAGGCTTTTTATCACAATGTGTGGAGCCATATCGTTGCCCTAAGTATGATGTATGTGCTGGGGTCAATGGAGAATTTGCAAATGCTCGGGATTATCCTAGGGATGAACACCGGGATGATTTTGCTGACGAGTCTTCACTATACACAGATTTGCAAAGTGCTGCGGGTGTCTGTTTTCCTTACGGGAGGAAACAGAACGCCGCGAATTGAAGGATGATAAAGAAAAAGCAGGGGCAAGCTAATTGAAAAGCATGAAAGGAAGATTCCATGTTAACGAAGCGCTTGCTAACTATATGCCTTATGTTGTTGGGGATGATTGCATGGTTTCCTGATGTGGCAGCCGCTGAGGGTAAACAGCCTGCAGTTCCTGCTGTTTTTCTTATGAAAACGATAGAAGGGGAGGATATCTCGATCCCGCATAAAGGGCAAAAAACCATCCTGCATTTTTGGACTTCTTGGTGTCCGCCCTGCAAAAAGGAGCTTCCCCAGTTTCAATCGTATTATAATATCCATCAATCCGACGGCGTAAAGCTGGTAACGGTGAATTTAGTGAACTCAGAACAAAATCAGCAAGCCGTTGAAGACTTTATTAAAACAAACAAGCTGACGTTTCCGATCGTTCTTGATTCAAAAGGAGAATTGATGAAGGAGTATCATATCATCACGATCCCAACATCATTTTTGCTGAATGAAAAGGGGGAAATTGAAAAAACAAAAATTGGCCCGATGACGGCCGAACAGCTGAAAGAATGGACGGAAGAATAGCTGAGAGCACTGACTCTCAGCTATTTTTGTTTAATAAAGAATTATGGATTTTAATGATAATTATTATCAAGAAGAAATTAAAATAATTATAATTGAAATTCTGATTGCGCATGCTATAATAAAGGAAGACATCAAGAAGTAACTGACATAAAGCTGCCTTTTGGGCGGCAATTTTGTTTTTATAAGAGAAATGAAGATGATTTACGTTCTCAATTAGAGAGGAGAATTTGATATGAATGAACAAGTTATCGTTCAACACGATCCGCATGAGTCATTAAAAACAGAGCAGAAAGAAAAAAACTGGGCACAGCATGCGGAGCTTATCGCAGCACTCGTGTCAGGCGCTCTTATTTTGGCGGGCTGGCTCTTATCCGGATATCAAGTATTATCAATAACACTTTACTTGCTGGCTTTTGTGATCGGCGGATTTGCTAAAGCAAAGGAAGGAATTGAAGAAACGCTCGAATCCAAAACGCTGAATGTAGAACTTTTAATGATATTTGCTGCAATTGGTTCCGCCTTGATCGGATACTGGGCGGAGGGTGCTATTTTAATATTTATTTTTTCCTTAAGCGGAGCTTTAGAAACATACACGATGAATAAAAGCAGCAGAGATTTAACTTCTTTAATGCAGCTTGAGCCTGAAGAAGCAACGCTGATGGTCAATGGCGAAACCAAAAGAGTTCCAGTGTCGGAATTAAAGGCCGGTGATATGATTGTGATCAAACCCGGAGAACGCGTAGCGGCAGACGGTATCATTGAATCAGGATCAACAAGCATTGATGAGTCAGCATTAACTGGTGAATCAATGCCTGCAGAAAAAAACACCGGCGACGCTGTATTTACGGGAACAGTGAATCGCAACGGCTCCTTGACCGTCCGTGTTACGAAAGCAAATGAAGATTCGTTATTCAGAAAAATTATCAAACTTGTTGAATCTGCGCAAAGCAGTGTTTCACCCGCACAAGCTTTCATCGAACGATTTGAAAATGCTTATGTAAAAGGTGTGCTGATCGCGGTGGGGCTCTTGTTATTCGTGCCGCATTTTGCAATGGGCTGGAGCTGGAGTGAAACCTTCTACCGCGCAATGGTATTTATGGTTGTCGCCTCACCTTGTGCTCTTGTCGCCTCTATTATGCCGGCTGCGTTGTCCTTGATTTCAAATGGCGCTCGCAACGGTATGCTTGTGAAAGGGAGTGTCTTCCTTGAACAGCTTGGCTCTGTGCAAATGATCGCGTTTGATAAAACGGGCACTGTAACAAAAGGCCAGCCTGCCGTTGAGACGATCAGAATTGCAGAAGGATTCAGTGAAGCGGAAGTTCTTGAGGCCGTCTATGCCATCGAATCGCAATCAAGCCATCCGCTCGCTCAAGCAATAACTACATACGCTGAAAGCCGCGGCGTAAATCAGTCCGGCTACATATCTATAGAAGAAACATCAGGGTTTGGCGTTATGGCAGAAGTGTCGGGCGCGAAATGGAAGATCGGTAAAGCGGGTTTTATCGGCGAGGAAATGTCAGCACAATTTATAAAACAAACAGCATCAGATGTCATTCGAAACGGCCATACGATTGTATTTGTCAAAAAGGATAATCAAATTGCGGGCTGTATCGCTCTGAAAGATCAAATCAGGCCCGAAGCAAAAGAGGTCATGGAAGAATTGAACCGATTAGGGATTAAAACGGCCATGCTGACAGGTGATCATGAGGACACGGCTCAAGCGATAGCGGACGAAGCCGGCATGACAACTGTTGCTGCAGAATGCCTGCCTGACCAAAAAGTGAATGAAATTATACGGTTAAAAGAAGAAGTCGGAACGATTGCAATGGTCGGTGACGGAATTAATGATGCGCCTGCACTTAAAGCGGCGGATGTCGGCATTGCAATGGGCGGCGGAACAGATGTCGCCCTTGAGACCGCTGATATGGTACTCATGCAAAACGATTTGAAAAAGCTCGTAAACATGTGCCGTTTGTCACGGAAAATGAACAGGATTATCAAACAAAATATCGTGTTTTCTCTAGCTGTGATCTGCTTGCTGATTTGCGCCAATTTTTTGCAGGTGATGGAATTGCCATTTGGCGTGATCGGTCATGAGGGGAGTACGATTCTGGTGATCTTAAACGGGTTAAGACTCCTAAAATAAAAATTAGCAGTCCAATTGGGCTGCTGTTTTTTTATGTATCAAGCTTTTCCTTCTTTTTTGTCTTTATCGGATCTTTTTGTAACCATGATGAGAGCGAGAATACAGCATAGGAAACCCGCTGCACAGCCTATAATGGAGCTGTAATAATAAAAACCGACCATCTTCATACCGATAAAAGGAGCGGAAATTCCAAAAACCGTTAAGAACATAACTGCTTTTCGTCTGAAAAAATTCATCAGCAAAACGGAACAACTCCCTGCGCTTGAACTCTACTGTCAGTATACAGGAAGCGGGGCAGGAAATAAAATGGATCGAAAACGAAGGCGCCGCGGAAGGCAAACACCTGTAAAACCTGTTACAATGAAAGACAGAATAAAGCATTGCAAATGGCAGGGAGGAACTAGAAGTGAATAGAATACAACGCGTCTCTTCATGGCTGAAGGAAGTGGGGCATACTGCCGCATTTATCCATACGAAGGAGAATGTTTTTTACTTAACCGGTTTTTACACAGAGCCGCATGAAAGATTAATGGGTTTATTTATTTTTCAAGAAGAGGACCCTTTCTTTGTTTGTCCTGGAATGGAAGCAAACCAGGCCCGCAACGCAGGCTGGAATCACGAAATCATTGGTTATGCAGACCATGAAAATCCGTGGGAACTGATAGAGAAAGCCTTGAAAAAGCGAAATATCAGCATACATACACTCGCGGTAGAAAAGGATTCGATCTCACTAACACGTGCAGAACAGCTGAAGCATTCAGTAGGCGGTGCTCAATTTGTTTCAGCAGAAGAAACACTTAATCAATTTCGCCTGATTAAAGACGACAATGAAATTCGTTTGCTGAAAGAGGCGGCAAAGCTTGCTGATTACGGTGTTGAAGTCGGCACAGCTGCTTTGCGTGAAGGCATCAGTGAAATGGAAGTGCTCGCTCAAATCGAGTATGAGCTGAAGAAAAAAGGAATTCAGGGCATGTCTTTCTCCACAATGGTTTTGTTTGGAAAAAAATCAGGCCAGCCTCACGGAAATCCGGGTACAGCCACGTTGAAGAGGGGTGATCTTGTTTTATTTGATCTGGGTGTTATTCTTGATGGCTACTGCTCAGATATTACAAGAACGTTTGCATACAAGACTGTCAATCCGAAGCAAGAGGAGATTTATGAGACCGTGCTTCAAGCGGAAAAAGCCGCGATTGACGCAAGCAAACCTGGTGTCAGAATCGGAGATCTGGATTTAACTGCCCGCGCAATTATTGAAAAAGCAGGGTATGGAGATTATTTCCCCCACCGGCTGGGACACGGACTCGGGATATCTGTCCATGAGTACCCATCTATGAGCCAAGCCAACGATACACTGCTGCAGGAAGGCATGGTCTACACGATCGAACCCGGGATTTATGTGCCTGAAATCGGCGGCGTGCGCATTGAGGATGACGTTCATGTAACAAAGGACGGAGCGGTTGCTCTGACCCAATATCCAAAGGAATTAATCATACTGCCGTAACTGGAAATAAAAAAGGACTTTGTTCTCGACATCGTCCTTTTTTATCTGCATTAAATAAAAAAATCATCAAATGTTCGAAAGGGTTTAATTTCATGTTTTTGATTGAGAGGTTTTACAGCAAGACAGCTGCCGCCGAGAACAGTCAGACATAATCCAATTAAAATGAAGAAACCCATTTGATCTTCTCCTTTCAGCTAAAACACAAAATATGTCTGGTACGTTCCTATCATATTGTATGAAACGCATTCCAGATCAAGGGAATTTAGAAAGAAGGGAATTTATGGCTAATATTAAAAACATTGCAGAGAAAGCCGGTGTCTCCGTTTCAACGGTTTCCCGAGTCATAAACAATCATCCTTACGTCAGTGAAGACAAAAGAAATAGAGTGCTTGAGGCAATGGAAGCATTAGAGTACACGAGAAATATCCACGCTGTACATTTATCGAAAGGATTTTCAAATATGATTGGCGTTGTCTTGCCAACGGTTAATCTGCCTTATTTTGCAGAGCTGATTGCAGGTATTGCCGACGCTGCCGCGGAATCCGGGATTCACCTCTCTTTATTCCAAACAAACTATGATGTACAGAAAGAAATCTTTGCGCTGTCCCAATTAAAGCAGCGACAGGTTGACGGGTTAATTTTTTGCTCAAAAGCGCTTTCTGATGAAAAAATCCTGGAATGGGAAGGCCCGATATTGCTTTGCCAGAATTCAGATATCGGACGTTTTCCAACCATCAGCATTCCTCACCAACAAGCATTCCGGTACGGCTTGGACTATTTAATTGCCAAAGGGCATAAAAAAATAGCCATCTGTTTGGCAAGAAAAAAAGGCATGAATAGCCATTTTCGAATTAAAGCTTATAAAGAAGCATTGGAAGAGATCGGAGAAGCATTTCATGAAGACTGGGTGATTGAGAAAGCGGTTTCAATAAATGATGGCAAGGCACTTTTTCACAAGTGGAAAAAGTGGAAGGAAAAGCCGACGGCTCTTTTCGTTGCCAATGATCAAGTTTCAGCAGGGCTTTTACTTGAAGCAAAGGCTCAGCGGCTATCAGTACCGGATGAGCTTGCAATCTTAAGCATTGATAACCATGAAATCAGCGAATCGCTTGGTATCACAACGATTGATATTCAGACAAAGGAAATGGGAAAGCAGGCGTTTGCCATGCTGAAAAAAAGAATTCAGCAACAGCCGATTGAAAAGAAAGTTCTCGATTACCGTCTCATCGAAAGATCGACTGTTTAGTGAAAAGGTCGAAAAAAGGTTTGACGCGCATTCCGTTCGTTATGTACGATATGAGGTATTGAATGACAAAGGAGCTGAGGATCGTGAATGGGTCCTTCACAGTGAAAAAGGTACTGAATAATAACGTCTTAATTGCTTCTCATCATAAATACAGCGAAGTCGTTTTAATCGGAAAAGGTATTGGTTTCGGTAAAAAACAAGATGATGTCATTGAAGATAAAGGCTACGATAAAATGTTCATTTTAAAGGACGAGAAGGAACAAAAGCAGTTTAAAAAGCTCCTTGACTATGTTGATGAACAGCTCGTTGATATTTCAAACGATGTCATCTATCACATTAGTAATAGGACAAACCACTCATTAAATGAACATATTCACATTGCGCTAACAGACCATATCGCATTTGCGATCAAAAGGCAGCAACAGGGCTTTGATATGAAAAATCCATTTTTAATGGAGACTCAGTCACTTTATCCTGAAGAATACCAAATCGCCAAAGAGGTCATAGACATGATCAATGAAAAAGCGGGAATCTGCCTCCCGGAAGGGGAAATCGGCTTTATTGCTCTGCATATCCATTCAGCTCTGACTAACCGTCCGCTGTCCGAAGTCAATCAGCATTCGCAGCTGATGGCGCAGCTTGTCGAGGTGATTGAAGACTCGTTTCAAATGAAAGTAAACAAGGAAAGTGTCAACTACTTACGGCTAATCAGGCATATCAGATTTACAATAGAAAGAATCAAAAGAGAAGAACCGACTAAAGAACCAGAAAAATTAATGTTGTTATTGAAAAATGAATATCCGCTATGCTACAATACAGCTTGGAAATTGATTAAAATCTTGCAGCAAACATTGAAGAAACCAGTTCATGAGGCGGAAGCGGTTTATCTGACGCTTCATCTGTACCGATTAACCAATAAAATTTCATAAATTCAGTTTAACCTTATAACGTGTTACTGATCCGATCAGGCATGAGTGATTGAGGGAAAAAAACGGGAAGTCCATTCTCGTTCTTTTGCACACCCAATTTTGCTCATGTCCTTTTTGTTGTGTAAAAGGGCAAATGTAAACGGTTAAACTGGAAGACTTACGCCTGTGAATTCGTTGTCATGATTTTTAGCTGTAAGGTCAGACTAGTAAAAAGAGGAGGTCAATTCTTATGTTTAAAGCATTATTCGGCGTTCTTCAAAAAATTGGGCGTGCGCTTATGCTTCCAGTTGCGATCCTTCCGGCTGCGGGGATTTTACTTGCGATCGGGAATGCGATGCAAAATAAGGACATGATTGAGGTCCTGCATTTCTTGAGCAATGACAATGTTCAGCTCGTAGCGGGTGTTATGGAAAGCGCTGGGCAGATTGTTTTTGATAACCTTCCGCTTCTATTCGCAGTAGGTGTAGCCATCGGACTTGCCAACGGTGATGGAGTTGCAGGGATAGCAGCAATTATCGGTTATCTGGTGATGAACGTATCCATGAGTGCGGTTCTTCTTGCAAACGGAACCATTCCTTCCGATTCAATCGAAAGAGCCAAGTTCTTCACGGAAAACCATCCTGCATATGTAAACATGCTGGGTATACCTACCTTGGCGACAGGTGTTTTCGGCGGTATTATCGTCGGTGTGTTAGCTGCATTATTGTTCAACAAATTTTACACAATTGAATTGCCGCAATACCTTGGTTTCTTTGCGGGTAAACGTTTCGTTCCAATTGTTACGTCAATTTCTGCACTGATTCTGGGTCTTATTATGTTAGTGATCTGGCCTCCGATCCAGCATGGATTGAATGCCTTTTCAACAGGATTAGTGGAAGCGAATCCAACCCTTGCTGCATTTATCTTCGGGGTGATTGAGCGTTCGCTAATTCCATTCGGTTTGCACCACATTTTCTATTCACCGTTCTGGTATGAATTCTTCAGCTATAAGAGTGCAGCAGGGGAAATCATCCGCGGGGATCAGCGTATCTTTATGGCGCAGATTAAAGACGGCGTACAGTTAACAGCAGGTACGTTCATGACAGGTAAATATCCATTTATGATGTTCGGTCTGCCTGCTGCGGCGCTTGCGATTTATCATGAAGCAAAACCGCAAAACAAAAAACTTGTTGCAGGTATTATGGGTTCAGCAGCACTGACATCCTTCCTGACAGGGATCACAGAGCCATTGGAATTCTCATTCCTATTCGTTGCGCCTGTCCTGTTTGCGATTCACTGTGTGTTTGCAGGGCTTTCATTCATGGTCATGCAGCTGTTGAATGTTAAAATTGGTATGACATTCTCCGGTGGTTTAATTGACTACTTCCTTTTCGGCATTTTACCGAACCGGACGGCATGGTGGCTTGTCATCCCTGTTGGTTTAGGGATCGCGGTCATTTACTACTTCGGATTCCGATTTGCGATCCGCAAATTTAATCTGAAAACACCAGGCCGTGAGGATGCTTCAGCTGAAACAGCAGCATCTGGGAAAACAGGGGAAGCAGGCGACCTTCCTTACGAGATCCTGCAGGCAATGGGTGACCAGGAAAACATCAAACACCTTGATGCTTGTATCACTCGTCTGCGCGTGACTGTAAACGATCAGAAGAAGGTTGATAAAGACCGTCTGAAACAGCTCGGTGCATCCGGGGTGCTGGAAGTCGGCAACAACATTCAAGCTATTTTCGGACCGAGTTCTGACGGTTTAAAAACACAAATGCAAGACATCATTGCGGGACGCAAGCCAAGACCTGAACCTACAGCATCTGCTCAAGAGGAAGTAGGTCAGCAGGTTGAGGAAGTCATTGCAGAACCGCTGCAAAATGAAATCGGCGAGGAAGTTTTCGTTTCTCCGATTGCTGGGGAAATTCACCCGATTACTGATGTTCCTGACCAAGTCTTCTCAGGAAAAATGATGGGTGACGGTTTTGCGATTCTCCCTTCTGAAGGAATTGTCGTATCTCCGGTTCGAGGGAAAATTCTAAATGTGTTCCCGACGAAACATGCGATCGGCCTGCAATCCGATGGCGGAAGAGAAATTTTGATCCACTTTGGTATTGATACTGTCAGCCTGAAGGGCGAAGGATTTACATCTTTCGTTTCAGAAGGAGACCGCGTTGAGCCTGGACAAAAACTTCTTGAAGTTGATTTGGACGCAGTCAAACCGAATGTACCGTCTCTCATGACACCGATCGTGTTTACGAACCTTGCTGAAGGAGAAACAGTCAACATTAAAGCAAGCGGTTCAGTCAACAGAGAGCAAGAAGACATTGTGAAGATTGAAAAATAAGGGTATATAGTACGCTGTGCTTGTCAGATGACAAGTACGGCTGTATGATATAATATTGTGAAGTAATAAAGCTTTAAGTTAAAAGGAGAATGATAAAAATGGCACAAAAAACATTCAAAGTAACTGCAGATTCTGGAATTCACGCTCGTCCTGCGACAGTTCTTGTACAAACTGCAAGCAAATACGACGCTGACGTTAATTTAGAATATAACGGCAAAACAGTTAACCTTAAATCTATCATGGGTGTTATGTCTCTAGGCATCGCTAAAGGCGCTGAGATCACAATTTCTGCTACTGGCGCTGACGAAAACGATGCTCTTAACGCTTTAGAAGAAACAATGAAAAGCGAAGGACTCGGCGAGTAATGCAAGAATTAAAAGGGATTGGCGCTTCAGCCGGCATCGCGATTGCAAAAGCGTACCGGCTTGAAGAACCAGATTTAACGGTTGAAAAGAAAAACATCTCTGATTCTGAAGCGGAAGTAAGCCGTTTTGATGAAGCGATTGCACGTTCAAAAGAAGAGCTCGAAAAAATCAAAGAGCACGCTTTGAAAGAACTGGGTCAGGATAAAGCTGATATTTTTTCTGCTCACCTTTTAGTTCTCAGTGACCCTGAGCTTCTGAATCCTGTGAAAGAAAAAATCAGCACTGATTCAGTGAATGCTGAATTCGCTTTAAAAGAAACGTCTTCTATGTTCGTTACTATGTTTGAATCAATGGACAACGAATATATGAAAGAGCGTGCGGCAGATATTCGCGACGTAACAAAACGCGTAACCGGCCACCTGCTTGGCGTTGAAATTCCAAACCCAAGCATGATATCAGAAGAGGTTATTATTATAGCTGAAGACTTAACTCCGTCTGACACAGCTCAATTAAACCGTGAGTTCGTAAAAGGATTCACAACTGATATCGGCGGACGCACATCTCACTCTGCTATCATGGCGCGTTCTCTTGAGATTCCTGCAGTTGTTGGTACGAAAGCGGCTACAGGCACGATCCAAAACGGCGTGACTGTTATCGTTGACGGTATCAATGGTGATGTCATTATTGACCCATCTGCGGAAACTGTAAAAGAGTATGAAGAAAAACATAATGCTTATTTGGCTCAAAAAGCTGAGTGGGCGAAGCTAGTAAATGAACCGACTGTCTCAAAAGACGGACATCATGTAGAGCTTGCAGCTAACATCGGTACTCCTGATGATGTAAAAGGCGTTCTTGAAAACGGCGGAGAAGCAGTTGGTCTTTACCGTACAGAATTCCTTTACATGGGAAGAGATCAGCTGCCTACAGAAGATGAGCAGTTTGATGCTTACAAAACGGTTCTTGAGCGTATGGAAGGAAAATCAGTTGTCGTGCGGACACTTGATATCGGCGGAGACAAAGAGCTTCCTTACCTGCAGCTTCCAAAAGAAATGAACCCATTCTTGGGATACAGAGCGATTCGTCTTTGCCTTGAAGAGCAAGAAATCTTCAGAACACAGCTTCGCGCGCTGCTTCGTGCAAGTACATACGGAAACCTGAAAATCATGTTCCCTATGATTGCGACAGTTAATGAATTCAAAGAAGCAAAAGCGATCCTTCTTGAAGAGAAAGAAAAGCTTGTAAAAGCAGGACAGGCTGTATCTGACGATATTGAAGTCGGTATGATGGTTGAAATCCCATCAACTGCAGTCATCGCTGATCAGTTTGCTAAAGAAGTTGATTTCTTCAGTATTGGAACAAACGATTTGATTCAATACACAATGGCAGCTGACCGTATGAATGAACGTGTATCTTACCTGTATCAGCCATACAACCCGGCAATCCTTCGTTTAATTACACTTGTAATTGAAGCGGCACACAAAGAAGGTAAATGGGTTGGCATGTGCGGAGAAATGGCAGGAGACGAAATTGCGATTCCGATCCTTCTTGGCTTAGGCTTAGATGAGTTCTCAATGAGCGCAACTTCTATCCTCCCGGCAAGAACACAAATCAGCAAATTGTCTAAACAAGAAGCTGAGTCATTCAAAGAGAAAATTTTATCTATGAGCACGACAGAAGAAGTTGTCGCGTTCGTAAAAGAAACATTCAAGTAATGTACAAAAACCAGACGGCCTCCGGCCTGTCTGGTTTTTTTCATAAGTAAAGGTATAGAAGGGCACAATAACATGGCTAGGAGGGATAGTATGTCAAACCAATTTAACGCAGGAGATACAGTTTATGTGATTTACAGGAATCCGCACGCCGCCAATGTTGCCCACATCAAGGAGGCTGAAATTGTGCACCATCCATACCATGAAGGTGAGCTTTCGCTGTTTATTTATGAAACCTATCATCCGTTTGCAGAGGATGATGCTGTATTTGCAAGCTATGAGGAAGCTAAAACACTCTACAAAGAACTATTTGATATCGATCCGTATGAGTAACAAGGAAATCATTACAACTCATATCCTTTCCGCCTTAAGAGACTAACGGTAGTAAAGGAAAAGGATGTGGCATTATGCAGAACCCATTTGTTCCGCAGCTTGTGTATATTGAACCGAGAGCGATGGAATATCCGCTGGCTCAAGAATTACACGATAAATTTGAGAAAATGGGCATTGAAATCAGAGAAACGACATCTCACAATCAAGTGCGTAATATTCCTGGGAAAAACCATCTTCAGCAATATCGTAACGCGAAGTCAACGTTAGTCATCGGTATCCGGAAAACATTAAAGTTTGATTCTTCTAAACCTTCGGCTGAATATGCCATTCCGTTTGCAACAGGCTGCATGGGGCATTGCCATTACTGCTACCTGCAAACAACCATGGGATCAAAGCCGTATATCAGAACTTATGTAAATGTCGAAGAGATTTTGGATCAGGCAGATAAGTATATGAAGGAGCGCGCACCGGAATTCACACGGTTCGAAGCCTCTTGTACGTCAGATATTGTAGGAATTGATCATCTGACACACACGCTGAAGCGCGCCATTGAACACTTTGGACAAAGTGACCTCGGAAAGCTCAGATTTGTAACGAAATTTCATCATGTCGATCACCTGTTAGATGCAAAGCATAACGGGAAAACGAGATTCAGATTCAGTATTAATGCCGATTATGTAATTAAGAACTTTGAGCCGGGAACCTCACCTCTTGATAAGCGGATAGAAGCGGCAGTAAAAGTTGCAAAAGCAGGATACCCGCTAGGCTTTATTGTTGCGCCGATTTATATCCATGAAGGCTGGGAAGAAGGATATAGACATCTGTTTGAAAAGCTTGATGCTGCTTTGCCACAGGATGTCAGACATGATATAACATTTGAATTAATTCAGCACCGTTTTACAAAACCGGCAAAACGAGTGATAGAAAAGAATTACCCGAAGACGAAGCTTGAATTAGATGAAGAAAAGCGTCGTTATAAATGGGGCCGTTACGGGATCGGAAAATATATTTATCAGAAAGATGAAGAGCATGAACTTCGGGAAACGCTTGAATCCTATATTGATACCTATTTCCCTAACGCGAAAATTGAATATTTCACTTAACGGGCTGTTGTGATCAACAGCTCGCTTTTTTATAAAACGGATTCTTCCATTCCATCAAAACGCCGAAATTCAATGATTCTTTATCGTCTAAATAATTGCTGACTACACGAATCGGTGAACGGCCGCAATGAAGAAGAAAGCACAGCACAGGGTCTTTTTTCTTGCCCTCCATCACATCTTCGACGTATTGAACAGCGCTGATCTCATGTGAGTATTTATGGTAAAAAGGGATGCGCCCGCCCCCGAGCAGGCGCTCCAGCCGCTTGTCAACAGTCAGTTCATACATCGTATTCATCAGCCATTTTCCGATTCCAAGCGCTCGATAATGAGGAGAAACAGAAATATCCACTACATATAAAGTGTTTCCGTGAGGATCATGATTTTTAATAGATCCGTTATCTGTTGCCTGAGCCCATGTATGATCAGGAGATCCAGGATCAAAATGTATGATAAGGGCAGTCATAGAACCAACAATTCTGCCATTGACCAGCGCGCATAAAGCGCCTTCCGGAAAGGTTTTGATATGGCTGTAAAGCTGTTCCTCCGACCATAGCAATTCTTGGGGGAACGGAGGAGGGAAACATTCTCTTTGTAGAGAGATCAGCCCCTTTATGTCAGTTTCAGTATAGTTTCTGATGGTCAAAGCCTCAAATTTTCTGCCGTTGTGCACATACATTTGTTTTCGTATGATCATCACCCTCCTTTTGTTGTTCCATTATAACGAAGATTGAATTTTCAGTAAATATATTCCGTTTTTCATATCATTTATTTTTTGGTTATTCATTTTTCAAACGAAAGGGCCGATATAGAAATTAGGAGGGGATTGGTTTGTTTAAAAAACTTCACATGAAGATTGCTGTTTTTGTTTCAATCATGTTGATCGTTACAGTTGTTCTTTTAATGCTGTCTTCTTATTTGACACTAAAACCGATGATTACAGAGGATGGGAAAAATACAACTCAAAACGTGACACAGTCACTTGAACAAAATATTGAATTACAATTAAAGAGTTATGCCATTTCATTATCAAGATTGGCTAATGGGGAATTAACTCATACATTTGTAACAAAACCAAGTAAAGAAGCTTCTCAGCTATTTAACGATGACATTAAACAAATCAAAGATCACGATGATTATGTTGCGATGGCTTATGTTGGCAGCGCAAAAAGAGAAATGTTTACATATCCGAAAGCAGATTTTGCTGATGATTATGATCCAACAACAAGACCATGGTATAAGCTTGCAGCTGAAACCCCGGATCAAGTCGTTTGGACGCAACCTTATAAAGATGTCGTGACGGGAGACATGATTGTCACTGCATCGAAAGCGATCCTTGACAGGCAAAAAGTGATCGGGGTTGCCAGCTACGACTTGAAGCTCTCTGCAATCCAGAGTATGGTCAATAAGCAAAAGGTGCCTTACAATGGATTTGCCTTTTTAGCTGATGCCAGCGGCAATCTTTTAGCACACCCGTCAAACCAAGGAAAAAATATATTAAAGGACCAAACACTGAAAACCAGTGCATCCGAGGAAAAAGGGATACAGGATGAAAATGGGAAAATGGTTGTGTACCAAACGATTGGGGAAACGGGCTGGAAAGTCGGAACGCAATTTGATACCGATAAATTAATGTGGATTTCAGATAAAATGAATCGGGCGAATAGTTGGATATCACTAATTGCGCTTATCACAGCAATGATTCTCAGTTACTTCCTGGCCAAAACGATAACAGGCCCGATACAGCAGCTGATCGCAAAAACGAAGGCAGTTTCAGCGGGTGATTTAACAGTGCACGCGGAATCAAAATCCAAGGATGAAGTCGGTATATTAACAAGAGACTTTAATCAAATGGTTGAAAATATGAAGGAAATGGTTGAGCAAGTGAGACTCTCTTCAGGGAAAGTATCTGATACCTCTGAGCAATTAACGGCTATCTCTGCGGAAACAAATGAAACAAGCGGACAAATTGCAAAAGCGATTGAAGAAGTAGCCGCAGGGGCATCAGAACAGGCGTCTGAAGTCGAGACCATAAATGAAAAATCAGAAAGCCTGTCAACGAAAATCAGGCAAATTGCTGAGGAGGCAGGCGGAATGAAAGAACGCTCAAAATCGTCTGAGGATGCAAGCTATAAAGGACTTGATGCGCTCGGCCAGCTGCTGATGAAGTCAAACGAAGCCAACATGGAAACAAAAAAGGTTGAAACAATGCTGCTTGATTTGGAAAATCAAACAAAGAATATAGAAGAAGTCGTTACAGCGATTTCGAATATTTCTGATCAAACCAACTTGCTTGCCTTAAATGCCAGCATTGAGGCAGCCAGAGCCGGAGAAAGCGGTCGCGGTTTTGCCGTCGTAGCCGATGAAGTGCGGAAGCTTGCTGAGCAATCAGCCCTTTCTACAAAGCATATCAGCGAGACTGTGAAGCTTATCCAGCTTGAGACAAAAGAGGCATCTCACGCAATGGTTGAGGCAAGCAGAATGAATGATGAACAAAACAATGCCATCCATGAGACCGGAGAGGTATTAAACACGATTACCGCGGAAATGCAGTCACTGGTGCAAGGCATTGATCATATTTACGAAGAAATTCAAAGAATGAGCGGCGAACAGCTCGCAATTTCTGAAGCCATTCAAAGTATCTCAGCCATATCACAGGAATCAGCTGCCGCTGCAGAGGAAGTGAACGCATCAACAGATGAACAGCTGATCACCCTTGATAAAGTCAAACACTCAACGGAAACATTAAAACATGCAAGTCAAGAGCTTATGAACACTATTGCAAAATTCACATTGTAACCCAAAAGTTCCCCAAGACATGATGTGTTTCGGGGATTTTTTATTTTTTAGAGCCTACTATATAAAGAATAGATATGGTAGTCTAGAAAATGAAGGTAAAATGATAACATTTAACTAAAATCAAACAAACATCTGGGAGGAATGACCTTGAAAAAAACAATTGGCTTTATCGGTCTTGGAGTGATGGGTAAGAGTATGGCATCACATATTCTGAAAGATGGCTATCCTGTATTGGTGTACACCCGGACAAAAGAAAAAGCAGACAGCATACTGCAAAAAGGCGCGGTATGGAAAGAAACGGTCAAAGATCTTTCAAAAGAAGCGGACGTTATCATTACAATGGTCGGCTATCCCAGTGATGTTGAAGAAGTGTATTTCGGAAGCGACGGAATGATTGAAAACGCAAAAGAAGGCACATATCTCATTGATATGACGACATCTAAGCCTTCGCTTGCGAAGAAGATTGCTGAAGCGGCCAAAGAAAAAGCATTGTTCGCTTTAGATGCACCTGTCTCCGGCGGCGATATAGGTGCACAAAATGGAACACTCGCGATTATGGTCGGTGGAGAAAAAGAAGCATTTGAAGCCTGCCTGCCTATTTTCTCTTTAATGGGAGAAAACATTCAGTATCAAGGGCCGGCTGGAAGCGGCCAGCATACCAAGATGTGTAATCAGATTGCAATCGCAGCTGGCATGATCGGTGTTGCTGAAGCGATGGCATATGCTCAAAAATCAGGTCTGCAGCCGGAAAATGTGCTGAAAAGCATCACAACGGGCGCAGCCGGTAGCTGGTCATTGTCAAATCTTGCTCCCCGTATGCTGCAAGGCAACTTTGAACCAGGTTTTTATGTGAAACATTTTATTAAAGATATGGGAATTGCGTTAGAGGAAGCGGAATTAATGGGAGAAGAAATGCCAGGCTTGTCGCTGGCAAAATCCTTATATGACAAGCTCGCTGCACAAGGCGAAGAAAACAGCGGAACACAGAGTATATATAAGCTGTGGGTGAAATAAAAAAGATTGCCTGTAGGGAACAGGCAATCTTTTTTTATTATTTTCCGATGAATTGCTGTGTCCAGATGCTTCCAGACTCAACGTAGCCTACACCGATATGAGTAAAGTTAGGGTTTAGAATATTTTTTCTGTGTCCTTCACTGTTCATCCAAGCTTTTACTACTTCTTCTGGTGTTTTTTGGCCCTTAGCAATGTTTTCACCTGCTGTTTTGTAGCTGATTCCGAAAGATTTCATCATGTCAAACGGTGAGCCGTAAGTTGGGCTTTGGTGATCAAAATAGTTCTTGTCTTTCATATCCTGAGATTTTGCGCGTGCAGATTTGCTTAACGTTTCATCAATTTGAAGCGGTTTTAAGCCTTGTTTTTGTCTTTCTGCATTTGTAAGCTCAACAACTTTTTTCTCATATGCACTTACAGATGAAGGTGCAGATGTTGTTGTGTTTGTTTTTTCAGCAGCTGCAGGTGCTTTAGAAGCAGCGTTTTGTTGAGTAGGAGCAGGTGCTTTAGAAGCAGTGTTTTGTTCAGCAGCTGCTTTTTCTGCAGTTTTTTGCACAGGTTTTGCAGTTTCTGTCTTTTGAACATCCTGAATGTTCATATTAGATTGCTTCGCATGTTTTTTAAGAAGCTGCTTGATTTCTTTTTCGTTTGCAGCATTTAATGTTTTAATATTTGTGTTAATGTGCAGCTTTTTCATTACATCATTAAGAGACATGTTTTGCACCATATTTCCTGTTTTTACAGTTACCACATGCTGGCAGGAGAATTCTTTCGCTGATGCTTGCTGTACGCCCCCGAATGTGAATAATCCAACCGCAGCGGCAGCAGATAAAATAAATGCTTTCTTCATTAGTTCATAACCTCCTAGAGTTGTTTGTTTCTACAAAAAAATCATAACATAGCTTTTTTGTCATAAAGTATCCATCACTTTCCTTTGACAAAGAGAGTGTGTCATCTTCGTAACCAATACGCGCTAAACTGCTGAGACAAAGGGAATCACTGTATTTCATGATATTATCGTACAGTTACATAGCTTCCTTTTATTTGAATTGTTAGTTATATTTTAATGTGTTTTTATATTGACAGCATTTTTTATCCCTTTTTACTGTAACAACTGTTACATAGGTGTTACAATTAATCTCAGTATATGTAAATATATTGAATGATTTTGAGAGGGGTAACCAGAAGTGACTGAAATAGGACGTGAACCAAAGAAAAAAAGTAACGGAAACAGGGCAATTAGAATGAACCTTTTTTTCCTTGCTGTCTTTGTTCTATTCACTGCATTAATCTTTAAGCTGGGCGTTGTTCAAATTGTTGAAGGCACACAGCATGAAGAAGACGCTGAGAAAGCAAATGCAAAAACAGCGTTCTATCCGGCGCCTCGAGGGAAGATGTACGACAGAAACCAGAAAGTGGCTGTCGATAACCAGAGCGTGCCTGAAATAGTGTATGTTTCAACATCGAGCACAAAAACAGAAGACAAAATCAAAACAGCGAAACGGCTTGCGGCATTCATTCATATTGATACCGAATTTTTGAAGGAAAGAGATTTGCGTGATTACTGGATCGCATCTCATCCGAAAAAAGCCGCCGCTCTGCTTAAGGAATCTGAAAGCAATCTGAAAGGCGCTCAGGCTTACAAGCTTCAAATTGAGCGTGTACCGGATCAAGAATTGAAAGCGATTCAGCGAGATGACGAAGAAATGGAAATCGCTGCGATATATACAAGGTTTTCAAGCGGAAATGCCTACGAACCTCAAATCGTAAAAGCGATGAATCCAAATGAAAGCAACAGCAATGGAAAAAACGGAACACTGCTTGACGAGGAGAAGAAATCCACACAACGACCAAAAAATGATTTAACATATGATGAAATTTCAATTGTTTCTGAGCATTTAGAAGAGCTTCCGGGAATCGACATTGTAAACGATTGGACACGAAAATATCCTTATGACAAAACGCTCTATTCTGTTTTCGGCGGCGTCACGACACCTGATCAAGGCCTGCTGAGCGATAGAAAAGACTTCTACTTAACAAGAGGCTATGCAAATAATGACAGGGTGGGAAAAAGTTATATAGAGTATCAATATGAAGACTATTTAAATTCCCAAAAGGAAGAAGTGGAATACGTAGAAGACAATAACGGGAATGTCGTCAGCCAAAAAACTATTAATAAAGGCAGCAGGGGATATGATCTTCAGCTTTCTTTTGACATGGAGCTTCAGGCAGAAGTGGAAAAGATCATTGAAGAAGAAGTGAGAAACAGCCGTGCACGCGGAAACTATATGCTTGACAGAGCCTTTGTCGTGATGATGGACCCGAATAACGGCGATATTTTGTCCATGGCAGGGAAAAAAATTGATTTAGAAACAAACAAAATTCAAGATTATGCGATAGGGACATTTACAACCCAATATGAAATGGGTTCAGCAGTAAAGGGTGCCACCGTACTTGCCGGTTATCAGGACGGAATTCCGCACTATAAATATTTTCTCGATGCTCCAATGCATTTAGGAACAAATCTCATAAAAAAATCGTATACCAATATGGGAACCATCAATGAATTAACCGCTTTGCAAAAAAGTTCTAACGTATATATGTTTAATATTGCCATGCATATTGCGGGTGTAACATACAGGCCGCATGGGTCTCTCCCGGCTGATCAGAAGGATTTACTGAAGATGAGAAACTATTACAGCCAGTTTGGCCTAGGGGTAAAGACAGGTATTGACCTGCCTCAGGAATCAGCCGGTATGCAAACCACACCTGAAACTGTAGGGGGCTTAATTTTAGACTTGGCAATCGGTCAGTATGATACATACACACCGCTTCAAATGGCCCAGTACATCTCAGTAATCGCCAATGGAGGCTATCGTGTGCAGCCTAGAATCGTCACAAGTATTCATGAGCCAGGGAAAAAAGACCAGCTTGGTAAGGCGATTGAACATAGAAAGCCTAAAGTACTAAATAAGATCAACAATTCAGAGAGTGATTTGAAGCAAGTGCAAACAGGTATGAAATTAGTCACTTCTTCAGGAACAGCTAAAAATACGTTTACAGAAGATGTATCAGGAAAAACGGGAACAGCAGAAACATTTTACTACGGCACGAATCGTAATTGGTGGGGGAAAAGCACATACAACCTTACTTTTGTCGGTTATTACCCGTCGAAAAATCCAAAAGTGGCTTTTAGTGTTGTTGTTCCATCAGTAGATGATGATGATAAGATCAATAAAATTATTGCCAAAAGAGCTATACATGCTTACGCAGAGCTAGAAAAGAAACACAGTAAAAAATAAAAAAACAGGGTGCACAACTGAAAGGTTGTGTGCTCTTTCTTTTATTCAAAAATTGACGTTCACCATAAGAATAGAAGGAGAATACTCATTTTCTAGCGAATCATACTAGGTAAAAGTTAATCTGTATATATCGAAACACGATGATCATGCAAAGGAGGGATTCTGTGGAACAGGATACGCAGCATGTTAAACTATTTCAAACAAAAAACGATATTCATGCAGTCTTGGCCTCTAATGGACGCATCATTTATATATCTGCCAACTCCAAACTGCATTTAGGCTATCTCCAAGGAGAGATGATCGGATCATTCCTCAAAACGTTTCTGCATGAGGAAGACCAATTTTTGGTTGAAAGCTATTTTTATAATGAACATCATCTAATGCCATGCACATTTCGTTTTATTAAAAAAGATCATACGATTGTGTGGGTGGAGGCTGCAGTAGAAATCGTTACGACAAGAGCTGAGCGGACAGAACGAGAAATCATTTTGAAAATGAAGGTTCTTGAAGAAGAAAGCCATCACTCTCTAAACTTCGAAAAAGATGAAATCGAGCCTGCAAGCCCGGAATCGACTACATATATTACGGATGATTATGAACGGTTAGTTGAAAATCTTCCGAGTCCGCTATGCATCAGTGTCAAAGGCAAAATCGTCTATGTAAACAGTGCGATGCTTTCAATGCTGGGAGCGAAAAGCAAGGATGCTATTATTGGCAAATGGTCCTATGAATATATTGAGGAAGAATATCATGATATTGTGAAAAACAGGATTATACGAATGCAAAAAGGAATGGAAGTTGGAATGATTGAACAGACGTGGAAAAGGCTTGATGGCACACCTGTTCATTTAGAAGTGAAAGCATCCCCGACCGTCTACAAAAACCAGCAGGCTGAGCTGCTGCTGCTGATCGATATCTCTTCAAGGAAAAAATTCCAAACCATCCTGCAAAAAAGCCGTGAACGATATCAGCTGCTGATTCAAAATTCAATCGATACCATTGCGGTGATTCATAATGGAAAATGGGTGTTTATGAATGAGTCAGGAATTTCCCTGTTTGAAGCGGCTACCTATGAAGATTTAATTGGCAAAAACATATATGATCAGCTGCATCCTTGCGATCACGAGGATGTAAAAGAAAGAATCCAAAACATCGCCGAGCAAAAAACACAATCAGAAATTGTCAAGCAATCATGGTTCACCTTCCAGAACAGGGTCATCTATACGGAGATGGTCTGCATTCCGACGACCTTTTTTGGAGAAGCGGCTGTCCAAGTTATTCTTCGGGACATTTCTGAGAGAAAACAAACAGAAGAATTGATGCTGAAATCAGAAAAATTATCAATCGCAGGGCAGCTCGCGGCGGGAATCGCTCATGAGATACGCAACCCGCTGACAGCGATCAAAGGATTTTTGCAGCTGATGAAACCGACGATGGAAGGAAATGAACATTACTTTGATATTGTCTTTTCTGAACTCAGCCGTATCGAACTAATACTCAGTGAACTGCTTATGCTGGCGAAACCTCAGCAAAATGCCGTTAAAGAATATTTGAACTTGAAAAAATTAATTGGTGAGGTCTCGGCCCTCTTAGAAACACAGGCAAATTTAAATGGCATTTTTATCAGAACCAGCTATGAAACTGACAGCATTTATATAAACGGGGATCAAAACCAATTAAAGCAGGTATTCATTAATTTAATAAAAAATGCGGTTGAATCAATGCCTGACGGGGGAACAGTAGACATTATCATAACTGAGGATGAGCATTCTGTTCATGTCACTGTCAAAGATGAAGGAGAAGGCATACCTGAAAAGGTGCTGAACCGGATTGGAGAACCATTTTTAACGACAAAAGAAAAAGGCACGGGGCTTGGACTGATGGTGACATTTAATATTATCGAAAATCATCAGGGAGTCATCCATGTAGACAGCCAGCCGGAAAAAGGCACAGCCTTTAAAATTTCATTTCCAAAAAAATAAAACAACGGCTTAAACGCCGTTGTTTATCGTCTGCATTGATTCACGTTTTTTTAATACAAATAATTCTAAGCGGTCCAGGCCTTCTCTTAGCGTGTCCAGCGAGTATGCAAAAGACAGCCTCACATATCCCTCACCATACTTTGAGAATGAGCTGCCCGGTACGAGTGCCACACCTGAATCTTCCAAAAGAGCCATACTAAAATCAAATGAAGACATTCCAAATGATTTAATAGATGGGAAGATATAAAACGCGCCAGACGGTTTCACAACGTCAAGTCCCATGGAAACAAGACGATCATACACATAGTCCAGACGTTTTTTGTACTGTTCCCTCATAATCAGGGCATCGTCAAAGCCGTTTGTCACAGCTTCAAGCGCGGCTTTTTGAGAAATAGATGACGCACACGACACATTGTATTGATGAACCTTTAAAATGTGCTTTGCTATGTTTTTCGGTGCAAATAAAAATCCAATTCTCCAACCGGTCATGCTGTGTGATTTTGACAAGCCGTTAATGACAATCGTTTGATCCCGCAAATGGGTTGCGATGGAGTAATGGGGTCTGTCATATGTTAATTCACTGTATATTTCATCAGACAATACGAAGATATTTCTGCCTTTTAAAAGGGCAGCAATGCTTTTTAGTTCTTCTTCAGATAAAGTCACGCCGGTAGGATTTGACGGATAAGGAAGCACGACACACTTGGTGTTAGGAGTCAGAGCATCTTCAATCAGCCGGGCAGTAAGCTTAAAGCCGTGTGATGTAGTATCAACAATGACAGGCTTGGCGCCGCACAAATTGATAATAGGCTCGTAGCCGGGATAAATCGGGCCTGGCATAATCACCTCATCACCGGGAGATAAAATCGTGCGGAATGCAGCATCAATGGCTTGGCTTGCACCTGTTGTGATGATGATTTCAGATTCAGCATCATAATTAAAATCCGCTTTTTTCTTCATATAAAGCTGTACAGCTTGTCTCAGCTCTAGGTAACCAGCGTTCGGAGTATATGACGTCACGTTTTCATCAATGGCTTTTTTTGCGGCACCTTTCACGTGATGCGGCGTGAAAAAGTCAGGCTGGCCGATTGTAAGTGAAATTACGTCTTCGTGTTGAGCTACAAGATTTGAGAATTTGCGTATTCCTGAAATTTCAATCTCTCTTGCTTTCGGATTCAGCAAATGTTCCATAATTCATCACCTTAACAAATATAATGAGTTTATCCTATTTTACCACTAGCTGATCATTTGTCACCTTTTTCGCCGATATATTTCGATTGTATGCGTCTTTTTTCTAAATATACCTTTCTTTACAGAAAAAAAAGAAGACAACCAGCGATTTGATTGTCTTTATTGTATCATGTTCTATTATTGTTTATATGAGCTAATTTCATTAATAACCATAATCAAAATGAAGGTCTTCGTGCCAAGTCATATACGATGGATGCTCTTCTTGAAGGTCAGCTGATTCTTTCTTCATATGCAGATAAGTCTCTTCACTGATATCTTCTAAAACAGTCATTTCATTTCCTTTAAATATTACTAAGGTACCCATTATTTACACCCTTCTTTGGAAAAATCCTTGACTATTTTACCACTGTTAGTTGGAATGTCAATGGTTATTAGGGAAAAAGTTTCAAAGAACCGCGGCTTGACGCTCCCAGAATCCGATTTTGAAGAGCCATGCCATTCACTTTTTACAATTTACGCCGATATATACAGTACAATACTGAATGCGAATAGCGAGGGATTGAAGTGTCATTACAACAATACGAAATTTTATTGGATTCTGGTACAAATGAATTAGAAATAGTGAAGTTTGGCGTGGGCGATAATGCTTTCGGAATTAACGTCATGAAGGTAAGGGAAATTATTCAGCCAGTCGAGGTGACATCAGTGCCTCACTCCCATCAGCATGTAGAAGGAATGATTAAGCTCAGAGGAGAAATCCTCCCTGTGATCAGCCTCTTCTCATTTTTTGGAGTTGAGCCTGAGGGATCAAAAGACGAGAAATATATCGTGACTGAATTTAATAAACGGAAAATTGTTTTCCATGTCGGCTCTGTTTCTCAAATTCACAGAGTATCCTGGGAAGCAATTGAAAAGCCCACATCATTAAATCAAGGAATGGAGCGGCACCTTACCGGGATTATTAAGCTCGAAGACCTGATGATCTTTTTGCCTGACTATGAAAAAATGATTTATGACATCGAATCAGACTCAGGTGTGGATACGTACAATATGCATACCGAGGGCTTCGATGAAAGAAGAGCTGATAAAAAGCTTATCATTGTAGAGGACTCACCGCTCTTGATGCGCCTCTTGCAGAATGAGTTAAAAGAAGCAGGGTACAACAATGTTTCTTCGTTTGAAAACGGAAAAGAGGCATATGACTACATTATGAACCTTGCTGAAAATGAAACTGATTTATCAGAGCAGATTGATATGATTATCACTGATATTGAAATGCCAAAAATGGACGGACACAGGCTCACAAAGCTGCTGAAGGAAAACCCGAAAAGCTCAGACGTACCGGTTATGATTTTCTCATCGTTAATTACAGATGATTTGCGTCATCGCGGAGAAGTCGTTGGCGCAGATGAGCAAATCAGCAAGCCTGAGATCAGTGACTTGATTAAAAAAGTGGATACGTATGTCATCGAATAAATAAAAACAGCCGGTGCCTAAGTGGCACCCGGCTGTTTTTATTTTAAAAGTAACTCTCGCCAAGCTTTTTAAAAACAGGTTTATGGTAGGCTGGCTGCTGGCGATTTGGCACAAGCGGTTTTTCCTTCATGCCTACATATTTTTGCAACAGGTGTTTCGCTTTTGTTAAAGACATGTGAGCTTTTGGATTTCGGTACGATTGATTAAGTGTACCTAAATGCGGAAGATGTTCGAAGTCTTCTTTAGTTGGAGGCATGTGAAAATAGTAGTCTCCGATTGAGATAAGCACGTCCGATTGCTGTTGGCTGAACCTTGGATTTTTTGAAAAATGAAGCCCTATTTTCTCTCCTTTACCTTCTTTGACAAGCTTTTGCAAAGCCCGTTTTTTCAGCAGATATAGGTATTTAGGGTTGGGGGCGGTTTTTGCATGGCGGTTCACAGTGTAAACTGCTTTTGAAAGATTTTCTACGGTTGGCTGCAGATCTTTCGTATATGCATGGTCGTCCATTATTTCTCTCCTTTGCTCTTATCAAATTCTATATGATTAGATTATACTTTTTTAAAATTGAAATGCAAATATTGAATGTAAAAATGCGCTTTTTTCTGAGAAAAAAAGCGCATTTTTAATGTATATTATACAGATCTTGCTTTCTTTTTCGGCTGCTCTTGAAATGCTTCCTGAACATTCACTTCCGCAACCTGTGCACTGTATTTTGGCAGTGCAACAAAATAAAAAATAAAAACAAGCAGGATAATAACGCCCATGCCGTAATAAAGATAATCAATGTTTGAAACGAACTTAGGGAATAACAGCGCAACTAAGCCCAGTGTTAAAGACTGTGCAAACATCATAAAAGGGTCCTGCAAGCCGCTTACTCGTCCCATCAGCTTTGGATGAACAATCTTTGGCATCCATCCCCCGATTGCAATGTTGATCGGGCCAATGCACATTCCCAGGGCAAAAGCTGCCGCATAGTACACCCCTAAAACATTTGTGTAGCCGAGTACGAAAATCAGCAAGCCTGCAATGAAAATCGGTATCGACATTAAAAAGTGCGGCTTCACTTTTTTAGAGATAATCGTGCCGATTACACTTCCTGCCAGCAGCCCAAACCCGAGTGCGATCGTAAATACCGACGTATGCCACTCATAACGGTCAGGCGCCAATCCGTATTTCATTGTAAACATTGGCAATACGGCGAATCCTCCGTTGACAAATCCAAAAATAAAGAAACCGAATATAAGAGATGCCAGCAGTTTGTTTTTTAAAATATACAGAATACCTTCCTTAAAATCATTTATTGAATCTTTCACAGAAGTTTTTCTCCAGCTGAATGCACCGTTTGGCTGTCGGGCTTCTTTCGGAATCCGGCAGCTGCGGATCAGCAGCCCGGAAATGATAAAGCTGACAAAATCAAGAATAATGGCGCCTTCGATACCGATTGTGTTGTACATAACGGCACCGATTCCGACTCCGAACACCATGAAAATACTAAAAAGCATCTGGTTAAGACCGGCCGCCTTTGCATAATGCTCCTTCGGCAGGATGGCTTGTACCAAACTGTTTTCTGCCGGAAAGAAAAACTTCGTGACAGCGCTTCTGACAAATAAAATACAGAAAACAAGAGGAATATTGCCGGTAAATAAAGTGAAAAAAAGAACGACAGTCAGGCCGGCTCTGATCCAATCACAGTTTTCCGCTACCTTTTTTCTGTCAAACCGGTCCGCGACAACTCCTACGATCAAAAATACAAATACGGTCGGGAGAGAATACATCAGCTCCGCCAAGGTCGTATATGAAGGCTGGCTGCTGAAGCGGTCCAGCAAGAAAAAAGCAAATGCCATGTTGCCTACTGTCGTACCCATTTGAGAAGCGAGTGCTGCGAAAAAAAGACGAACAAAATTACGATTTTTAAATATATCCATAAAAACGCTCCTTACCCTAAAGGTCCCACTTTATCATATTATAAACAGCCTGTTTTTGAAACAATTAAGAAAACATTACCGGTTAATCATGACTCTTGTTCCGTTTGGCACAATAGAAGCGAGTTCGATTACGTCTTTGTTATGCATGCGAATGCACCCTTTAGAAACAGCCTTACCAATCGAAGAGGGATTATTCGTCCCGTGTATTCCGTAGTGCTGTCTTGAAAGACTCAGCCAATAAGCGCCAAATGGACCGCCGGGATTGCGTTGGCGGTTAATAATGTAGAACTCGCCAGTTGGTGTTTGTGTCAGTATTTTACCGACGGCAATCGGATAAGTTTTTATTATCTGATTATTTTGGTGCAAAGTAAGGGTTTTAGCCCCAATAGAGACTGTAATATGATATGGGATCGTATTTGGGTCCGGCAGACCGGGGATGACAATGCGCTGTCCGGCGATAACTCCTGATTGCAAAGAAGGGTTGGCTTGGATCAAAGCAGCAGTGCTGACTCTGAAATCGGCCGCGATGCTGGTGAGTGTATCGCCTTGTTTAATCTGGTACGTGAGCAGTTTCCTCATCCTCTCTTTTTTATTTATAAGTATTGATGAGGAACCCAATCTGCTACATTAATTTGTGCTTTTTAATGTAAAGACTGTAATTTCAGGTTTAGCCAGAAATCGCAAAGGCAGTCTCGTCATCCCGAGGCCGCGGTTCACATAAATATGAGTGTCGCCTGTTTGGTACATTCCTTCGGTATAGACTTTTCCGTACGGAGGTGTAATAAGCGGTCCGTAGAAGGGCAGCTGGATCTGCCCGCCGTGTGTGTGTCCGGATAGCTGCAAATTGACAGGATATGTTTTTGTATTCAAGGCGGCATCAGGCTCATGGACGAGCAGAATAGAAAAAAGCTTCTCACTTAATTTCGATAGGGTGCCTCCATAATCGGGTTTGCCGAGCATTAAATCATCGAGCGCAGCAATCTCAATTTCGCTGCCGTCTGTGAGCTTCAATTTTTGATAGGCGTTGCGGAATACCGTAAAACCTCCCGATGACATCAGGCTTTTATAAGCATCCGTGCCATAGCCGCCGTGATCATGATTGCCGTAAACACAAAACTTGCCGAAGGGTGCTTGCAGCTTTTTCAAAAAAGGAATGACTGCCTGATAATTTTGATACATATCAGGGTTATCGATAATATCACCGGTAAAAACAATTAAATCAGGCTTAGATTCATTGATTGTCTGGATGACAGTTCTAAAATCATCAAGCGTAAAATAATCGCTTAAATGTGTATCACTGAACTGCACGATTTTAAAACCGTCAAATCCATGGGGAATGAGAGAGCTTTTAATCGTGTGTCTAGTAGTCTCAATCATATGCGGTTCCAGATAGCGGGCATAGCCATATCCGCCGCAGGCCGTGAAAACCCCGGCCGCAAAAACGCCGAACGTTCCTTTTAAAAATTGTCTTCTGGACATCTTTTTCATTTCAAACCAACCTTTAGTAGAGTTTTTCTATTATATCACCTGTAACTTGAAAAAATCTCATATCAGCATGTAATGACAGAAGCTGGCGTATAATGATAGAATAATATTGAATGAATACTCATTCATAATAGGAGGGATCATACAATGGAAAAAAAGGTTGTTATTATTACCGGCGGGTCAAGCGGCATGGGAAAAGCAATGGCAAAAAAACAGGCTGAATTAGGCTGGCACGTCATGGTGACAGGACGGAATCAGGAAGCACTTGAGGAAACGAAAAGAGAAATTGAGACCTTTGAGGGGCAAGTCGCTTGTTTTCAAATGGATGTCCGTTCTGATTCCGCTGCTTCAGACATGATTACAAAAGGGATAAGAGCCTTTGGCCGGCTTGATGCGCTGATCAATAATGCGGCCGGAAATTTTATTTGCCCGGCAGAAAAGCTGACGCCTAATGGATGGAAAGCCGTTATTGAGATTGTGTTAAACGGCACATTTTTTTGCAGCCAAGCCGCGGCACGGTATTGGATCGAGCAGCAGCAGAAGGGCGTCATTTTAAATATGGCCGCCACATATGCTTGGGGAGCGGGAGCAGGGGTCGTTCATTCCGCTGCGGCAAAAGCTGGCGTATTGTCGCTCACTAGAACTCTTGCCGTAGAGTGGGGCAGTCAATACGGAATCCGCACAAACGCGATTGCACCCGGTCCGATAGAACGAACAGGCGGTGCGGAGAAGCTATTTGAATCGGAAAAAGCGAAAGCCCGCACGCTGAACAGTGTGCCGCTCGGCCGGCTTGGCACACCCGAGGAAATCGCCGCTTTGGCCGCGTTTATGCTTTCTGATGAAGCTTCCTATATGAATGGGGAATGTGTCACTCTGGATGGGGGGCAATGGCTGAATCCGTATCCGTTTTAAAGCATATTAAACTTTGGATTCAATGTGGTATAATCAGACAAAGATAGAGAAGCAGGTGATAACATGTTGGATCCACTTGATATTTTAACGAACATTGATGATGTCCTCCCATATTACCAGGCGATTTTCAGTGCCGAGGAGCAGAAAATCGTCGGATATGAGGTGCTGGGACGTATATTGGCAGATTCAGACATTCAAAGTCTCGGACCCTTTTTTTTAGATGGGGGGATACCCGAAGAATATAAATTAGAGGTGGATAACAGAATTATCCGCCAGGCTCTTGACCATTTTTTAGAAGCGGATTCTGATCTATTGATTTTTATGAATCAGGATGCCAATCTTTTAATGCTTGATCATGGCGAAAGCTTTCTTGAGCTTCTGAAAGAATATGAAGCGAGAGGGATCGAACTTCATCGTTTCGTGCTTGAAATTACGGAGCACAATTTTGAAGGGGATATTGAGCAGCTTTACCATATGCTTGCCTACTATCGTACATACGGAATTAAAATAGCAGTTGATAATATCGGAAAAGAAAGCAGCAACCTGGACAGAATTGCATTACTTTCGCCAGATCTGTTAAAAATCGATTTGCAGGCGCTGAAAATATCACAGCCGTCACCGTCATATGAGCATGTGCTATACAGCATATCTTTATTAGCGAGAAAAATTGGTGCTGCGCTGCTGTATGAAGACATTGAGGCGAACTTCCAGCTTCAGTACGCTTGGAGAAACGGAGGGCGCTATTTTCAGGGTTATTACTTGTTGTCTCCTTCTGAAACGTTTCGAGAGAGAGATGTATTGAAACAAAGACTTAAAACTGAATTTCACCAATTTATCACACATGAGAAAAAGAAGCTTGAAACTGTCTATGAGCACTCTGAACAGTTTTACAAACGAGTTCACCAGGCTGTGACATCTTTGAGAAAAAACAACCTGTCTTCTGATGATGACTTTATTAAAAACCTGGCGGAAGAGCTGACCGATTGCAGCTTTAGAATTTACATGTGTGATGAAGAAGGCGATCAGCTGACGGGAAATGTCTTTAAACAAGATGGAGAATGGATTTACCAGCCGGAATACACGGAAAAGAATTGGAGCTGGCGCCCTTATTTCTTGGAGAACATTATGAGAATGAGAAATCTCAGAAAAGGATTCTTCAGTGATCTGTACAGTGATTTGGAAACAGGTGAAATGATCAGAACGTTTTCGTATCCTATGGATGACCAGATGTATTTATTTATAGACCTGCCTTATTCTTATTTATATGAGCAGGATGGATTGATTTAAGCGGCCTAAGTGGCCGTTTTTTTATGAATTGAAAAAATATCAAAAAAACGATTGACATTGATACTGAGAATCATTATCATTTAATTATAGAGAGAAGCTACTCTCTGTTCCCTAACCCCTCTATCAGATCAAGATCCGTAAAAACTTGGCGCTACCCCCGCCAAGTTTTTTTATTTTGCAAAGCATAAGACAATCCATAAAACAATAAACCTAACTAGGGGAAAACGCTGAACAATGGAAGGAACAAAAATGTTCTTTCAGCGCTCGATCACTGTACCAATGCTAACCGGCCGTGCAAGAGATATTAACCCGATAAAGCACTCTGAATCATTACATATTGCAATATTTTTTATTTGATGAAATTGCAAAAAAAAGCTTTCTTGACTCTGCGGGCATATCAAAAAAATCGTAATTGTGTGTATGACATTCAAAAAAAGCCTCAAACTAATAAAAAATAGTTTTTTCACTTTTTTTCTTTTCTTAAATTCAGCAGTGAAAATGCCATCCTGTCCGACTTTATGGTATGATGCTCAATAGAACTTGTATTATAATAAATACTTGTTGATTTGAAGTTGCTTTTTGAAAGGAGTCTTTTTTTAGAATGTCACAATTAATGGGTATCATCACACGGCTGCAAAGTCTACAAGAAACGGCGGAAGCGGCTAACGAGCCAATGCAGCGTTATTTCGAAGTAAATGGTGAGAAAATATGCAGTGTTAAATATTTCGAAAAAAATCAAACGTTTGAACTGACGGTTTTCCAAAAAGGTGAAAAACCTAACACATATCCGTTTGATAATATCGACATGGTTTCCATCGAAATCTTTGAACTTCTTCAGTAAGAGGTAAGATTCCTGAAATAATGGGAACAAGCTTCCGCTTTTGCAAAAGTAATTGAAATAAACAGTAGGGAACATACTTGTTTCATGGTTGTAAATCCTTGAAAAGGAGTGTCATTATGGCTGATTCTTTTCTGTTTTATAATCTTTCAGAAGCACAGATGACCTTTCAAGTTGTGGTGGAACGGCTTAAAGCCTTTGTTCGAAAGGACCCCCGTTCTTCCTATGTGTTATCGATCGGAACCGATTCACAAGTGTACCGCGATTACACAAAGTTTATTACCGCATTGCATTTGCATCGCACAGGCAAGGGAGCTTGGGGCTGCTTGAAAAATCATACAGTCGATAGACCCATACATAGCCTTCGGGAGAAGATTTCGTTAGAAACGGCGTATAGCCAAGAAACGGCCGCTCATATTCTTGATGGGCACTTAATGGATATTACCGATCTGCTCCTGCCCTTTACCGGTGAAGGGGCGGATCTTACCTTTGAGGTTCACTTGGATATTGGGAAAAAAGGGCTTACAAAAGAACTGATTCAAGAAATGACAGGTCGTATCACTTCCATGGGGATTGAGGCGAAAATAAAACCGGATTCATACACTGCCTTCAGCTATGCAAATCGTTTTACAAAATAATTCCGGCTGAAAAGCTAAGGGAAATGTCGAATTATGCGGTTGACGTTTGTTTTCTGATTACTTATTCTAGCGGTAGAGCTGAAAGTAAGTTGTCTTGCTTTCAGAGGTATTCAGTATAAAACAGGGGGCCTGATTGCGAATGAGTCTTATTGGTGAACGATTTACAGAAGAAGAACAAAAACTTCTGCTGAATATCCTGATCAACCATGAGTATGCCATCGAGCTATTAAGCAGTGAGATCAACGATATAGAGACAGGAACCAAAAACGTTGACGGAACCACCTACAAAAAACTTGTAACGCTATACGACCGATTTCGATTTGAAAATTAATGGAGCACCTTATAAATTGATACTCGCATAAAGAGTATCTTTTTTATTGAAAGGAAACTTTTCGACAAATACTGATAAAGTTTATATTATTGTAGTATAGGGAATGTATTGTTGATGAAACTGAAAAGGGGTCGAAAACATGATAAGCTTACAATCAGACCAGCTTCTTGAGGCAACAGTCGGACAATTTATGATTGAGGCGGACAAAGTGGCGCACGTTCAAGTCGGAAACAACCTTGAGCATGCATTATTAGTCCTAACAAAAACTGGATACACAGCCATTCCGGTCCTTGATCCTTCCTATCGTTTACGTGGCTTAGTCGGTACAAATATGATCATGAACAGCATTTTTGGGCTTGAGCGAATCGAGTTTGAAAAGCTTGACCAAATTACTGTCGAAGAAGTCATGCTGACTGATATTCCACGCCTCCATATAAATGATCCGATTATGAGGGGGTTCGGCATGGTCATTAATAACGGATTTGTCTGTGTTGAAAATGATGAGCAGGTGTTTGAAGGAATTTTTACAAGAAGAGTGGTTTTAAAGGAATTGAATAAGCATATACGCTCATTGAATAAGTAGGCTTCACGGCCTATTTTTATTATATGGCCAGAGCAAGAAAGAAAGCGTATACATAGTTTTAAACCAGAATAGGGCTTGAATCAGAAACGAAGATTTTATTAGAATGAGAGATAAGAGAAACTTATTGAACATAAAAAGGAGGACGACATGCAGCTTCAAGAGCTTCATATGCTCGTAGTTTTAGCTGAGGAGTTAAATATGAGAAAGGCGGCGGAACGACTTTTTGTATCTCAGCCGGCTTTATCTCAGCGCTTACAAACCATTGAAAAGGCGTGGGGCACAAAAATCTTTTTAAGATCCCAAAAAGGGTTAACGGTAACGCCGGCCGGTGAGAAAATCATTCAGTTTGCGAATGATGTGACGTTAGAGCAGGAAAGAATAAGAGAAAATATCGATGAGCTTGAAGGGGAAATTCACGGCACACTGAAGCTTGCCGTCGCCTCCATAATCGGCCAGCATTGGCTTCCTAAAGTCTTGAAGACGTATGTGGAAAGGTATCCCAATGCAAAGGTCTCACTCATTACCGGCTGGAGCAGCGAAATGCTGAAAAGCTTATATGAGGATCAGGTTCATATCGGCATTATTAGGGGCAACCCTGAGTGGAAGGGCCGTAAAGATTACTTAATGACAGATCACCTGTATTTAGTGGACACAGAAATTTCCTGCATCGAAGATATTGCCCATACAGAACGGCCGTTTATCCAATTTAAAAGCGACAGCACTTATTTTCAGGAAATTCAGCACTGGTGGCATCAAAAATTTAAAACGTCGCCAAAACAGACGATATTGGTTGATCAGATTGAAACGTGCAAACAGATGGCGCTGCACGGAATCGGTTATGCCATTTTGCCGTCTGTTACCCTTCAAAACGAAGATAAAGTCAATAAAATGCCTCTGTTAGACATGAAAGAGCATCCGATCGGACGGGATACATGGCTGTTAGGCTATGAACCTGCCTTTGAGCTGAAGCAAGTTCAAGCTTTTGTTCAAGTGATAAAGGAGATGCTGGATCAAGAAAATCCATTTTAAAGGACAGCGATGTGCTGTCTTTTTTATTTTTATTGACAATGATAATCATTATCAGTTAAAGTAATACATACGATATTGAAATCATTATCAATTAATGAGGTGATAACATGGCTAAAGCCTTGATTACATATGCCAGCATGTCAGGAAATACAGAAGACATTGCCGTAATTATAAAAGAAACGCTTCAGGAATATGAGTTAGATATTGATTGTGTCGAGATAGATGATGCAGCTGTGTCTGCTTTGACATCCTATGATTATGTGCTGATTGGCACCTATACATGGGGCGACGGCGATTTGCCTTACGAAGCGGAAGATTTTTTTGAAGAGGTCAAACAGCTTCAGCTTAACGGCTTAAAAACAGCTTGCTTCGGATCAGGAGATTATTCTTATCCGAAGTTTTGTGAAGCGGTCAATTTGTTCAGTGTCATGCTGCAAGAGGCGGGAGCTGCTGTTTACCAGGAAACATTGAAAATCGAACTAGCGCCTGAAACGGATGAAGATGTGGAAAGCTGCCGAGCGTTTGCGAAAGATTTTCTAGCATGGGCAGATTATATGAACAAGGAAAAAATCCATGTTTCATAAAGGAGCGACTGCTGTCACAGCATCGGCATTTTCTGGTTATTTTGTGGCGGTACAAAGAGACGGCATTTTTCATTATTCTTTGGAACAGGGCTGGAGAAAGCTTTTTCGTTTGAAAAGCAAAATTCACTGCATCAGTTACATAGGGGCTTACTTATTTGGCGTCGGTGAAAAGGGAACGGTCATTCGCTCGTCTGACGAAGGGAAAACCTGGACGATGTCTAACTTTCCGACAAATGCAACAGTGTGGGCGATTACAGGCCGAGACGACGGATTTGTCTGCGCCCATGGCAAGCATTGCATTTATGTATCAGATAATTTTGGCGTTTCATGGCGCGTAGCTAGACCTTTTGCGGAATTTGATCACCCCCCTCTGTAACCTGTAATTCGTTCGTTGTGCCTGCACGGCGGCAATCTTTTCATCGGCACGCAAATACACGAATATTTTGGGGGCATTTGGTCTTACGATTTTAAACGTGATACTGTCCAAATTGTAAAGAAAGAAGCAAACCGGATGACGGCATCCATGCTCGTGTTCAAGGAGAATTGGCTAGTGGCGGCGATGGGTTCTGTGAAAGGAAAGCACGGTGCTGTCACTGTACGTAATGTTTCGACTGATGAAGAATTCACCATACAATCAAGCATGATCAGAAAAGAAGAATCATTTCTTGATATTTCAGAGGATGATGGAATTATATATGTCACAACGACACAAGATGAAAATGGTTATTCGAGAATTTACCAGGCTGATCTGGAAGCCCGAGCGTTAAAATGGTTCGATACCATTAAGGGGCATGGGTGGAGAGTGGCTAATCAGAAAGAGAATTTCTTTTGTGCAGGCTTGTATGAATGTAAATTTGTCCAGCCGTACGAAGTTTCAGCAATGATTCATTAGAGGAGGAATTAGGTATTGGGAAAGATTTTGCTCGTTTATGCAACAATGTCAGGCAACACTGAAGCGATGGCAGATTTGATTGAGAAGGGGCTTCAGGAGGCGGAAGTGGAAGCGGACCGTTTTGAAGCGATGGATATTGATAATGCACAGCTGTTTAACGATTATGATCATATTATTATAGGGTCCTATACGTGGGGCGACGGAGATCTGCCTGATGAATTTTTAGACCTTGCTGAAGATATGGATGAGATTGATTTTTCCGGTAAAACATGCGCTGTATTCGGTTCCGGTGATACAGCATATGAATTTTTCTGCGGAGCAGTTGATACGCTCGAAGCAAAAATAAAAGAGCGCGGAGGCGAAATTGTGCTGCCTTCGGTAAAAATCGAAAATAATCCAGAAGGTGAAGAAGAGGAAGAATTAATAGAGTTCGGGAGACAATTCGCAAAGAAAAGCGGAATCGCTGTCTGACTCACCCAATGGGAACTGCTAAAGCGGCTGTTCCTTTTTTTCTTGTCTTTATATCTTTCCTTTGATACAGTAATGAGGTAGAAAATCAGGAGGAGGACTATACATATGAAAATGATGGACGCAAATGAAATTATTTCATTTATTCAAAATAGTACAAAATCTACACCTGTAAAGGTTTATGTGAAAGGTGAGCTGGAAGGAATCAATTTCGGCGAATCTGCGAAAGCTTTTATCAATGGAAACACTGGTGTCGTTTTCGGTGAATGGAGCGAAATCCAAACAGCAATTGAAGAAAATCAAAGCAAAATCGAAGACTATGTGGTTGAAAATGACCGCCGCAATTCTGCGATTCCAATGCTTGATCTTAAAAATATCAAAGCGCGTATCGAGCCGGGCGCGATCATCCGCGATCAAGTTGAAATCGGTGATAACGCAGTCATCATGATGGGTGCTTCTATCAATATCGGTTCAGTTATCGGCGAAGGCACAATGATCGATATGAACGTTGTTTTGGGCGGACGAGCTACTGTCGGCAAAAACTGCCATATCGGAGCAGGTTCTGTGCTTGCTGGCGTTATTGAGCCGCCATCCGCAAAACCGGTTGTCATTGAAGACGACGTTGTGATTGGCGCAAATGCTGTTGTGCTTGAAGGCGTAACAGTAGGTAAAGGAGCGGTTGTTGCTGCGGGAGCGATCGTGGTAAACGATGTTGAGCCATACACTGTCGTTGCAGGAACACCTGCTAAAAAAATCAAAGACATTGATGATAAAACAAAAGGCAAAACTGAAATCAAGCAGGAATTACGCCAGCTGTAAGGAATGGTTTGATAAAAAAGGCGTGGATAATATATCCACGCCTTATTCGTATAGGCAGGAGGAATGAAAATGAAGAAAGAGGAGCTCATCGCAATCCGCAGAGATCTGCACCGTATACCGGAGCTTGGATTTCAGGAATTCAAAACCCAGCAATATTTATTAAATGTTTTGGAACAATATCCGCAAGACAGAATGGAAATTGAGAAATGGCGAACAGGGCTTTTTGTAAAGATCAACGGGACGGCGCCGGAAAAAATGCTGGCATACAGAGCGGATATCGACGCGCTCTCCATCGAAGAGCAAACCGGTCTTCCGTTCGCATCAGAGCATCATGGTAATATGCACGCCTGCGGACACGATTTGCATATGACGATTGCACTCGGCATTATTGACCATTTCGTTCACCATCCGGTCAAACATGATTTGCTGTTTCTGTTTCAGCCGGCCGAAGAAGGACCTGGCGGTGCGGAACCAATGCTTGAGAGCGACGTTTTAAAAAAATGGCAGCCTGATTTCATCACTGCGCTGCATATTGCTCCAGAGCTGCCAGTAGGCACGATCGCGACAAAAAGCGGCCTTCTTTTTGCGAATACATCAGAGCTTGTCATCGATCTGGAAGGCAAAGGGGGACATGCAGCCTATCCGCATTTGGCCGAGGACATGGTTGTAGCCGCAAGCACACTTGTCACCCAGCTGCAAACGATCATCTCTAGAAACACAGATCCGCTGGACAGCGCCGTTATTACAGTTGGTACCATTACCGGCGGCTCAGCACAAAATATTATTGCGGAAACGGCTCACTTGGAAGGCACGATCCGCACGCTTTCTGAAAAATCAATGAAGAAGGTAAAGGAGCGGATTGAAGATATAGTGAAAGGAATCGAAATCGGATTCCGCTGCAAAGGGAAAGTGACATACCCGTCAGTGTATCATCAGGTTTACAATACGAGCGGACTGACAGAGGAATTTATGTCTTTTGTTGCTGAACATCAACTGGCAACAGTAATCGAAGCAAAAGAAGCAATGACTGGAGAGGATTTTGGCTACATGCTGAAAAAATATCCCGGCTTCATGTTCTGGCTTGGTGCAGGCTCTGAACACGGACTTCATCACGCAAAGCTGAATCCTGATGAAAATGCGATAGAAACAGCGGTTAACGTCATGACAGGTTATTTTTCTGTTTATGCCAATTAACTATAAATGAAAGAATAAAATTCCATAAAATGAGCACTCTAGTAAACGGAGGTGTTCAATAATGGCTAAAAAAATTGGAATTGAACAATCGTTATCAGATGTAGAAGCTGCATTAAAAGAAAAAGGATATGACGTTGTAATGATGAAAAGCCCTGACGATGCAAAAGGCTGTGACTGCTGTGTCGTAACAGGTCTTGATAATAATGTGCAAGGGATAGCCGATACGGTAACACAAGCACCTGTCATTACAGCTTCCGGGATGACTGCTGACGAAATTTGCAGCGAAGTTGAAAGCAGAATTCAGTAAATAAAAACCGAAGCAAAAAGCTTCGGTTCTTTTATTTATTCTGTTTCTTTAGGAAAAGCACGGTCAAGCGCAGTTTTTATTTCCTTTCTAAGCACGCGCTCGACCCGCCATTGTTCCATATTTTCTGTTTTGGCAATGACTCTAATCACAATTTCAGAAGTGCCCAGTTCTTGAATTCCGATGACATTAGGGCCTTCTTTTATTTGCGGGAGAGCGGCCGCTGTCTCTTCACATACTTGCTGTAAAATATGAATTGTTTCATCAATGTTTCTTTCAGCAGGCACTTTTATATCAACCAAAGCCTGCATTGTTCCCCGCGAATGATTGCTCACGTTTGTAATGTTTCTGTTTGGGATATAATGGAGGGTTCCGTCAAAGCTGCGGATTTGAGTGGTTCTTAAGCCAACCTGCTCAACAATCCCGTCAAAGGTGGAAACAGTAATATAATCTCCAACATCCAATTGTTTTTCAAGCAATATAAAAAAACCTGTCACGATGTCGCTGACAAGTCCTTGGGCGCCGAATCCGACAGCCAGTCCGACGATTCCTGCTCCCGCTAAAAGAGCACTTGGATCGTAATGGAACAAATCAAGAACCATGACAAAAAATATAAAAATTAATATGTAAGCAAATATGTTAAGAGTCAGACTTCGGAGCGTATGTGCACGTCCGATAGACAAGCTGTGCTGCTCCTCGAATTTTGCAAACAGATGTTTAATGATTTTTATGCCTAAAGATCGAACGATAAAGTAGAGCAATACCATAATGACGAGTTTAATGAACAGGATACCGGCATTTGTAATCAGTCCCGTCCAATCGTATTGTTTAATAAAATCCATGTTGGAGCTCCTTTTCTGAATTGATTGCTGCACATTGAGGTGAGTTACCCTATGCATGAATATGTTAAACTCTTTATCCAAAAATGTCGAAACCAAAGACATACAAGATTTGTTAAAAATTGACTTGGAAAATCCGCTCCTTTATAATGGACATTGTGATGTTATTAACGAAATATGGGTGAACACCCTTTATTTTCATGTGAATCCGGCTTTTAAGCCAAACTATAAATTGGAGGGATACATATGGCAGAACGTATGGTAGGTAAACAAGCTCCTCGTTTTGAAATGGAAGCAGTCCTTGCAAGTAAAGAATTTGGCAAAGTAAGTCTTGAGGAAAACATGAAAAACGACAAATGGACAGTGTTGTTCTTCTATCCAATGGACTTCACTTTTGTTTGTCCGACTGAAATTACAGCAATGTCTGACCGCTATGACGAATTCGAAGATCTTGATGCTGAAGTCATCGGGGTTTCAACTGATACAATCCATACTCATTTGGCGTGGATTAATACAGACCGCAAAGAAAACGGCCTTGGCAAGTTGAAGTATCCGCTTGCTGCTGATACAAATCACGAGGTATCCCGTGAATATGGCGTTTTAATTGAAGAAGAAGGTGTGGCCCTGCGCGGATTGTTTATTATCAATCCTGAAGGCGAGCTTCAATATCAAACTGTTTTCCATAACAATATCGGCCGTGACGTTGATGAAACGCTTCGTGTTCTTCAAGCGCTGCAAACTGGCGGACTCTGCCCGGCTAACTGGAAACCAGGCCAAAAAACACTTTAATTCTTTCTAAGGACGAAAAAGGGTCTAAGATTTTCGTTAGGCCTTTCTGTTTAAAAGGAGGATAAAGCAATGAAATTACGTCAGCCTCTGCCTGAACTGACTGGGGAGAAAGCCTGGTTCAATGGCGAAGTAACGAGAGAGCAATTGATCGGGGAAAAGCCGACACTTATTCATTTCTGGTCCATCAGCTGCCATCTGTGCAAAGAAGCGATGCCGCAAGTGAATGAATTTCGTGATAAATATCAAGATAAATTGAACGTTGTAGCGGTGCATATGCCTCGCTCCGAAGATGACCTTGACCTCGGCAAAATTAAAGAAGTAGCTGCTGAACATGACATCACTCAGCCGATTTTTGTCGACAGTGATCATGTTTTAACCGATGCATTTGAAAATGAATATGTGCCTGCATACTATGTGTTTGATAAAACAGGACAGCTCCGTCACTTCCAAGCCGGCGGGAGCGGTATGAAAATGCTTGAAAAACGTGTGAACCGTGTTCTGACTGAAACAGAACAGGCATCTGAATAGTTCTTCAAAAACCTGATCTCATCAGGTTTTTTTTGTGAAAGAAAGCAAACGAAGAAGAGTAAGAAGATTATTTTTCCAAATTTATGCATAGAAAATGATGTTTTGTTTGATTGAATCGCTAAAAAAACCGTTAATTTTTGATGTTTTTCCTCAATTTTAGATAAATTTCATATCCCATAGCTCGAAAATTGTAGATATTACACTAAATTTCATTAAAGAAGTAAGTAATATATATTTTTTCAACATTATACCAAATGGAATTGAAGCCTCTCAATCCCTTGTGAATAAAGGATTCTTTTGAAAAATAAAACATTTTTAGAAAATAAGGAATTTTTCATAGAGTAAATATAATAGTAAAATGCTAAAATAATAGTTGATAAAATTACTTTTGTAATCTAATATCTTAATTAAAGATGTTAATTTTGATAGGGGGTACATTGAGGATGTTTAATGAAAGAGAAGCTTTGCGCTTGCGGTTAGAACAATTAAATGAAGCTGAAGTGAAAGTCATTCGTGAATATCAAATTGAACGTGATAAAATATACGCAAAATTAAGAGAGCTGGACAGGAATGGAAGCCCTTCCGAAATCAAAAAGGATATCCGTTCTGAAAAAAAACCTGACTCTCTGCCGGTTCTCGCTGAGCTAGCGGCTCAGGAAATCAGAAGCTATCAGCCGCAATCACAGCAGCAGTCTGTTCAGCCTCAGCTTCAATCTATTTCCTCTCTTCCTGCCGGTATACCAGACGGAACAACAAGAAGAAGAAGAGGGACGGCAAGACCGGGATCAAAAGCAGCTAAGCTGCGTGAAGCAGCCATTAAAACATTAAAACGCCACAACGCGGCGATTAAGAGTTCCGAGCTTCAAAAAGAGATTGAAAAAGAAAGCGGTCTTGAAATCCCTAATATGACAACGTTTATGCAAAGCTTAATTAAAATGTACCCGGAAGTGAAAAAGCCATATCGCGGCCAGTACATTTTAGAGGGCGAAATTGAGTCAACTGAATCTGCTGAATCAGCAAATGAATAAAGATACAGAAAAACTGCTTGGCATGGCTCAAGCAGTTTTTTTTTATTGAGGTTTTTTCTGTGAAGGTTTGTTTTCTTTTTCAAGATTAAGTTTATATACCCACTTTTGATATGGCTTTTCTTCAGCGGCTCTGTTTTTCAGCTCTTCGATTGTATGGCTCATGGCTTGGTCTGATGATTGGGCGCGGGCAAGCTGTTTTTGAAGCGAATGTATCTGTTTGGTGACATCTTCAAGTATGGTTTCTACATGATTTGGCTGCGCGTAGACTGCTGGAGCTTCTTCTGCCGTTTTTTCTTTTTGTTTCGTGCCGCCATCAATATCGGCAAAATGAGAAGCAATCCAGGCATCGCTTTCATCAAGCTGCCGTTTATACGATATAATAGTTTCGTGAAATAATATTTCTTTCGTTTTTTCTATTTCTAGCAGCCTTTCTTTCGTTTCTATGATTCGATCTTTCATATGATCAACTTCTATTTTAATATTTTTTAGCTGATATTCTTTTTCTACCATTTGCTCTTTTAGACGGCCGTTTTCGGCTTTTATCAATTCGGTTTGCTGTTTTGCCTGAAGCAGTGCGCCTTGTTCCTGCTCAATAGAGGCCTGAAGATGGCTGATTTGTTTATGAAGATTTTTATTTTCTTCTTCAATTTTGATATTAGCAATATGAAGTTTATGTTTTTCTACTATTTCGGCTTTGCGTTTATAGGTTTCAGCAGAAAGAAGCTCCTGCAAAGCAACGATTTTATCAAGTAGCTCAGCTCTTATTTGGTGCAGGGTTTGGCTGGTATGGGAGGCGTGTTTTTCTTTTGTTGACATTTGTGTTAATTCGGCAGACAGCTGCTGAAGTTTTTGTTTCATATCATTATTTTCTTTGAGAAGCTTGTTATTTTTCTGATGGAAGTAGCTTGCTTCAAGTTCGGAAATCAGCTTATGGCACCTTGAAAGCTCTGATTTTAAATAAAGGTTCTCCTGAGACACGTCGTGGAAAAAAGGACCTGATCTTTTCATTCGAACCATCTCCCTCATGATGTTAACACTACAATATGCAAATACTGAACAGCTATTCCTCTTTAATAAACAGACAAGCATTGGCATTGGGGCTTTGCTTTTGCTATGCTTTTAACGAACTAGAGGTGAGATGACATGAAGCATATAAATGTACTGCTGGCAGGAGGAGCTTCACGGCGCTTCGGAGAACCGAAGGCGTTTGTGAATTGGAGAGGCAAGATGTTTTACGAATGGGCTAAAAAGGCACTTGGAGAACATACGGTTATCATCAGCCGTCCTGAGTTTATTGATAGATTTCAAGAAAACGGTGAAATCGAAGTGTATCAAGATGCTGAGGCGTTTCAAGGAATGGGGCCTTTGGCTGGTATATATACCGCTTTTAAAAAGACAGACGGTGATCTTTATACTGTTCTATCCTGTGATACGCCGCTGATACAAAGGAGGACGATGCTGGAGCTCAAGCGTCTGATGACTGAGGGGATAGACGCGGTCGTCCCGATTTCAGACGGACGCGAGCACCCATTGATTGCGATTTACCATAAACGAATTATGCCGAATTTATATGATCAGCTCTCTGAGAAGAGATTAAGAATATCAGATTTGTTAGGCCAAATTTCGGTTTGTTACGTACAGGCTGAAGAGATCGGAGCAAATCCGCCAGAGTTTATTAACGTTAATACACGTGATGATTTTAGGCGTTTGGAAGAAAAAACGGACTCCTTCAGGTGGGACTGATGGAGCAAAAACATGTTAAGATGACATAAAAGGTAAGGAGAACAGGTTTGATGGAGGAGCGTTATTCACGGCAAATCAGATTTAAGCAAATAGGCGAAACAGGCCAGGAAAGACTGGGAGACTGCCATGTGCTGGTTGTCGGAGCTGGAGCGCTTGGGACTGCAGGCGCTGAAGGGCTTTCAAGAGCGGGGGTCGGTACCATTACCATTATTGACCGTGATTATGTGGAGTGGAGCAACCTGCAAAGGCAGCAGCTTTATACAGAAAGCGATGCCAAGCTCCGTATGCCAAAAGCCATGGCTGCCAAAGAGCATCTATCAGCGATTAACAGCGGAATACATATTGAGGCGTATGTTGCAGAAGGAACAGCTGAAACGCTCGAGCCGCTGATTGAAAAAGCAGATGTCGTGATCGACGCGACAGATAATTTTGAAACCCGCATGCTGATAAATGATCTAGCCCAGAAAACTAAGACACCGTGGGTTTATGGTGCTTGTGTAAGCAGTCAGGGGATGTTCATGACGATTATTCCGGGAGTAACCCCTTGTCTGTCTTGTTTGTTTGAGCAAATTCCTGTCGGTGGGGCGACGTGTGATACTGCTGGCATCATTTCGCCCGCTGTGCATATCGTTTCAGCTTATCAGCAGGCTGAGGCTTTGAAGCTGTTAACCGGACAAACAGAAGCGATACAGCGCGGTTTTGTGACATTCGATGTCTGGAACAACTCACATATGAAGATTAACGTTGATCATGTACGCCGTGAGGATTGTCCGTCTTGCGGGGCACATGCGGTTTATCCCTATCTACAAGACTGGAACACACCAAAAGCCGCTGTCCTGTGCGGCCGAGATACAGTTCAGGTAAGATCGGAATCATTAACAAGAATTCCGAAACAGGAGCTCATCAAGCGGCTGAAAACAATCGGCAAGGTAGAGGCCAATGCGTTTTTGCTGCATATTTTTTACGAAGATTTCAGAATCGTCATTTTCAATGACGGACGGGCACTGGTGCATGGAACAAATGATGTGAAAGAAGCCAATTCCGTGTTGGCAAGAGTAATTGGGTTGTAACAACAGGAGGGGTAAGAATGCTGGAGAAAAGAACACCGATACCGGTAGAAGAGGCAGTTCGGCGTGTCAGCCATTTGCAAAAACAAGGGGAGACAGAATGGGTGGCGCTTGAAGAGAGCCTTCATCGATTTTTAGCTGAAGATGTAACAGCGGATCATCACGTACCTGCATTTGACCGTTCGCCATACGACGGTTTTGCTGTTAGAGCGTGCGATACGGCTGAAGCTTCACGTGAGAACCCAGTTCGGTTTGAGGTTATAGATCATATTGGAGCGGGGGCTGTATCTGAAAAAGAACTTGGCCCGTTTCAGGCCGTGCGGATTATGACTGGTGCGCAAATCCCTGAAGGAGCAGATGCTGTCGTCATGATAGAGCTGACGCAAACCTTTGAGGAGAATGGGAAATCGTTTATGTCTTTAAAACGCCGCTTCCAGACGGGGGACAATATCTCAAAAACAGGTGAAGACGCTCAAAAGGGGAGTGTTTTATTGAGAAAGGGCAGCCGGGTGACACCCGGAGTGACTGCGCTTTTGGCAACCTTCGGATACGCATCGGTGCCTGTTGTGAGAAAGCCTGTTGTCGGGATTATCGCAACTGGTACCGAATTGCTGAATGTCAGTGATCCGCTGGAGCCAGGGAAAATCCGCAACAGCAATGCCAGTATGGTGTATGCGCAAGTGATAGAAGCAGGCGCTTCACCGCTTTATTTAGGGAAAATTTCTGATGATCTGGATAAAAGCTATGCCGCGGTCAAAGAAGCGATGAAAAAGGTTGATTTCCTGATTACAACTGGCGGCGTGTCAGTGGGTGATTTTGACTTTTTGCCTGCGATCTATGAAAAACTCGGAGCGGATGTGCTCTTTAATAAAGTTGCCATGCGCCCGGGCAGCGTGACGACGGTGGCGCATGCAAACGGTATGCTGCTGTTTGGCCTGTCGGGTAATCCGTCAGCATGCTATGTCGGCTTTGAACTGTTTGTCAAACCGATGATCCAGACATGGCTTCTCAATGAAAAACCGTACCCGATTTGTGCGGAAGCTGTTTTGACCAAGGATTTTCCAAAGCCGAACCCATTTACCCGATTTGTCCGTGCTTTCGTTTATCATCAGGAAGGAAAGCTGTTGGCGGCACCTGTCGGATTAGATAAATCCAGCTCCGTCACGTCACTTGCAGAGGCCAATGCGTTTATTATTCTGCCGGGCGGCACGAGAGGATATGAATCAGGACGAACGGTTCAAGTGCTGCTCATCAGAGAAGAGAATGGAAGTGAGTGGCCTTGGTCTGTCCTTTCCCAATCGTCCAGGTTGTAGGATTTCAAAACAGCGGGAAAACAACGTTTATCGAGCGTATTCTTAAAAAAGCTTCTCAACAGGGGCTCAATTTAGGCTGCCTTAAGCATCACGGTCACGGCGGTGAACCGCAAACGTTCACTGAAGGAAAAGACACTGACCGTTACCAGGCGGCTGGTGCTGATGTGACAGCAGTAGAAGGTGCTGGTGTGTTACAGCTGACTGCCCGACGCAATTGGGATTTGCCCCGGCTGATCGAGTTATATCAGTTTCTCGAAACAGACTGCCTTCTGATAGAAGGCTTTAAAAAAGCCCCTTATCCTAAAGTAGTCATACTAAGCGAAAAGGAAGATCTAGAAGCGCTGCAGACAGTAAATACAATTGCCATCATTTATAGAAAAAAAGAGCATATGACAGAGCATCAGGAATTACCGGTTTTTCATGTGGATGATCCGGTTGCCGTTGATTTTGTGCTCTCACAGCTGAAGGGAGAATCTGCATAATGGAACGGTTTGAGGTTACGAAAACACCCATTATTACTGAAGACATCATCAAAAAAGTGGAGAAACGGGAAGCAGGGGCAATTACTACATTTATTGGCACGGTTCGGGAATGGACCAACGGAAAAAGAACGGTTCGGCTTGAATATGAGGCATATGAACCGATGGCCGTGCAGATGCTGGCTCAAATCGGCGCTGAAATCGAAGAAAAGTGGGAAGGCGCTTCAGCGGCGATCACGCACCGTATAGGTGTACTGGATATCGGTGAAGCAGCGGTCGTGATCGCGGTATCTTCTCCCCATCGAAAAGCTGCTTATGAAGCAAATGAGTATGCGATCGAACGAATTAAACAGATTGTGCCCATTTGGAAAAAAGAAATTTGGGAAGACGGGGAGCAATGGATTGGCGACCAGCTTGAAACAACACCTTACCCGAACGGAAAACCAGATCTAAGAGAGGGAGAGCAGCATGATTAACATTCTTTTATTTGCAGGGCTTGCCGAACAGGCCGGCACACAAGCATTGGAAATAGATATGGAACAATCAACGACAGACGAAATAAAAGCGAGTCTAAAAGAACAATACGGCCTCGAATCCATTGATACAGCTATGATTGCCGTTAACGAAAGCTATGTAAGAGAAAATACCTCCGTATCTTCAGGTGACACGGTAGCCATCATTCCACCGGTCAGCGGCGGATGAATAGCCGGACGGCATTCAGCCATCCGGTTTTTCTGTATTTTTTTCGCATATCCCCAAGCATCCTCAGCATACAATGATTTTCTGTAAGCGTTTATTTCTACATATAAGTGACTCCCTATAAAGTAAGAGACCCACTCCATCATTAGACTGAATTTTTGAAAATCAATAGAAATGTATTTCGGGTATCGATATAGTAAAGATGATAAAAATTGGAAAGGTGCTGGTTATGGAGACATTTAAAAGATTAAAAACGTTTTATTGGCCGTACAGAAAGGTGTTCATGTGGTCGCTTCTAACTATGCTTTTGATGACTGCGATTACTGTCGTTTACCCGATTATCCTGCAAATTACGATTGATGAAATCGTACTGGGGAGGCAGTATCAGCTTGCAGCATGGGTCAGCTTGGGGTTTATTGCGGTAATGGTCCTGAAAGGAACCGCCACTTTTTTTCATCAATATTTAGGTGATATGTTTGGAATCAAATCCGTTTATCGGCTAAGAAATGGACTGTATGAAAAACTGCAGCGGCTTTCTTTTTCTTATTATGATAACGCAAAAACAGGAGATTTAATGTCCAGGCTGACAGCTGATGTTGAAGGGCTTCGTTTTTTCTTATCATACGGTCTCGCTGAGCTCATTCGATTCGGCCTGCTGGTCGCCATCAGCCTGTCGGTTATGTTTTACTATTCTGTTCCTCTTACGCTTGTGACTATAGCTGTTCTGCCATTTCTCGCTGTTGCGGTATATCAGTTTGACAAAAGGGTCCATCCAGCCTTTAGAGGCATCCGTAAATCGTTTGCAAAACTCAATACAAAAGTCCAAGAAAATATCAGTGGCATCAATACGGTTAAATCTCTTTCCAGGGAAGATTTTCAGATCAACACGTTTAATAAGGCCAATGCGGAATACAGGGCACAGTATTTACAAACATCATCCATTTGGTCTGCATATTTCCCTTTAATGGAATTCATCGGTAATATTTGTATTGTATCTCTCCTCTCTTATGGCGGCTACTTGGTCATGCAAAATCAGCTTAATCCCGGCGAGCTTGTCGCTTTTTTCAGCCTAGTCAATTATATGATGTGGCCGATTATGAACTTAGGGTTTGTAATCAATATGTTCTCTCAAGCAAAAGCGTCAGGTGAACGCCTGCTGGAAATTCTGGAGAAAGAAGAAGACATTACAGACCGAGCCCATGTTTTGCATAAACAAAAATTAACCGGCAATGTCCATTTCAAAAATGTTTCTCTTGCATACGGAAAAGAACAAACAAACGCGCTGTACAATGTAAGCTTTGAGGCAAATCCATCAGGAAGCTCCATAATAAAGTCGTGAGCCTGCGCCCTTTTTGCCGCTTCGATGATGTCTTCCATTGAGGCATCCGGCCTCCCGTGACACCATGCTGGGAGAGAGGGGAATGGGGCTCTCCGGCGGACAAAAACAGCGAATCGCCATTGCGAGAGCTATTTGTTTGAACCCAAGCATTTTAATATTGGACGATGCCACAAGCGCAGTAGATATGCAAACAGAGCACAGCATACATCTTGCCTTAAAAGAGGTCATGAAAAACCGCACAACCTTTATCATCGCTCACCGTATTTCTTCACTGAAGCACGCCGATGAAATTCTCGTTTTTGATAAAGGGCGCATTTGTGAAAGGGGAACACATCACGATCTTCTTGAAAAAGGCGGCTACTATAAAAAAATTTATGATTTGCAATACCGTGATGTCAAAATGATCAATGAGCCGCATCAGGTCGGATAGGGAGGGCCATATGAAACAAGCAAAAAAACAGGGGATTTTGGAACGTTTCTATTATACTTCTGATGAAATCATTGAAAAGCCGTTTAACTGGGCTCAAATGTGGCGGCTGCTGAGTTATGTCAAACCTTATCGAAAAACAATTTTGCCGCTTTCCTTTCTCACCGTATTGATTGGGACTGCCGTAAAGCTTGTGATTCCCATTCTGATCGGTGTTTATGTTCTCGATCAAGCGATTACAGCGAGAAACTCGGAGTTGCTGACCCAGCTCATTTTTATCATTAGCGGTTTATATGTGCTCAATTATGCCGCCAATGTGTTAAGGATCAGGTGGATGAATCAACTTGGCCAGCATGTGATATACGATTTGCGCCAGCATTTATTTACCCATGTGCAGCGCTTATCCCATCGATTTTTTGATCAGCGGTCGGCAGGATCAATCTTGGTCAGGATTATGAATGATATTAACTCTCTTCAGGAGCTCTTTACAAGCGGGGTCATCAACTTATTGACGGACTTGCTCCTACTGGCCGGCGTTATCATCATTTTGTTTACGCTGAGTCCGGAGCTGACTATCGCCATTATGGTGACACTGCCGATTATGTTTTTTATTTCAACAAGTCTCAGAAAAAAAATACGCCGCTCCTGGCAAACGGTGCGCCTTAAGCAATCGAAGCTCAATTCTCATCTGAACGAAAGCATTCAAGGCATCCGTGTCACGCAGGCATTTACGCAGGAAAAAGAAAACATGGCGTATTTTGACGGTGTCAATCAGGAGAACTACCAATCATGGCGGGAAGCAACAAGGAAAAATGCCATGTTTCGTCCGTTGGTTGAAATGACGAATGCGATTGGAACGGCTGTTTTGATTTGGTATGGCGCCACACTCATCATGAATGAAACCATTACAATTGGCGTCTTTGTTTCTTTTGCCTTCTATCTGGGCATGTTTTGGGAACCTATTTCGAGATTGGGCCAGGTCTATAACCAGCTGTTAATGGGGATGGCATCATCCGAACGGATCTTTGAGTTTCTGGATGAACAGCCAAATGTCAAGGAGAAGCCTGATGCCATTCATAAGAACAAAATAAGTGGGGAGATCCGTTTTGAAGAGGTTGAATTTTCGTATGATGAAAAACGAAAAGCTCTTCATGCGGTTTCCTTCTCTATCCCGGCGGGCTCGACGCTTGCGCTTGTCGGACATACAGGGAGCGGGAAAACGACGATCGCCAATCTAATCAGCCGTTTTTATGATGCCACGGGAGGCACAATTAAAATAGACGGCATTCCGATAAAGGATCTCTCTCTTGACAGTCTGCGCTCTCAAATCAGCATTGTGCTGCAAGATACATTTATTTTCTCTGGGACCATCATGGAAAATATACGTTTTGGCCGGCCGGGTGCTTCAGACGAAGAAGTGATGAAAGCAGCTAAAGCAGTCGGAGCGGATGAATTTATTTCTGGTTTAGCAGAAGGATACAAAACAGAGGTGGAGGAAAGGGGAAGCGTACTGTCTGCCGGGCAGCGCCAGCTCATCTCCTTTGCAAGAGCATTGCTCGCCGACCCAGCTATTATCATCCTTGATGAAGCAACGGCAAGTATTGATACAGAGACGGAGGTGAAAATTCAGCAGGCGTTAAAAACGCTGCTGAAAGGGCGTACAGCGGTGATGATCGCCCACAGATTATCCACGATCCGCGACGCCGACCGCATCATTGTTCTTGATCACGGCAAGAAAATGGAAGAAGGAAACCATGAGCAGCTGCTCGCTGAAGGGGGCATCTATGCCGGGCTTGTGAAAGCGCAATACAGCACAGTGATAGAATAATATAAAAAGCCTTCAGATATATATTGAAGGTATTTGGAAATTTATTTGAAAAACATGAAACTTTTTAATCCCTTTCCCGTACTATTTGTTAGATATTCTCGAGGAGGTTTTGTAATGGAAACAAATGTAGAAAAAAACAGCGGAATGGCGACTGAAAAGCCATCACTTTTTGGAGTGATCACAAGTCCGTCCATTCAATTTGAAAGAATAAGAGAAAAACCGGCTGTATGGGGACCGCTATTTATTGTTGCAGCAATTATCATCGTTGGCGCGGTACTGCAATCACTTGGTACGGATTATAGTGAGCTTATGAAAAACACGAACACTCAAGGGTTATCAGCTGAAGAAATTGAAACATTCGCAACAATCACCAAATTTGGAGGAATGGCAGGTGCGATTTTCGGTGGTATCGCAGCGTTATTTATTGCTCCTCTTATTTATTGGCTTTGTGTAAAAATCTCAGGCGGAGTTACGACATACAAAAAAATGCTTTCGCTCGGTCTGTTTGTCTCTTTGATTAGCAGTCTTGGATTATTGGTTAACGGAATCGTTGTTTTCACAACCAGTGCCAATCCGCTTTACAGCATGACGTCATTAGCAGGAATTATCCCGTCAGATGGGGCTCTGGCCAGCGTGTTAAATTCCTTTGAAATTTTCAGCATATGGAGTTTTGTATTATTAGCAATCGGTCTTCACAAAACAGGGGGCATCTCCAAAAAAGCCGGATGGATTACAGCAATTATTCTTTTTGGAATTTTAGTTGCTTTTTCATTTTTTGCAGGTTTAATCAATTCTTTGGCGGGTGCATAAACTCATGAAAAAAGTCTGGATCGGGATTGGAATCGCTGTTTTAGTCGCGCTTTTTATTGGAATCAATATATACCGGTCTGCCGCTCCGACAAGCGGCAGTGCCGGCCAGAAGATACAGACGGGAGGCCTTGAAGAAAAAGAAATTTCGTCAACGGTTATGGTTCCCGGCACACTTAAATTTTCAAATGAACAGTATGTGTTTTATGAAGCGGATAAAGGGACATTAGAAGACATCAAAGTGAAGGAAGGCGATAAAGTTAAAAAGGGCACGCCTTTGATCACTTATACAAATGAGCAGCTGAGCCTTGAAAAAGAACAGAACCAGTTAACGGCTGAATCGAACCAGCTCCAAATTGACCAAATTCAAGAAAAGGTAAAAGCCTTAGACAGCAAAGAAAAAGAACTGAAAAAACAGGTTGGACAGAAAGAAGCAGAAAAACAAATTGAATCTGAGCGGACGGAGCTTCAAATGCAGGAAAAAACCGCTGAGATCGAATTAAAACAAACCGAGCTTCAGCGGCAGTCACTTGCCAATCGGGTGTCAGATCTTCAAGTGAAAAGCGAAATCGAAGGCACCGTTATTTCTGTCAACCAAGAAGCGGCATCGAAAAAATCAGATATTCAAGAGCCTGTCATACATATCGGCAACCCGAAAGATTTAGTCGTCTCAGGGAAATTGTCTGAATACGATACACTGAAAGTCAAAAAAGGCCAGAAGGTCACACTCACTTCAGATGTTATTCAGGATAAAACATGGAAAGGCACAGTTTCCGCAGTCGGCCTTGTTCCGGATCAGCAGGAAAGCACTGCCGCACAAGGAACAGATCAAGCGGTCCAGTACCCGCTTCAAGTGAAAATAAAAGGGAATCTTCCAGAAGGAAAGCCAGGGTTTAAATTCATCATGAATATTGAAACAGATAAGCGGAAAGCAAATACGCTTCCTTCAAAGGCAGTCAAAAAAGAAGATGATCAATATTATGTGTATACAGTAAAAGACGGAAAAGCAAAACGAGTTGATGTCAAAATCGGTGAAGTAACAGATGATCTGACAGAAATTAAAGAGGGAATTTCTCAGGATGATCAAGTCATTTTGAATCCTTCTGATCAGGTGACCGATGGAACGGAAGTGAAAGCATAAATGATTCAGCTTTCTAACGTGCGAAAAAGCTACCAGATCGGCAGGGAAACGTTTGATGTTCTCCATTCTATTGATTTGGACATTCATCAAGGGGAATATGTCTCGATTATGGGGCCGTCAGGATCAGGGAAATCGACGATTATGAATATTATCGGATGTCTTGACCGGCCGACTTCCGGTACGTATAAATTAGACGGCGAAGATATTTCTTCATATAAAGATAAAGAATTGGCGGCCGTCCGTAACCGGTCTATCGGTTTTGTATTTCAGCAATTTCAGCTTCTTCCGCGGCTGAACGCAAAAAAAAATGTTGAGCTGCCGATGATTTATTCCGGTATAGGCAAGAAAGAACGGCAAGAGCGGGCTGAGAGAGCGTTGGAAAAGGTCGGGTTAGCTGATCGAATGCTCCACATGCCTAATGAGCTGTCAGGCGGACAGAAGCAGCGGGTGGCAATTGCGAGGGCGATCGTGAATGAGCCAAAATTGATTTTAGCTGATGAACCGACCGGCGCGCTGGATACGAAAACAAGCGCGGCAATTATGGATCAATTTACAGCATTAAATGCCGAGGGAACGACAATCGTTCTTGTTACTCACGAGCCGGAAGTTGCAGATTACACGAATCGGATCGTCATGGTGCGTGACGGAAACATTGTCCCTGCCAGCTCCGGACAAAGGAGTGTGGGAGAATGAGCCTCTTAGAAAACATCAGAATGGCTCTAAGCTCTGTCCTTGCCCATAAAATGCGATCGATCTTAACAATGCTCGGCATTATTATTGGCGTAGGCTCTGTCATTATTGTTGTTGCGGTAGGACAGGGCGGCGAGCAAATGCTGAAGCAGTCGATCAGCGGACCGGGAAATACCGTGGAGCTGTACTATATGCCAACCGATGAGGAACTTGCAAGCAATCCGAACGCCTTAGCAGAATCTACTTTTACAGAAAACGATATTAAAGGTTTAAAAGAGATAGAGGGCATCAAACAAGTCGTTGCATCCACTTCTGAAAGTATGACAGCGCGTTATCATGAGGAAGAAACCGATGTTACGGTTAACGGCATCAACGATGGATACATGAATGTCAATTCTCTAGAAATTGAAAGCGGCAGAACCTTTACCGACAATGATTTTCTCGCGGGAAAAAGAGCCGGAGTCATCTCTCAAAAGATGGCTGAGGAGCTGTTTGATAAAACCTCCCCTCTCGGTGAAGTAGTCTGGATCAACGGACAGCCTGTTGAAATTATCGGCGTGCTGAAAAAAGAAACAGGCTTGCTTTCTTTCGGTTTAAGTGAAATGTATGTGCCATTTAATATGATGAAAGCCTCTTTTGGCACAAGTGATTTCAGTAACGTATCACTGCAAGTCGAATCAGCAGACGACATAAAATCAGCTGGAAAAGAAGCGGCACAGCTGATAAATGACAATCATGGCACAGAGGATTCGTACCAAGTGATGAATATGGAAGAGATCGCTGCCGGGATTGGCAAAGTAACGGCGATTATGACGACGATTATCGGCTCAATTGCAGGCATCTCTCTTTTGGTCGGCGGAATCGGTGTCATGAATATTATGCTCGTATCAGTTACGGAACGAACGCGGGAAATCGGAATCAGAAAATCACTCGGTGCGGCGAGGGGACAGATTCTGACTCAGTTTTTAATTGAATCAGTTGTATTAACGCTGATTGGCGGTCTGATTGGGATTGGAATTGGATACGGAGGGGCATCGCTTGTTTCAACTATTGCGGGCTGGCCGTCACTCATATCCTGGCAGGTTGTATGCGGGGGCGTGCTGTTCAGTATGCTCATTGGTGTTATTTTCGGCATGCTTCCTGCAAATAAAGCCGCAAAGCTTGATCCGATTGAAGCGCTGCGTTACGAGTAACCTCATGCAACATGCATGAGGTTTTTTTATGTTTCATGATTTCTACTATGAATATAAAAGACTTTTTTCATTAAAATAAGAAGAAAATGTCGTACAATTGTCCTTATTTTTGTCGAATTTACAGTTTACAAACCCTATAGACATACGTTAATATGGAGAAACGTGAAAGATTTTGATAGTTATTGAATGAATTTGAATGATTTTAGTTGCCTAAACTGAAAAGAGCGTTTACAATGAAATTGTATTCAAAATGAATACGTTTTCATTAGGAGGTGAAGCATGTTAACTCCTGAACGGCATCAATTGATTATTGATCAAATAGAAAAGTATGATGTGGTAAAAATTCAAGAGCTCATAAATCTGACAAATGCTTCTGAATCAACAATCAGAAGAGATTTATCGACACTTGAAGAACGCGGTTTTTTAAAGCGTGTTCATGGGGGAGCGGCCAAGCTTTCCGATATCAGACTTGAACCCGATATGCTTGAAAAATCATCCAAAAACCTTCACGACAAATTGAAGATTGCTGAAAAAGCTGCTTCACTTTTAGAAGAAGGGGACTGCATTTACCTTGATGCAGGCACGACGACGTTGCACATGATTGATTTTATGGATAAAAGCAAAGATATTGTCGTTGTCACAAACGGGGTGATGCATATCGAAGCATTAATAAGGAAAGAAATTTCTTTTTATCTGCTTGGAGGATACGTAAAGCACAGAACGGGCGCGGTCATTGGAGGCGCTTCACTGATTGCCATGAATCAGTACAGATTTGATAAGAGTTTTCTGGGGACAAACGGTGTCCATGTAGAGGCTGGCTTCACAACGCCGGATCCTGATGAGGCTCTTTTAAAACAGAAAGCTGTCAAACAGGCAAAACACGCTTACGTCTTAGCAGACCCTTCGAAATTCGGAGAAATTTCATTTTCGGCTTTCGCCGGAATAGGCGACGCAACAATCATTACGACTGACGCTGAAGAGCTTACATTCGATAATTACCAAGAAAAAACTGTCGTAAAGGTAGTGAAACCATGATTTACACTGTAACACTTAATCCATCTGTCGATTATATTGTTCACGTTGAAGATTTTACTGTAGGAGGCCTGAACCGTTCTGTATACGATACAAAGTATCCAGGGGGCAAAGGCATCAACGTATCGAGACTGCTGAAAAGACATCATGTACCGTCTAAAGCACTCGGATTCGTCGGCGGATTTACCGGAGAATATATCAAAACATTTTTACGGGAAGAAAACCTGGAAACAGCTTTTTCTGAAGTGAAAGAAGATACCCGTATCAATGTAAAGCTGAAAACTGGTGAAGAAACTGAAATTAACGGGCAGGGACCGACAATTTCAGATGAAGATTTCAAAGCCTTTTTAGAACAGTTCCAATCTCTGCAAGAGGGAGATATCGTCGTCCTTGCAGGAAGCATTCCATCTTCACTGCCTCATGATACTTATGAAAAAATCGCAGAGGCCTGCAAACAGCAGAACGCGCGAGTTGTTCTGGATATCTCAGGCGAGGCGCTTTTGAAAGCGACAGAAATGAAACCGTTTTTGATGAAACCAAATCATCATGAGCTTGGAGAAATGTTCGGCACAACAATTACATCTGTTGAAGAAGCTGTTCCTTATGGGAAAAAGCTTGTAGAACAAGGCGCTGAGCATGTAATCGTATCCATGGCAGGAGACGGAGCGCTTCTGTTTACGAACGGAGCTGTTTATTTTGCTAACGTGCCAAAGGGGAAATTGGTAAACTCAGTCGGAGCGGGAGATTCCGTCGTTGCAGGATTCCTTGCCGGTATTTCCAAACAGCTGCCGCTTGAAGAGGCATTCCGCTTAGGAGTGACATCAGGCAGTGCCACCGCGTTCTCTGAAGAACTAGGAACAGAAGAATTTGTCCAGCAGCTTCTTCCTGAAGTTAAGGTCACACGTTTATAGAGGAGGAAACAAAAGTGAAAATAACTGAGCTTTTAACGAAGCATACGATAAAGCTTAATATTGAGAGCAAAGAAAAAGAAAATGTTATTGATGAAATGGTCACTGTTCTTGATAAGGCTGGAAAATTAAATGACAGACAAGCCTACAAAGAAGCCATTTTAAATCGTGAGAGCCAAAGCTCAACGGGTATTGGTGAAGGGATCGCTATCCCGCATGCAAAAACGGCAAGCGTTATCAACCCGGCGATCGCGTTCGGACGTTCAAAAGACGGTGTCGATTATGAATCATTAGACGGCCAGCCGGCTCACTTGGTGTTTATGATTGCGGCGACTGAAGGCGCAAACAACACTCACCTTGAAGCACTGTCAAGACTTTCAACGCTGTTAATGCGTGAAGAAATCCGCAAGCAGCTCCTTGAAGCTGAGTCTGAAGACGCCATCATCGACATCATTAACCAGCACGATAAAGATGATGACGAAGAGGAAGAGGAAGAAGAAGCGGCACCAGCACCTGCCGGAAAAGGAAAAATCCTTGCGGTGACTGCATGTCCAACAGGTATTGCACACACATTCATGGCTGCGGACGCCCTTAAAGAAAAAGCGAAAGAGCTTGGTGTGGACATTAAGGTCGAAACAAATGGTTCTAGCGGTATTAAGCACAAGCTGACTGCTCAAGAAATTGAAGATGCACCTGCAATCATTGTCGCAGCGGACAAGCAGGTTGAAATGGAGCGCTTTAAAGGCAAGCGCGTGCTTCAAGTACCTGTTACAGCAGGTATAAGACGCCCGCAAGAACTTATCGAAAAAGCGATGAACCAAGATGCGCCGATTTATCAAGGCAGCGGCGGCGGTTCTTCAGCTTCAAACGATGAAGATGGAGCGAGTGGGAAATCTGGCGGCAGCATCGGAAGCGCATTTTATAAGCATCTGATGAGCGGTGTCAGCAACATGCTTCCGTTCGTAGTCGGCGGCGGTATCCTCGTTGCGATTTCATTCTTCTGGGGAATAAATTCTTCCAATCCGGATGATCCTACTTACAACACGTTTGCTGCAGCTCTTAAGTTTATCGGCGGTGACAATGCATTAGGATTAATTGTGGCTGTTCTTGCCGGATTCATCGCAATGAGTATTGCAGACCGTCCTGGTTTTGCGCCTGGTATGGTCGGCGGTTTTATGGCTACTCAAGCAAATGCTGGATTCTTAGGCGGATTAATTGCCGGATTCCTGGCTGGTTATATCGTTGTTCTTTTGAAAAAAGCATTCGTCTTTATTCCGCAGTCACTTGACGGGCTGAAACCTGTACTAATTTATCCGCTGCTTGGTATTTTCTTAACTGGTATTATTATGCGTTTTGTTGTGAATACACCGGTAGCAGCATTTATGGATTTCTTAACAAGCTGGCTTGAAAGCCTTGGTACTGGCAACCTTGTATTAATGGGTATTATTTTGGGCGGTATGATGGCGATCGATATGGGCGGTCCGCTTAATAAAGCAGCCTTTACGTTCGGTATCGCGATGATTGATGCAGGCAACTATGCACCTCATGCAGCGATTATGGCCGGCGGTATGGTTCCTCCGCTTGGTATCGCACTTGCAACAACAATTTTCCGAAACAAGTTCTCTCAGCGTGACCGTGAAGCAGGTATTACATGCTACTTCATGGGTGCTGCATTCGTAACAGAGGGAGCGATCCCGTTTGCTGCGGCTGATCCGCTTCGCGTCATCCCAGCTGCTGTCGTTGGTGCAGCTGTTGCCGGCGGATTAACTGAATTCTTCCGTGTAACGCTTCCGGCACCTCACGGAGGGGTGTTCGTAGCCTTCATCACTAACCATCCGTTGCTTTATCTATTAAGTATCGTGATTGGTGCTGTCGTGATGGCCATTATCCTCGGTATCATTAAAAAACCTGTAACAGAGAAATAAGAAAAAAAGCGTCCTGATTCTAAAGGACGCTTTTTCTTTATCCTGCTTACTGGAACGCGGTTAAGTTATGTATTTTATTATCTTTTATGATAAAGTAAAAGAAGGGAAACAACTGATATAGCAATCGTCTAGGAGGAAACACTTTGACCGAGGAAAAAAACACGAAAATTGAAAAAACGGCGAAGAAAAAAACCAATACGTACTTGGAATGGGGAAAAGCGATTGTCATCGCGGTTCTGCTGGCTCTCCTGATCCGTCACTTTTTGTTTGAACCTTATTTAGTTGATGGTTCATCTATGTATCCTACATTACATGATGGAGAAAGGCTGTTTGTGAATAAGACAGTCAACTATATCGGCGAGCTAAAGCGCGGAGATATCGTCATTATCAATGGTGACACTTCAAAAATCCATTACGTAAAAAGATTGATCGGAAAGCCTGGAGAAACCGTTCAAATGAAGGATGACACGCTTTATATAAACGGAAAAAAAGTAGCCGAGCCTTACTTGTCTAAAAACAAAAAGGAAGCAGAAAAACTTGGAGTCAGTCTGACAGGTGACTTTGGACCGGTTAAGGTTCCGAAAGGCAAATATTTTGTCATGGGAGATAACCGGCTGAATTCAATGGACAGTCGAAATGGGCTGGGACTGATTGCGGAAGACCGGATTGTCGGCACATCGAAGTTTGTCTTTTTCCCGTTTAACGAAATGCGTCAAACAAAATAAAAACGCCTTGCTGGCCTTTGGACAGCAGGCGTTTTTTAATTTGAAAAAGAAGCGACCAATGCAATGCATAATACAGTAATGAACACTGAACCGATAATGGCCAGTACACTGAAGAAAAGGTGAACCTGTTTGTTCTCTTTTCCGCGCTTTTCTAAAAGTCGTTTAGCAAAAATGTGCGAAAATATGTATATCAGGGCTATTCCGATATATAAGCCGATATCTTTGGCGGTAAAGCCAGTTACAGCAAGGTAAAAGCCCGTAAAAAAGATCAATAAACAGTATTCAATAAGTGTTAAAAGCCTCAACGTGTTCCTCCATGAGAGTGTGTAATTTTCCAGCCGGATGCATTCTCTCTGTTTCATTGTAACATAGCTGGCCGGTTTGGGTGTATAAGTGTTTTCTCTCTTGTTTTATCAGGGAATCATTTCTCTTGCCCTGCATTCATGGTATACTTTTATTGATGATAGATATGATGGAGGATAATAAATGATTGCTGTAAATAATGTAAGCTTGCGATTTGCGGATCGCAAGTTATTTGAAGAGGTTAATATTAAATTTACCCCAGGCAACTGCTATGGGTTAATTGGTGCAAATGGTGCTGGTAAATCAACGTTTCTGAAAGTGCTCTCAGGCGAAATCGAGCCTCAGACAGGCGATGTTCATATGAGTCCTGGCGAGCGTCTTGCCATCTTGAAGCAGAACCATTTCGAGTACGAAGAGTATGAAGTGCTGAAAGTGGTTATCATGGGCCACAAACGCCTGTATGAAGTCATGCAGGAGAAAGATGCCATTTACATGAAGCCAGATTTCTCAGATGAGGATGGAATTCGTGCTGCTGAGCTCGAAGGTGAATTTGCTGAGCTGAACGGATGGGAAGCGGAAAGTGAAGCTGCGATCCTTTTAAAAGGCCTTGGTATTTCAGAAGATCTTCATACGAAGAAGATGGAAGACCTTGGCGGTTCAGAGAAAGTAAAAGTGCTCTTGGCACAGGCATTATTCGGCAAGCCGGATGTTCTGCTGCTTGATGAGCCGACGAACCACTTGGACCTTCAGGCGATTCAGTGGCTGGAAGAGTTTCTGATTAACTTTGAAAACACTGTTATTGTTGTATCCCATGACCGTCACTTCTTAAATAAAGTGTGTACACACATTGCTGACCTTGATTTTAACAAGATCCAAATCTATGTCGGAAACTATGATTTCTGGTATGAATCAAGCCAGTTGGCATTAAAGCTTTCCCAAGAAGCGAACAAGAAAAAAGAAGAACAAATTAAACAGCTTCAAGAGTTTGTCGCTAGATTCAGCGCCAATGCGTCTAAATCTAAGCAAGCTACATCAAGAAAGAAACTTCTCGAAAAAATTACGCTGGATGATATTAAACCGTCTTCACGGCGCTATCCTTACGTTAACTTTACGCCGGAAAGGGAAATCGGAAATGATGTTCTTCGGGTGGAAGGCTTAACGAAAACAATCGATGGTGTAAAGGTGCTCGACAATGTCAGCTTTATTATGAATAGAGAAGATAAAATTGCTTTTACTGGCCGCAACGAAATGGCTATTACTACGCTGTTTAAAATCATTTCCGGGGAAATGGAAGCTGACAGCGGAACGTTTAAATGGGGTGTTACGACATCTCAAGCGTATTTTCCAAAAGACAACAGCGAATATTTCGAAGGCAGTGATCTGAATCTTGTAGACTGGCTTCGCCAATATTCTCCTCATGACCAAAGTGAGAGCTTTTTGCGCGGATTCTTAGGTCGCATGCTGTTCTCCGGAGAAGAAGTCCACAAAAAAGCAAATGTACTATCCGGGGGAGAAAAGGTTCGCTGTATGCTGTCGAAAGCGATGCTTTCTGGCGCCAATATTTTAATTTTAGATGAGCCGACCAACCATTTAGACTTAGAATCCATTACAGCGCTCAATAACGGCTTAATCAGCTTTAAAGGCGCTATGCTGTTCACATCCCATGACCATCAGTTTGTACAGACAATTGCCAACAGAATTATAGAAATTACACCTAACGGCATCGTCGATAAGCAAATGAGCTATGATGAGTTCCTTGAAAATGCTGATGTGCAGAAAAAACTGGCTGAACTATACGCGTAATAAAAGAAGCAGAGATTCCTCTGCTTCTTTTTGATACATAGAGTTGAAAGGGGATCACAGCATGAAATTTTTAGTTGTCGGAGCAGGAGGAGTAGGCGGATATATAGGCGGCCGGCTTGCAGAGAAGGGCAATGATGTGACATTTCTCGTACGCCATAAAAGAGCTGAACAGTTAAAAGAAACCGGGCTTGTCATCCATAGTGAAAAAGGGGATGTATCATTTCAGCCCGCCTTAATCAGTGCCGGAGAAACAGGACATTTTGACGTCATTATCATCGCTTCTAAAGCATATTCGCTTGATCAGGTGATAGACGATGTCAAACCGTTTATCGACCACGAATCTGTCATTATCCCTTTCTTAAATGGGTACCGCCATTACGAGCAGCTGTTCACGGCATTTTCAAAAGAACAGGTGCTGGGCGGTCTATGTTTTATAGAAAGCGCCTTAGACAGCAAGGGAGAAATTCATCATACGAGCGCCTCGCATCGTTTTGTATTCTTGGCGAATGGAACGGAGAGCGTACAGAACGAATAACAGCGCTTGAAGAGGCATTTTCAGGCGTGAGGGCAGAAGTCATCATCAGCGGAAATATCGAGAAGGATATTTGGAAAAAGTATCTGTTTATTGCGGCGCAGGCGGGGATCACAACGTTATTTCAAAGACCGCTTGGCCCGATCCTCGAGACAGAAGGCGGACGTCACACGGTCCAAACTCTTATTGGGGAAATTGGTGCTATTCTTCGAAAAGAAGGCGTTCCTGCAAATTCGGATCTTGAAGAAGAGAGCTTCCGTACGATGACAAGGATGTCTTATCATATGAAATCCCTCCATGCTTCGTGATATGGAAAACGGACAAATGACTGAAGGCGACCACCTGCATGGCTTTTTGCTTGAAAAAGCAAAGCGTTTATCTCTTGCAGCACCTATATTAGAAACGGTTTATGCCAATCTGCAAATGTATGAAGCAGAAAAGTAAATAGGAGGCGAAAAGCCTCCTCAGGCTGTCGAGAAAATC
>NZ_JALAYA010000030.1:0-33065 GCF_026796395.1 Bacillus sp. T17B1
TCATGCCTCAAGAACTGCCTAATGAAAACCCGTGTCTAACTTTAGGGGGTCACTTCAGAATGACAGGGCGTCTTTTTACGGCTTCGGCACATATTTAAAAATCTCTTCGCTCTCAAAAAACTCAATCAATCGCCCGAGCCAATTATAATAATCGAGCCATTCCTTTAATTCCTTCAGCAGCTCATTCACTTTTTCTTCCGCTTCAGGGGTAAGCTCTTCATCCAAAACGCTGAGCAGTTCCCGATTGAGTTTTTTATGCATCATTTTGTTCTTGCTGACGACTTTACTCCAAGTGGCTGTAAAAAGCGTGATAAACATTTGGTAGTAGTCCTGCTCCACCTCATATAAATCTTTTCGCACGCCCTTTTCGAACACCTTCTCGGCGATGTTGGCATCGAGCATGTCCCGCACAACCTGGCTCATGCGTGTTTTGCTCATGCCGGTCGCTTCAGACAATTCGGTCAGCGTCATCGGTTTTCGATTCATATAGATAATGCCCAGCACACGTCCGACGGTAGAGGGCATTCCAAATGCATGCATGTTTTCTGCGATTCTTTCAATTAAATGGTCCTCAGCTTGTTCAATGATCGTTAACGGATCTTTCTCCAACGGTTTCAATCCTTTCAGCTAACAATTCCGATGTCAATATACCACATTTTTGATACAGCGGAAATGCTGTAATAAGAGAATTTGGCAGGAAATTAGAGCAATAAGGAGATCATCACAGGTCAATGCGGGTAAATCAGCGCTTACACATACTTTATAAACAATATGAACAAATTGTAAACTTTTTATTTTATAAACTTTATTCTATAATGGGAAGCATTCAATTGTCTGAAAAATTAAATATGAACTGAACGAATTGAATAAACTTAATTTTGGAGGTGCGATGTTTGCTGACATTAGAAAATGTCTCGAAAACATACAAGGGCGGCAAAAAAGCCGTAAACAACGTGAATCTTAAGATTGCAAAAGGCGAATTTATCTGTTTTATCGGTCCGAGCGGCTGCGGGAAAACGACAACAATGAAAATGATTAACCGATTAATTGAGCCTTCCGCCGGCAAGATTTACATTGACGGCGAAAACATCATGGAACAGGACCCCGTAGAGCTCAGACGTAAGATCGGCTATGTTATTCAGCAGATCGGCCTGTTTCCCCATATGACCATTCAGCAGAACATTTCTCTTGTCCCTAAACTGCTGAAATGGCCGGAGCAGCAGCGGAAAGAACGGGCGCGTGAGCTTCTGAAATTGGTCGATATGGGGCCAGAATATTTAGACCGTTACCCTCATGAATTGAGCGGGGGACAGCAGCAGCGAATAGGTGTATTACGGGCACTTGCCGCGGAGCCGCCGCTTATCTTAATGGATGAACCGTTTGGGGCACTCGACCCGATTACGAGGGATTCCCTTCAGGAAGAATTTAAAAAACTGCAAAAAACCTTACATAAAACCATCGTATTTGTTACCCACGATATGGATGAAGCAATTAAGCTGGCAGACCGGATTGTGATTTTAAAAGCGGGAGAAATCGTTCAAGTTGGAACGCCCGATGATATTTTGAGAAATCCGGCAGATGAATTTGTTGAGGAATTTATCGGCAAGGAGCGGCTGATCCAGTCATCCAGCCCGGATGTGGAACGGGTTGACCAAATTATGAACACGCAGCCTGTAACGATCACTGCGGATAAAACGCTTTCTGAAGCGATTCAGCTGATGAGACAGGAGCGTGTCGATTCATTGCTTGTCGTCGATGGCGGGCACGTTCTGCAAGGCTATGTGGATGTTGAAATCATTGATCAATGCCGAAAAAAAGCCAATCTCGTAGGAGAGATTTTGCATAAAGATCTTTACACAGTATTGTGCGGCACATTGCTGCGCGACACGGTCCGCAAAATTTTAAAACGGGGTGTCAAATATGTCCCTGTTGTGGATGAAAATCGGCGCTTAATTGGAATTGTGACGAGAGCAAGTCTGGTCGACATTGTGTATGACTCCCTCTGGGGAGAAGAAAAGCAGCTCGCGGTATTGTCATAGGGAGGCGACAAGTCATGCATCATATTATTCAATTTTTGCAAACCAGCGGAGGCGAACTCCTTTATAAAACATATGAGCATATCACGATCTCGCTCATTTCTGTCATCTTAGGCGTGCTTGTTGCCGTTCCCCTAGGGGTTGTGCTTACTAGAATGAAAAAGGGAGCCGGCACTATTATCGGTATCGTCAATATCATTCAAACGCTGCCGAGTCTGGCGATTCTCGCCTTCTTTATTCCGCTCCTGGGTGTCGGGAAGGTTCCAGCCATTGTGGCATTGTTTTTCTATTCTGTTCTGCCGATTCTGCGCAACACGTATACGGGCATTCGCGGGGTCAACAAAAACCTGCTTGAGTCTGGCAAAGGGATCGGAATGACGCCGGCTGAACAAGTCCGCCTGGTGGAGCTGCCGCTTGCAGCACCTGTCATCATGGCGGGAATCAGAACATCGACGATTTACTTAATCGGCTGGGCCACGCTTGCTTCCTTTATTGGAGGCGGCGGATTGGGTGATTATATTTTTATCGGTCTGAATTTATATCAGCCGGAATATATCATCGGGGGCGCGGTGCCCGTCACAATATTGGCGATTGTGATTGATTATGTGCTGGCAGTGACTGAACGAAAACTGACACCTGCCGGCATGCAGAGATTGAAGGAAGTTTCATAAGGAGGCGGCTCATGAAAAGAAAATATCTCAGATGGATGATCGGGTTAACGCTTGCAGCAATGCTGCTGTTGAGCGGCTGTTCGCTTCCGGGTCTCAGCGCCGCTTCAGACCAGACCATTAAAATCGGCGCGCAAAGCATGAGCGAATCAGAAATCATCGCCAGCATGCTTGGCCAGTTGATCGAACACCATACTGATCTTAAAACAACAACCATTAAAAATCTCGGCTCCAACGCGGTTCAGCAGCAGGCCTTAATGAATGGGGAAATCGACATTGCGGCCACAAGATATACGGGAGACGCGCTGACAGGAACGCTGAGAATGGAACCTGAGAAAGATCCGGAGAAAGCGCTGGCACTAACACAGCGGGAGTTTAAAAAAAGATATGATCTAAAATGGTATGACTCCTACGGGTTTGATAATACGTATGCCTTTACGGTCAGCAAGGAGCTGGCGGATCAATATCATTTAGAAAACGTATCAGACGTGAAAAAATGGGCGCCGCAATTAAAGCTGGGTGTTGATAACTATTGGATGAAGCTCAGGGGGAACGGCTATCAGGATTTTACGAAAACCTACGGCATGACATTCGGCGGCACGTATCCCATGCAGATCGGGCTTGTGTATGATGCGGTGAAAAGCGGAAAAATGGACATTGTCCTCGCGTATTCGACTGATGGAAGAATCAAGTCCTATGGTCAGCAATTTTTCCCGCCGTACGATTGCTCTCCGGTTGTTCCGGAACAAGTGCTCAAAGAACATCCTGAGCTTGAAGGCATCATCCAGAAAATGATCGGGAAAATCGACACAGCCACAATGCAGGAGCTTAACTATGAAGTCGACGGCAATCTAAAAGAACCGTCTGTCGTTGCCAAGGGATATTTAGAAAAGCACCACTACTTCGAATCGTGAAAGGAGGACGAAGCCAATGAACGTGCTCGATCAGTTAATGACATATTACGCGCAGAACGGCAGCTACGTCATGGATGAATTCGGCCGCCACTTTCTCATGTCGGTTTACGGCGTATTGTTTGCAGCTGTTGTCGGGGTTCCGGTCGGAATCCTCATTGCGCATTATCGCCGCTTATCAGCCTGGGTGTTCGCCGTAACAAATGTTATCCAGACAATCCCGGCACTCGCGATGCTGGCCGTTTTAATGCTTGTCATGGGGCTCGGTGCAAACACTGTGATTATATCATTATTTCTGTATTCCCTCCTGCCGATTATCCGAAACACGTATACAGGCATTGTCACCATTGAACATGCCTACTTAGAATCGGGAAAAGCAATGGGCATGACGAAATTCCAGGTGCTCCGGATGGTTGAGCTCCCGCTCGCGCTTTCTGTCATTATGGCAGGCTTGCGCACGGCTCTCGTCATTGCCATCGGGATTACAGCAATCGGCACATTTGTCGGCGCCAGCGGCCTTGGGGATATGATCGTCCGCGGCTCAAACGCGACAAACGGAACCGCGATTATTCTCGCAGGCGCGATCCCCACTGCGGTAATGGCCATAGGAGCAGATTTGATAATGGCCTGGATTGAAAGGTTGTTGAATCCAGTGAAACAAAAAAGCAGAGAAAAGGTAATAAGTGTATAGAGTTAAGCAAAAAGGATTCTTTTCTGAGTGGGAAAAGAGTCCTTTTTTTATGGTATTTACTGGGAGGATCTTGATATTTTTTTGATTTTTAGAATGTATAAAAAAATAGATTATTGTAAAAATTTTGGTTAAAATAGAATAATATGGAGGACTAAGACTCAAAAATCACTCCGCAATGGAAAAGTGAATCACTTTGTACACCAGGATGTGTAACTGGTGCATTGCAAACTTGCTTCCTTCAAACACTAACTTGTAACTGCAAAATCTCTAAATAAGTAAAACCATTAGCATCACCTTGCTCTGACTCCTTGCACTTCTGAGTGTTATACATACTTATTTTCATAGAGTCGGGACAAGAAAATGAAGTAAAAAATGACGGGTGTGAAAGAGTTTATATTCACACCCGTTTTTATATTCGGCTTTAAGGAGGAACCAATTGTAGAACGGAAAAACGGTTATTTTCGATCATGCGTTTTGAATAACATTCCAATAAAAATTCCAGTCTCTTCCTCAAATGCAGACAAGGGATGAAGGACTTAAGGGTACTTACCAGGTTTATGGTTAAGAATATTTCTAAGAACATCATATTTTTTATTAGGAAATTAATAAATGAGATTGATTCATCTAGAGTAGGAGTGTGACCTGATCGCACTTTTTTTATTTGGCATTGATCATGGCAATGGCCGCCCAAATGCTTAAAGTTTCCAGTTGGAAATGTTTTTTTGATTAAATTTTGATAAAAGTATTCTAGAATGGTCTGCATCCGGAAAAAAGGATTCTTCACATGGATTCATGGCGGTGAAGAATCCATTATTGCTTAACATCTATTGAGGAAAATTCATAAGATTGAGGTGATGTATGTTGTTTTTGAAAAGAAGTGTTAACATTTTAGGCTGTTTTATTGTTTTATTTATGTTATCTGCTTGTCAATCATTAACAAAGTTTAAAGATAAAGTTGTTGAAGAAACAAAAAAAACAATGCATTTTACTGATGATAACGAAAACGATACATCGGAAACAATGGAGAGTCTGATTGATAAGGGAAAACTTGATCAAGTGGTCTATGACGATAAACTTTATCAGCTGAAAGATAAAGTTGATGAAGACAAAAAAGGAAAAGTAATAGGGGCGATAGGCCAAACTTTCTTTGTAGATGGTGATGGAAAGAGATGGTCGGAAGCAGAACTGAAAGAACCGTATATCTCTAAAAACCCGGATGAAATTAGAGAGAAAAAACCATTACGCTATGGGAAGGTTTATAGTACAAACGAAGATTTTGATGCCAAAGATGAAATCATTGTTGAGTTTAATCGTGAGTATTATCGAGCGGTTTTAATAAAGAATGAAAAGGAATAAGGGAGAGTGTGACATGAGTACAGTCTTATTAGAAACCAAAAGTCTTACAAAAAAGTTTGGCAAAGAGACAGCTGTGGCAGATGTTTCATTAACTGTTCAAAAAAACAGTATTTATGGTCTGCTGGGACCAAATGGAGCGGGAAAATCGACAACACTTAAAATTTTAACAGGAATTTTACAGAAAACTTCAGGTGAAGTTTTCTTCGATGGACATAAATGGAAACGATCTGATCTGCAAACTATAGGATCGTTAATAGAAGCTCCGCCTCTTTACGATAATTTAACTGCTTCTGAAAATGTGAAAGTACATGCCACGCTGCTCGGTCTTTCAGAAGATCGCATACACAGTGTGCTAAAGACTGTGGATATGCAGCATGCTGGAAAGAAAAGAGCAGGCCAATTTTCGATGGGGATGAGGCAGCGGCTTGGAATTGCAATCGCCTTATTAAACCATCCTAAACTATTAATTCTTGATGAACCTACAAACGGGTTAGATCCAATAGGTATACAAGAGCTCAGGGACCTCATTCGCTCATTTCCTCAGGAAGGTATAACGGTGATTTTATCTAGTCACATACTTTCAGAAGTCGAGCAAATAGCAGATCATATTGGGATTATCATCGACGGTCATCTTGGGTACCAGGGTGAAATAAACAAGGCTGATGATTTGGAGCACTTGTTTATGGAAGTTGTAAAGTCAACTCGTGAAAAAGAAGGTGTAAAAAGATGATAAATTATATAAAAGCCGATAACCTAAAGTTTAAGAGGACGTTTTCCAGAAAAATGATTATCTTTGTACCTCTTCTTAATATAGGTTTTTCTTTTTTAATGAACACTCAATTTTTTGTACCAGGAACTTATAACTGGTGGTCTATTATATTTATGCCAGTGATGATTGCTTTATTTTGTTCTTTATCTCATCAAAAAGAAAAAAAGGCCTCTCATTATAATGGTACGTATTCATTGCCTATAGATCTAGGGAAATTATGGTACGCTAAGATCATTATTATTGCAATTTATTCACTATTATCTCAGGTTGTATTTTTAGTTTTTATGTTACTCATGGGATTCGTTATAGCTGATTTTTCCATCATTTCGCCTTCTATAGTTGCCGCGAGCTTATTGCTTTGGTTGACAAGTCTTTGGCAAATTCCGCTCTGTTTATTTGTGGCAAAAAAGTGGGGATTTACAATGGCGGTAATGTTAAATTTCATAGGGACGCTAGTTCTCGGTGTTATGCCGGCATCTCGTGCCTTTTGGTGGTTCATTCCTTGGAGCTGGCCAATTCGAATGATGTGTCCAACCATTAGTATACATCCTAACGGTTTGCTACTCGAAAACAATGATCCTTTGCTGAGTTGGATGGTTGTGCCTCCTGCCATAGTGATTTCAATTTTATTTTTTTTGATACTGGCATTTCTGACCAGCCGTTCGTTTGCCCCTTCAACTGATTACAAAATGTATAAGCGGGAGGCGATGTAAGGTGAAATTGCTTTTGAGGTGTTTACAAGCTGATTTCCAGAAGAGCAAGCACACCTCTTTTTTGTGGCTGCATCTTATCATTCCTATCGTTTGTTCAGTTATATTGATTTTGTATTTTTACGGAAGAGATCAAGGTGAATTTCACCTTTATAAGTCTTTTATGGAAGCTACCGCAGTTGCGTTACCGCTGCTCATCGGGGTGCTATGTGGAATGACTGCATCCTTAGAAGAACAGGCAGGGAAATTTCATGTGTTACTAGGGAGCACATCTCCGAAAATCGTTGCTTATGTGAGTAAAGTGTTCATGCTGCTTTTCTTGGAGATTTGCTCTATTGGTTTAGCACTATTCATCTATTTCATTGGATTAAAATTTATTTTAAAAGTGCCGGATTTGTCTTACGATATTTTTATAATGGGTGGTGCCTGGCTAGTTGCAGGCAGTGTAGTCCTGTATTGTATTTACTTTTTTATCAGTTGTATGTTTGGAATGGGGGCTTCTGTCCTGATAGGAGGAGCAGGCCTGCTCATGACAGCTCTAATGAACACTGGATTAGGGGATGCCATATGGAAATTTAACCCATGGGCCTGGGGGATTAGATTGTCAAGTTTAAATGGAGTACTTCACTTTAAAGAAGTAAATCAAGGGGATCATCCTTTATTAATGCAAGAAATAAATTCAGGGGTATTGATGATGGTTTTTGGTATAATATGTACAATCATTGCCAGTCTTATATGGTTTAGTAAATGGGAAGGCAGAAAAACGTTTGAATAGTATGAGGGGGCCGGGAAATGGCAAAAATCCTTGCTGTCGATGATGAAAAAGATATTCTTGTCCTGATACAAAATATTTTGCGCCGTGACCAGCATCAAGTTGATATTTTAGATCATGTTCATGGACAGCCGCATGATGTATTTCAAGGATATGATTTAATTTTGCTTGATGTGATGATGCCAGATATTGATGGTTTTGAGTTATGTAAACAGATACGGCCATCGGTTGATTGTCCCATTTTATTCCTCACAGCTAAAACGGAAGAAGAAGCAATAGTAAAAGGCCTTATAACCGGCGGAGATGATTATATTACAAAGCCGTTCGGCGTTAGAGAGCTTAGTGCCAGAGTGAATGCTCACTTAAGAAGAGAACGGAGAGATAAACATCAATCGAAGAGAGTGATCTCCGGTTTTTTATTTCATTTTGATAGTAAAGAAGTATTTATCAATAACAACAAACTCAACCTAACAAAAAATGAATATAAAATCTGTGAATTTTTGGCTCAGCATAAAGGAAGAACTTTTTCAAGAGAACAAATTTATGAGGAGATATACGGAATAGAGGGGAATGCCTTGCATTCAACCATTACTGAATTTATTCGAACGATTCGAAAAAAATGTAAAGAGCATCATGTAGATCCCATTAAAACGGTATGGGGCGTTGGGTACAAATGGGAATAGCTTTTAAGGGTCAGAAAACGCTTCTGAGAGAACTGATAAAGTATATGGTGACCCTATGTATTAGTTTGCTCGCACTTACTCTGCTATATATATTTATGAATATGATCGCAATGAATGCTGGTTTCTCATACCCAGCGAATTATAATGAACGAGAAGCGGAAAAACTTGCGCCGAAGCTGGAAACCATCGACAAAGTAACTGCCGATATGATTCCTGATACAATGTCATATGCCATTCTTAACAAAGAAACAAAACAAAAAACAGCTGGAACTATTAAAGAAAAAGATCTGCAGCTGGTCAAAAAGAAGATTGAAAAAAAACCGTATGTAAATTATAGGCAAAAAGGATATTTGGTGATTGATAGAGGTAATGAATATTGCGTTTTGCAATATTCATTGCGTGCCGATTTCAGTTCGCCTTTACTAAGAAAATACCTTCCTAATTATGAATTAACGAGTATTTGTATTTTGATTATCTTGCTCATTATAGTTATCTCTATTATAACAACTTACTTTGCGAATAGATTAAGAAAACATTTTGAGACATTGAACGTAATCACTCGATATATAAAAGAGCAAAATTTGCACTTCACTCCCGAATTTACACATATTAAGGAATTCGATGATGTGATTGACTCGTTGATTGAAATGAGAGATGCTCTCCAGTCCTCACTTGAGGCACAGTGGCGTTTAGAAAAAAACAAGAAAGAACAAATAGGTGCTTTGGCACATGATATCAAGATTCCGATCACCATTATTAAGGGGAATGCTGAATTACTCAGCTTGTCAATGCAAAACGAAGAACAAGCTGAGTATACAAAGTATATTCTTGGAGCAGGAAATCAAATTGAACAATATATTTATCAGCTGATTCATCTTTCGAAAACGGAGGATGCCTTAACGATTCATTTGGAGAAAGCATCTGTAGATGAGTTGACAGAAACTCTAGTGAAAGATATATCCGCCTATAAAGGAAATAAAAATATAAACATTTCATTCAAAAAAGAAAATCTAATGAAAGAAGCGAAAATAGACTGGCAATTGTTACATAGGGCATTATTGAATATTTTAACAAATGCAGTTGATTATACACCGGAAGGCGGCACCGTCTCGGTACATGCAGAATGCGATTCTGAGATATTTTATTTTTTGGTAAAAGACACGGGAAATGGATTTTCGGAAATGGGGTTAAAAAAAGCCACAGAACTTTTTTATATGGATGACAAGAGCCGTCATTCTAAAGGTCATTATGGAATGGGGTTGACTTTTGCAAAAAATGCAGTGAATCTTCATAATGGAGAACTTACTCTTGGGAACACTATAGCCGGTGGAGCAGAGGTTCGAGTAAAAATACCCTTAAGAAACGAATAAAGCCCACGTCCTATCTGGACGTAGGTTATTTTTAGAATGGTGAACTGATCCATCTTCTCATGAAGCTCTTTCGCTAGCTGCTCAAGCTTTTCGGCTAAAACGCAATGTATGGTTCTACTATGTATCGGCTGAGAAATCGTTTTTTCACCTGGCAAATGAAAAATAAAAACGGCTCTTTTCTCGCGTTTGAGATCAGAACCGTTTTAGCAATTAGTCAAGAAAGGAAGGGTCAATCCAATCCGTCGCCCATTTAGAAATCTCACCCAAGATGGGGGCTAACGCCTTTCCTTTATCGGTCAATGAATATTCGATGCGAACCGGAGTTTCAGGGATGACCTCCCGCTTCACCACTCCTTCAAGCTCAAGTTCTTTCAGCCGTTCTGACAGAACTCTGCCACTTAGATTTGGAAGTGCTGCTTCAATTTCGCTAAATCGCTGCGATCCGTTCAAAAGCTGAAATACGATTAAAGCGACCCAGCGTTTACTCAAGATGTCGACTGCTTTTTCAAATCTAGGACACATTTCTGATTGGTTCATACTTTTCACCTCGTCTGACACTATTATAACGCAAATAACGAGGGAAGGTATGCAAGCGTGACTGAGAATATGGAGAAAAGATATAAGGAATTAAGAAGTAGAGGTTCGTTTTTTTGCTTCCGAGGCTAAAAAATCGAAGTATTTGCTGAGATTTTCAATATCCTGCTTTGAGAGATATCCCCATTTTTGGCTATTGAAAATCGGGAGGTGCTCCGCTCCGCGAATGACAGCCGTTTGATAAATGTCATATATGGACTGATAGCTTTCCGAAGCTTCGCGGATTTCTTCTGGAAAGGGCCGAATATGGCCTGCGGCAGCCATCAGGTTTTCGTAGGGAACTTTGAGTACGGCCGCCAATTTTTTGATAGTGGCAGGTTTTGGCGTGCCCCGCTTGCCGTTTTCAATTTTGGAAATGGTGGCGGAGCTTATGCCTGAGTATACCGCAAGCTGATTCACTGTCAGTTTGCGGGCGCGGCGCAGCTCCCGTAATTGCTGTCCGAACGGTGACATGGTGATCGCCTCACATTTCTGTCAAAAGTTAGTTATCATCAGACCGTTTTTTGGCTTCGTCTGAAATAAACGAGAAATAATGATCCAGCATGAGCAAATCTTCTTTATTGAGATATTGCCACTTTTCATTCTTAAGAAGAGCAAGGTTTTTCAGGTCATAGGCCTCCGCTTTTTCAAGCAGCTTGCACTTTGTTTCATAAGGAGCCCTGGCTTCATGCACTTCTTCGATGTAACCTGCTTTATACATAAGCCCTTCATAAGGAATTTTTAAAGCTTCCGCCAGTTTTTTTATGGTGGCAGGTTTGGGAACGCCCCGTTTGCCGTTTTCGATTCTGGAGATGCCGGCTGCGCTTACGCCTGAATAAGTCGCCAGCTGGTTGACTGTTAATTTTCTCTCTTCACGCAATGCCCGCAATTGTTCGCCAAAGCTTTCCATGTATCTCACCCCGTCCCTCACTGTTACTCATATTTTAGTATGTTTATTGACTAAAGGAAATAGGTAGGCTGGAAATGTATTGACAAAAGTTAACATAAGCCGTAATGTAAAAGTATAGAAAAAGTTTTCCAGGAATGGATGGTGAGGAAAGTGCCAGTAGAAAAGATTCAGATTAGACGTGATTATGTATTGCAGTATATGGTCAATAATGATTATTCCCTTAATCAGCTTGCGCTGGAAATCGGAGTCTCACCCGCCACACTTAGCCGCGTGCTGAATGGAGAAAGACGGCCGGGGCAGCTTGTGATCGGTAAAATGCTTCACTATTTTAATTTGAAATTTGAGGATCTTTTTTACTATGATTTTATTGACAAAAGTCAATAAGAGAAACAAAAAACGCAAGGAGACCAAGCGTTTTCTATCCCTATGAATGATGTGTCAACACAAACCCTGTCACCAGTTCGTTGCATGTTTTCCATTGTTTGGTCGGCAGCTGATGTCCCTGATATTCCAATCTAAAAAATTCGGCATGGCTGCAAGCTTTGCGGTAATAGCTTGAAGCTGGGAAGGTCCAGTCCCGCAGGCCGCCATACATAAACAGCATTGGCATGTGTAAATGAGGCAGCTGTTCAATGCAGTTGTAGCGGAGCGAATCCTGATAATATTGATGCCAATGGGCTAGGTCTGCTTTTTTCATATGGCTTGTCAATATGTGCCGAAGCTCTTGATTTTTTGTGTGGCTGACGGCAAGGATTTTTATGAGCAAACCGTCGTTTTTCTCGAGCAGATACATCCCCGTCTTGTGAATCTTCTCTCCGATTACGTTCTGTACAGCGGGGTAAGCGCCGGATAGAACAAGATGAGACACTTTGTCCGGGCGGGTAAAGCCGATATGCTGCGCAATTAAGCCGCCGGCGGAATACCCGAATAACACAGCCTTATCAATATGCAGAGCGTCTATGAATTGCAAAATCTCGTTTGCGTAATAAGAAATCGAGGCGGGCTGATCCGCGTAATCACTGTCACCGTGGCCGCTTAAATCGGGGAAAATCACCCTGAAATGCTCGGATAGAAGGCGCTGATAATAAAAAACCTTGCGCCCCATGCCCGGCGGGTGGATAAAGATGATAGGAGTTCCCTGTCCATATTCCTCATAATAAAGATGTTTTTTGCTGGCTATGCTGATAAGGGGCATTGTTTTTCTCCTTTTGGCCTTTTCATATGAATAGGGTAACCAAGATCAAACGTATTATCCCGCCTTTTGGCGTCTGATACAGCGTGACATGCCAACCCTTTTCATGTAAAATAGAAGTAATGTAGGCCAGTGAGTCTGGAGGTGTATGGGATGCACGCGGTTTTGATTACCTTATTGGTTATCGTCAGCATTGCACTTATTATTGTCGTTTTGCTTCAATCCAGTAAAAGCGCCGGATTATCTGGTGCGATTTCAGGTGGAGCGGAGCAGCTCTTCGGGAAACAAAAAGCAAGAGGTCTTGATTTGATTTTGCACCGCATCACTGTTGTGCTGGCAGTCTTGTTTTTCGTGTTAACGATTGCGCTTGCTTATATCCTATAGGGCAATGTTTGTATAAGGTCTGATGTAAAGTCAGGCCTTTTTCACGTTTCTGGCTGATATTCAGAGCGTTTTTTTCTGATCAAACTGTGGAAAACTAAAATGATCGTGCAGATAGAAAGGGAGACATGAGCATGAAAGTTGTGACACCAAAACCATTTACATTTAAAGGCGGAGACAAAGCTGTGCTTTTGCTGCATGGCTTTACAGGAAATACAGCGGATGTAAGAATGCTGGGACGTTACTTGAATGAACGGGGCTATACGTGCCACGCCCCTCAATATGAAGGACACGGCGTGCCCCCTGAAGAACTAGTACATACGGGGCCTGAAGACTGGTGGAAAAACGTGATGGATGGCTATGAATACTTGAAATCTGAGGGCTATGAGAGCATTGCTGCCTGCGGACTGTCGCTTGGCGGGGTTTTTTCGCTGAAATTGGGTTACACTGTACCCATAAAGGGAATTGTTCCAATGTGCGCACCGATGCATATTAAGAGTGAAGAGGTCATGTATCAGGGCGTCCTTTCATACGCTCGCAATTACAAAAAATTCGAGGGGAAAAACCCGGAGCAAATTGAAGAGGAAATGAAGGAATTCGAAAAAACGCCGATGAACACTCTTAAGGCGCTGCAAGACTTAATTGCCGATGTGCGGAACAATGTCGATATGATTTATTCACCGACATTTGTGGTGCAGGCACGTCACGATCACATGATTAATACCGAAAGCGCCAATATTATTTACAACGAAGTAGAAACTGATGATAAACAGCTGAAATGGTACGAGGAATCAGGCCATGTCATTACGCTAGACAAAGAACGGGACCTCGTCCATCAGGATGTGTATGAATTTTTAGAGAAGCTCGATTGGTAATCAACAGGAGGTTGGATAATGGAAAAAGAAGCATTTATGGATAAGCTTCTCTCGTTTATGAAGGAAGAGGCATACAAGCCTCTGACTGTTCAGGAACTTGAGGAGATGTTAAATATTACGGAAGCCGAGGAGTTTAAAGAGCTCGTCAAAGCGTTAGTCGCCTTGGAAGAAAAAGGGCTTATCGTACGGACGAGAAGCGACCGCTACGGCATTCCGGAGAAGATGAATTTAATAAAAGGAAAGATTTCAGCACATGCAAAAGGATTTGCCTTTTTACTGCCTGAGGATACGTCGTTAAGCGATGTGTTTATTCCGCCTAATGAGCTGAATACGGCAATGAACGGCGATATCGTCATGGTTCGTCTGAATTCACAGTCAAGCGGCTCCAGACAGGAAGGAACTGTCATCCGCATTTTAGAAAGAGCGATTCAGCGGGTTGTCGGTACGTATACAGAAACAAGAAACTTCGGCTTTGTCATTCCGGACGACAAAAAAATCACAAGCGACATCTTTATCCCGAAAAACGGGAAAAACGGTGCTGCGGAAGGACACAAGGTTGTTGTCAAGCTGACGAGCTATCCAGAAGGCCGCATGAACGCAGAGGGCGAGATTGAAACCATTCTCGGCCACAAAAATGATCCGGGGATTGATATTTTATCAGTCATTCATAAGCATGGCCTGCCGGGAGATTTTCCTGCTGATGCGATGGAACAGGCATCAAGTACGCCTGACACAATTGATGAAAAAGATCTGAAAGACCGCCGTGATCTCCGTGACCAGGTGATTGTCACCATTGATGGTGCGGACGCGAAGGATTTGGATGATGCAGTTACCGTGACGAAGCTTGATGACGGAAGCTACAAGCTTGGCGTTCACATTGCTGATGTCAGCCATTACGTAACCGAAAATTCGCCGATTGACAAAGAAGCGCTAGAAAGAGGGACGAGTGTGTATTTGGTTGACCGTGTCATCCCAATGATACCGCACAGACTGTCAAACGGCATTTGTTCCTTAAATCCAAAGGTTGACCGCCTGACGCTCTCTTGTGAAATGACAATTAACAGTCAGGGACAGGTGACAGAGCACGAGATCTTCCAAAGTGTCATCAAAACAACGGAAAGAATGACGTATTCAGATGTGAATCAAATTCTTGTTGAAGATGATGAAGAGCTGAAACAAAAATACGAGCCTCTTGTACCAATGTTCAAAGACATGGAGCGCCTGGCTCAAATTCTGCGCGATAAGCGGATGAACCGCGGCGCCGTTGATTTTGATTTCAAAGAAGCAAAGGTGCTTGTCGATGAAGAAGGGGCGGTTAAAGACGTTGTCATCAGAGAACGCTCTGTCGCCGAGAAGCTGATCGAAGAATTTATGCTTGTGGCGAACGAAACGGTAGCGGAGCATTTCCATTGGATGAACGTCCCGTTTATATACCGGATTCACGAAGAGCCGAATGCTGAAAAGCTGCAAAAGTTTTTAGAGTTCGTAACGACATTTGGCTATGTGGTGAAAGGAACGGCGGGAGATATTCATCCGCGCGCGCTGCAAAGCATTCTGGACGCTGTGCGTGACAGACCTGAAGAAACAGTGATATCTACTGTCATGCTCCGTTCGATGAAACAGGCGAAATACGACCCGCAAAGCTTAGGGCACTTCGGTCTGTCAACGGAATTCTATACGCATTTCACATCACCGATCCGCCGTTACCCGGACTTAATCGTCCACCGTCTGATCAGAACGTACTTAATCAACGGCAAAGTCGATGAAGCGACACAGGAAAAGTGGGCTGAACGCCTGCCGGATATCGCCGAGCATACATCAACGATGGAGCGCCGTGCAGTTGACGCCGAGCGTGAAACGGATGATCTGAAAAAAGCGGAATACATGCTTGATAAAATCGGTGAAGAGTTTGACGGCATGATCAGCTCTGTGACAAACTTCGGAATGTTTGTCGAGCTGCCAAATACAATCGAAGGCCTCGTTCACGTCAGCTTTATGACGGATGACTACTACCGCTTTGACGAACAGCATTTTGCGATGATCGGTGAGCGAACAGGCAATGTCTTCCGTATCGGGGATGAAATCACAGTCAAGGTCGTCGATGTCAACAAAGACGAGCGCAACATCGACTTTGAAATTGTCGGCATGAAGGGCTCTCCGCGGCGTCCGAGAGAACTGGACAGCAGCCGGAGCAGAAAACGCGGAAAGCCTGCCAGAAAACGCGTCCAAAGCACCAATACACCTGTTTCTCCAGCTCCGTCTGAGGAAAAAGGTGAGTGGTTTACAAAACCAAAGAAGAAAAAGAAAAAACGCGGCTTCCAAAATGCACCGAAACAGAAACGGAAAAAGAAGAAATAGCAGCTCAACCAGCAAATAGGGCCGCAGTGCTCTATTTGCTTTCTTTCGGAAACAGCTTTTCATTGTAGCGGTACGTGACATTTGGTAAAATAGAGCGTATCGCAAAAGGTGGACAGTTTTTCCTTAGAGAGAGGAGGTTCTGGCATGCCAAAAGGGTCAGGAAAAGTATTATCTCAAAATAAGAAAGCCAATCACGATTATTTTATAGAAGAAACCTATGAAACAGGCATCGTTCTCCAAGGAACTGAAATCAAGTCGATTCGTGCCGGCCGCGTAAACCTTAAGGATTCCTTCGCCAAAATCGAACGGGGAGAAGTGTTTCTCCACAATATGCACGTCAGCCCGTATGAGCAGGGAAACCGCTATAACCACGATCCGCTTCGGACGAGAAAGCTGTTAATGCACCGCAAGGAGATTAATAAGCTGATCGGGTTAACAAAGGAAAAAGGCTATTCTCTCGTTCCGCTGAAGCTGTATTTGAAAAACGGCTTTGCCAAAGTGCTTCTCGGCCTTGGAAAAGGGAAGAAGAACTATGACAAACGGGAAGACCTGAAGCGGAAGGACGCGAAGCGGGAAATCGAGAGAGCGTTCAGAGACAGTCAAAAGGGCTTCTAAAGGCATAGTGCTTGATTCAAAAATCAGGCCTGTGCTATACTGTGTTCACGAACAGATCATAACGCTGCTTATTTGAAGGATTTTACAATTGAAAAGCGCCGTGATCATGTTATAATAAGACTATAGCCAGTTTGAGTGAGAGCTTGATATTTTCTCCCGTATTTCCCTTATAACAAGGGGACGTTACGGATTCGACAGGGATGGATCGAGCTTGAGCTGCGAGCCGAGAGGCGATCTCGTAAACACGCATCTAAATATAACTGGCAAAACTAACAGTTTTAACCAAAACGTAGCATTAGCTGCCTAATAAGCGCAGCGAGCTCTTCCTGACATTGCCTATGTGTCTGTGAAGAGCACATCCAAGTAGGCTACGCTTGCGTTCCCGTCTGAGAACGTAAGAAGAGATGAACAGACTAGCTCTCGGAAGGCCCGCCCGCAGGCAAGAAGATGAGTGAAACTACAAATATGCAGGCTACGCTCGTAGACGCTTAAGTAATCGATGTTTCTGGACGTGGGTTCGACTCCCACCGTCTCCATACATACTTTGAAACCGCAGTGCTATCAAGGCTTCTAAAGCTTTCGAGGGCACTGCGGTTTTTTCGTACAGTCAGTCAATCTTACTTGTCGCTATGCTAAAAGGAACCCAAAACCCTATAATCTGATGTAATCGGCGCTGTCCTTTCAGCGCTTTTTTTGTGTCTTTTATTGCTCCATCGCCTGTTTCGGCTGATCCAGCTACAGTCCCGGTTATCATAGATTTAGGAAGTTAACCAACACTCATGGAGGTGTTTCTATTTTGCCTCTAAGGAGTTGATTAAAAGAAAGGGTTTAGCGAGGTTTTTGGGGTGAGATATCCTGATTTAATGCTGATGACCAACATTTTGACAGCCTAATCGGTGTGATTAAGGCATTGAAATTTAAAAAGGTGCGGAGCCGGAGAGCATGGTTTGGTTACTTCCGAAAACAGCAAATGCAGTCAAGCGTTCCAGCTAATGCACGGGCTATCTTCAAAAGGTATCTATGGGGCGAACATAAAAAGCAAAACATGAATCTTTATTGGTATAAGCTTTCTTGTGTCTCTATATATGCACTTTATAGCAAAATGAGAATAAAATAAAAAGGGGTCCAATACCCCTTTTTACTTCTAATATAGTCGCAAACTGCCGTTCCAAGTTTGTCCGATTTTAGCCCCAATCGTAAACCCTTTAATGTCAACACCGAGAACCATTGCCCCTACAACTTTAATTTTTGCAGTGTCTTTAGTTGTTTTAGTTGTAGTGATATTATAACTTTTTCCTGTCTGTTTCCACCAAGCTACGTTAAGTCCAGTAACATAAGAGTTAATACCTGACACTTCAGTGAACTGAGGCTTACTATTTACAAATTTGTATTTATAATTAAACGCGATATTTTTCCAGCAAGCCATCCCTGTCATACCCCAGCCTGTAAAAGGCGCCCACCAATTGATAACATGTGAATCATTTATTTGTGGTTTTATTAGGGGAGTACCTTCACTAACATTAATAGTCTCTTCAAACTCTTGTGGTTGTTGAGCATTTTTAATAAACTCTTCAAAATCCTGAACTGAATCAAACTTCAAAAAATCCTTTTTAGATAAACTTGAAAATTCTTCGCTTGAGACATCCACTAATTCAAAACCAAGGTCCTTTTGTAATTCTTCCACTTGGTTCCTTGTTTCAGCAATCTCTTTTGTTGTGGATTCTGCGTTGGCTGAAGCAAAAGGAACAAAAGCCAAGCCAAGGGCAATGACTAAGACTAAAATCCTTTTCATACTTTCAACCTCCATTTAATTTAGTTCTTACAAACCAATTAAAACATATAAAAGTCCCGAAATCCATAAAAAACCAAAATATTTATATTTTTCAATAAATTTATTTATTTGGATATGTTATAATTGCCGGGTAACATATAAGGGGAAGGGAGTGATTGCATGAAAAACCGATTAAAAAAATACAAGTTAGGTTTGATAAGCTTTCTGGTTCCACTTATTTCGATTTTTGTAATACCCTATGAGAAGGTTTCAGAATTGGGGTATGCTCTCGGTTTCCCTATTCAATTTGTGATTTATCGTAGCTATGATGGGTTTGTAGGAAATAGGTTTTTGTTATTTACTCCAACAGAATTCATAAAGACAGAGTTTAATGTTGTTAATTATTTAATCGCCGTTCTGATGGTTTATGTATTACTAAGGACCATCAAGAAAGTTATAACAGGGTTGAAAGCAACAAAACACAATCCTATTGAGGAAAGATAAAAATATTATCCTCATCAAAATAAGCCCAACTCATATGAGAAGGGCTTTTTAAAATAATCCATATTTTTTTTGTCCCATGAAAGAGCGCCTTTGCGGGTCAAGTTTTTTGTGGCCTCTCGTATTTCCTGTTCGCTTTTTCCCGTCTTTCTTATTAGTTCTGGCAAAGTCGGGTTCTTTCCGTATAAACTCATGTTTGCAATGATCTGATATAACTTTCGCTCAAAGTCTGTCAACCTCATTTGTATTCCCTGGCTTCTTACTCACGTCCCATACCAACAGGCGGATCACACCGCATCCCGATGGCTGGATCATAATATGTACCTACTGGCGGATCAAGTTTTTTATTCTTCATTTGTTTTGGCTCCCATCATAAATAAAATGACAGTAACTTTAATTCAATTATATCTGAGAGAAAGGATTTCCGTGGCAACATTTTGGCAACAAATTCATAAAAAAATAGTTTTATTCGACCAAAATAACAAAATGAATGCAATGAAAATCCTTATTTATCAACGTTTTTCCACCATTTTAAAAATATATAAATGTAGTATAATAGACTCCCACCGTCTCCATACATACTGACAATAAAGCAGAACCTCTTAAGGGGTTATGCTTTATTTTTTTCTCCAAATTACAGCACAAAAATTATTTCAATCCAAGTTGTTTCATACTGATTGCAGAGCAGATGTTTCACCAATCAGATTTCTGTCAATAAATAAGAGGGAATCAAAACGGAGGGATGTAGAATGAAGCTGAATGTACAAGGAAAAACCGCACTGGTGACCGGTTCGACATCGGGGATCGGGAAAGCCATTGCCTCTTCGTTAGCTGAAGAAGGTGCGGCAGTGATCATTAACGGACGCCGGGAAAAGAAAGTGAATCAGACGATAGATGAATTGAAAACACAGCATTCTGAAGCGGTCCTTTATCCGGCCGCATATGATTTGGGAACAGAGGAAGGATGCAATGACCTGTTTCAGGCATACCCAGAGGTTGATATTTTGGTTAACAATTTAGGGATTTTTGAACCGGCGGAGTACTTTGATATCCCTGATGATGAGTGGTTTCGTTTTTTTGAAGTGAACATTATGAGCGGAGTAAGGCTGACACGCAAGTATTTGCACAACATGATAGAGAAAAAAGAAGTGCGTGTGATTTTTCATTGCCAGTGAAGCGGCGATTATGCCGTCACAGGAAATGGCCCATTACAGTGCAACAAAAACGATGCAGCTGTCCATTTCCCGCAGTTTGGCGGAGCTGGCAACCGGCACGAATGTCACAGTCAACACCGTCATGCCGGGCTCTACCTTAACAGAGGGTGTGGAAACCATGCTGAATTCGCTGTATCCTGGTGAAAACCTGACAGTTCAAGAAGCTGAGGCACGTTTTATAAAAGAAAACCGGCCGACATCCATCATTCAAAGACTGATCCGACCGGAAGAAATCGCCCACTTCGTTACATTTTTAAGCAGTCCGCTTTCCTCTGCGAGCAATGGCGCGGCACTTCGGGCAGACGGCGGTTTGGTCCGCCAGTGTCTTTTAACTTCTCCCATTAGGGAGAGGTTTTTTATGTCACTATTTTTGTAAAGAAACCTTTGTTTTCAGAAAAGTGAAACGATATAATATATAATATATTGCATATTACCTGTCAGGAGGATATACGTTGGCGACTCAAAAACAACGGATGTACGGATTTTTTATGGTCATTGTTGGAGCTGCTTTTTGGGGATTATCGGGAACTGTTGCCCAGCATTTGTTTGAAACAAGTGATGTGTCGGTAGAGTGGCTTGTCACCGTGCGTTTGCTTTTATCTGGCTTGCTTTTGCTGATGATCATATCTGCCGGTAAAAACAGACGTGCTGTGTGGGAGATATGGAAAGATCAAAAATCGGCTATCCAGCTGATTGTTTTCGGGATTGTCGGCATGCTGGGCGTTCAGTATACATTTTTAGCTTCAATCGGAACTGGAAATGCAGCTGTAGCTACGCTTCTTCAGTACTTGGCACCCGTTATGATTGTGCTGTTTATGCTTGTGACACGGAAGAATTCCTTTCAGTCTGCAGATATTTGCGCACTTGTGCTGGCTATGGGAGGCACTTTTTTATTGCTGACCAATGGAAGTATTAATAATTTAACCGTCTCGCCTTTGTCTGTCATATGGGGCTTGCTTTCTGCTGCGGCTCTTGCCTTTTATACGCTGTACTCCAGTTCTCTCTTGAAAAAATGGGGATCTGCTCTCGTCATTGGCTGGGGAATGCTGATCGGAGGCATTGGCATGGGCTTTATCCATCCCCCATGGGACGTTGATGTACAGGGATGGACGATTTCTGAGAACGTATCAGTCGGTTTTATTGTCATTTTCGGAACGCTATTGGGTTTTTATATGTATTTGACAAGCTTGAAATACTTATTTCCGCAAGAAGCGAGCATGCTTGGGTGCTCTGAGCCAGTTGCGGCAGTGGCATCCTCCATTCTGTGGCTCGGTGTGTCCTTTGGATTATATCAAGCGGCAGGAGCAGCATGTATTTTGGTAATGATTTTTGTTTTATCGCAAAAGAAGAGTGCCGGCAAATCGGCGGCGTTAAAAAAACAAACCAATATTCAGAGGTGATGCTTTTATGCCAATCCCGTCAAATACCCCGAAGCCTGTCAGGCAGACAGCTAAAACGATTGCATTGGAACAAATTCAAAAATGGATCGTGGAAGGCATTCTTGCTCCTGGAGAAAAAATCAATGACGACGAGTTAGCGAAAGCGCTTGGCGTCAGCAGAACGCCAGTCAGAGAAGCTCTGCAATTATTGGCAGTACAAGGCTTTGTTGAAATGTCACCGGGGAAAGAAACAAGAATTTCACAAATTGAAAAAAACGATGTTTTCAAGGTTTATCCGCCAATGGCGGCTCTGCAATCCACCGCTGCCGAACTGGCTATTGAAAACATTCAGTCATCCCACTTGGAGGAGATGGCGGCGATCAATCAGCAAATGAAGGCTGCTATTGACCGAAATGAAATCTATGAAGTGCTTGGGCTTGATAAAACGTTTCATGATGTCATGATTGATGCGGCCGATAATGAATATATCCGCAATTTCACATCTGTTCTTCATATGCATATTCTTCGGCTTGAATATCTTTTTTTCAAATCGCCGCAAAATTCGATTGAAGAGCATGAACAAATCATTCAGGCATGTAAGGAGAAGGATCGAAAAAAAGCGGCCGAGCTGACGTACAGCAACTGGATTAAGCCAATTCAGGATATTGCGAATAAATTGATGTAAGACAGGCAGAGACGGTACGGTCTCTGCCTGTCTTATACGTTATTGGGACATACTATAGCGGATAAACGGGAAGAGTTCTACATATTCATTGAAGAGGATTTTGTCATATGAACAAGACTACTGAAAACAATCAAAGAAGCATGCCAAGCATTGTGAAAGATGCCTTTCGCATTCATGCACATCCTTTTCCATGGAGAAAGGCAATCGGATCAGGCATCGCATCGGGGTTTCCTGTGCTGATCGGCGTATTGGCGGGGCACATGGATTACGGCTTAACTGCAAGCATCGGTGGCTTTGTTTATTTATATGCGGGCGGTGAATCGTATAAAAAGCGCGCTTTGAAGCTGCTCTTGGTTTCCATTGGGATTGCCCTTTCTTTTGGATTAGGCACACTTTTGTCCGGTACGGTTTGGGGGATGGCAGCTGTCCTGGGGCTAATCGGCGCAACGGCGATGTTTATTTTTAGCGCGCTCGGTATACAAGGCCCTGCGCCAATGTTTTTTGTTCTTGCTTTTTTAGTCAGCTCCGGGCTGCCGGCCGATCCTTCACAAGCGCTGTTCAGAGCGGGATTGACGTTTCTCGGCGGCATTTTCGCCATGGGCATCGCTTTAATCGGGTGGTTATGGAAAAAACATGGACCGGAGGAGGCTGTTCTGCAAAAAACATATCATCAGCTGGCAGCATGTCTTTCGGCGGTCGGGACGTCAGGCTTTCATAACGCGCAGCATCAGACGGTGCTCATGCTCAGAACAGCTCGTCAAACGGTTCTCGGCAAGGGGAACAGGAAGAAAAAATCGCAGCATGATGAACGTTTTTTCCGTCTGCTCGAAAAAGCTGACGACATATTCCTTACTATTATTCATTTTTCAGCTGAAACGCCAGACGGAGAGAAGGCACAGATTGAAAGGGCACTCCGCCAAACCGGAGATATGCTTGGGCATGCCCGTGTTTCCAGTGCATTTCATATTAACAAGAATGAATCAGAGCCAAGCCGGAAGCTGTTTGGAGAAATCAATGATGCTTTGCATATCGCTTTAGGGCGGTTTGATAAGCAGCTGGACGAGGAACCGAGCCGCCTGCCAGCCTCTTTCTACTTTCTGAGAAATGCCTTTGACTGGCAGTCTCCCGTCTTGATACGGTCGTTAAAGTACGGGATTGTGCTGTTTGCCGCCGATATGTTTGCCCTCACTTTCGGTTTTGCACGCTCCTATTGGATTCCGCTTTCGGCAGCAGCGGTCATGCTTGGCACTACTGTTGTCTTTACGCTTCACAGGGCCATTCAGCGTTCGGCCGGAACTGTGATCGGTGTGGGGCTGGCAGGCGCAATCCTGTTTGTTAAACCAGGCGGTGTTTATATTGCGTTATGTATTGCAGCGCTGCAATGTCTTCTTGAGATGCTGATTGTCCGCAATTATGCGCTGGCCGTTCCTTTTTTGACCGCAAATGCGCTTGTCATCACAGAAAGCATGCATGGCGGCGCGGACGTCGGTTATTTTATGATAGCGAGGTTGACGGATGTAGCTGTCGGCAGTGTGATCGGCCTATTGGGAACGATGCTCTTGTGGAGGCGGTTTTCAACGAAGCGGCTGCCTGAACTGATGCGAGACGTGATCCGGACGGAAGGGCAGTTTATGGAGAAGCTGTTAACCGGGCAGAAAGCAGACGAACACCGGTTAAGGGTGAGCCTGGTCAGGCTTCGGGATGCGTATGACAAAGCGCTTGGGGAATTTCCCAATACTCATGCGGATGCGCTTTGGCCTGCCATTTCCGGTGCTCAGCACTTAGGGTATTATTTGCTCTCGGCCCAAGCCCATCATCGACCGCCTGCTCTGTTTTCTGAAGAAGAGATGAAGCAGCTAAGGGCATTTTTTGAACAGGCTGAGCAATCCGCTTTGAGGAAAAGGATGCCGGCGAACATACAAGTACCGAATGTTCCTTACTACCCGAGGATCAGCAAAGAGCTCTCCGCATTGTATTCCGGCTTGCGGACAGCTTTTGAAAAGTGAACAGTTTGGAAGAGTTAAATAATCTTTAATCCGAGATATTTTACTTGAAAGTAATTTTTATTGTCTCTATAATAAACCGTAAGAGAGAAAGAATATTGGCAGTGCATCTGTATGATAATAATTGATGTGTGATTTTTAAAAACGAAAGGACTGGTTAAAATGGCAAAAGTATTGTATATCACTGCTCACCCGCATGATGAAGCAACTTCTTACAGTATGGCAACAGGTAAAGCATTCATCGAGTCTTACAAAGAAGCAAATCCTAACGATGAAGTTGTACATATCGATTTGTACAAAGAAAACATCCCGCACATTGACGCGGATGTTTTCAGCGGCTGGGGCAAGCTTCAATCAGGCACAGGCTTTGAAGAGCTTTCTGAAAGCGAAAAAGCAAAAGTGAGCCGTCTGGGAGAGCTTAGCGACCAATTTGCATCTGCTGATAAGTACGTATTCGTTACTCCATTATGGAACTTCTCATTCCCGCCAGTAATGAAAGCGTATCTTGATTCTGTTGCAGTTGCAGGAAAATCATTCAAATACACTGAACAAGGCCCTGTCGGATTGTTAACTGATAAAAAAGCGGTTCATATCCAAGCACGAGGCGGCTACTATTCAGAGGGTCCTGCGGCTGAAATGGAAATGGGCCACCGCTACATCGGCATCATGATGAACTTCTTCGGTGTACCTTCCTTCGATGGCATTTTCGTAGAGGGTCATAATGCGGAGCCTGATAAAGCACAGCAAATTAAAGAAGAAGCGATTGCACGTGCGAAAGAAGCAGGAAAAACATTTTAATGAAAAAGCCTCCCCTGAGACATGGGGAGGCTTTAATTTATTGCTCCAGCATAATGGTGCGTTTCTCTTCACTGCTTTTCATCGCGGCTTCAATGATGCGGATGACATCGATGCCTTCCTCAGCGGTGACTGGCAGCGCTGCGCCTTCCCGTAGGCTTTCCGCTATTTTGCGGTAATAGGTAAGGTAGGAGCCATTTACTGATGGGATGGTTTCGGTTTTTTTGTTCGTCCCATGAACGGTTGTCAGCTGTCCGTAATACTCTGGGTCATCTGCACCCCAGCTGTCATCCTCCGGTTTTTTTCCCGCTCTGAGTGCGTCTTCCTGTCCGTCGATTCCGTATTTTACAAAGCTGGAATGCTGTCCATGGATTTGATAACGCGGGCCGTTTGCCGGAACGATCGAACCTCCGTATAGAATGGCTTGGAGTTTGCCGTAATCTAGCGTCAAGTGGAAATAGTCCACCGTTTCCGCATTTTCACGCTGGGCCATCACGTTTGCAGTCACGGCTTTAGGCATCCCGAACAAATGGAGGGCTTGGTCTATGATGTGGGAGCCGAGATCATACAGCGTACCAGTGGCAGCGCCTTCTTTTTCACGCCACCGTGCTTGAACCTCAGGTCTGTAGCGGTCATAGGAGACTTGATATGTATTGATACCTTCAAGCGATCCGTCAGCGATCAGCTTTTTAATTGTTAAAAAGTCGTTATCCCAGCGTCGGTTATGATATACGCTTAACAATACACCTTTTTCATCAGCAGCCTTCTTTAATTTCTCCCCCTCTTCGGCCGTCGCTGTCATCGGTTTTTCCATTACAACATGTTTTCCGGCCTGAATGCATGCCATAGCATGTTCATAATGAAGGCCGCTTGGGGTGGTGACAATGACAAGCTCAATGGCTGGGTCAGTTGTTATTTCCTCAAGCTCATGCACAACTTCAGCATTCGGAAAATCCCGTTTCACTTCTTCTGTCCGCGATGTCATGACCTTACTGATGTGATACTCATCCAGAACAGCAAGCAGCGGTGCGTGAAAAACAGAACCAGAAAGTCCGTATCCTAATATCCCAACCTTTATTGTATCCACTTTTCTTCTCCCCTTTAAAAGCGTTTTCACAAGAAGTGTATACCCTCCTGAACAAATGGTAAAACCTAACTGATTTATTTTTGCCGCGGCATGCTTAGACAACAGTTTGGACAATCAGTATAATGGGAATTAATATAAGGAACAGAGGTGTACGCATGGAGAAGCATAACGAACATAAAGCATTAAACCATAAAAGCTCGAAAGAAAAGGATCAAATCACAAACCGGCTAAAGCGGATAGAGGGCCAAGTCAGAGGGATTCAAAATATGGTGGAACATGATAGATATTGTGTAGATATTCTTGTGCAGATTTCAGCTGTTCAGGCGGCAATGAAAAACGTGGCGCTTCAATTGCTTGAGGATCATGCCCATCATTGTGTAACAGATGCCATCAAAAGCGGAGACGGAGAACAGGCCATTTCTGAGCTTTTGGACGTATTTAAAAAGTTCACAAAATCATAAAGTCTTTTTTCATTGTAATACCCTACGGGGGTATGGTAGGATGAAAACAGAAAGAACAAACAGGAGGAATTCATATGGAACAAAAAACATTGCAAGTTGAAGGAATGTCTTGTCAGCACTGCGTTAAAGCAGTGGAATCAAGCGTAGGAGAACTGGACGGCGTCAATGCTGTCCATGTCAATCTGGAAGCAGGAAAAGTCGATGTTTCGTTTGATGCTGACAAAGTATCAGTCAAAGATATTGCGGATGCGATAGAAGATCAGGGCTATGATGTAGCCGAATGATTCAAGGTATCGCGCCTTTATGGAGGGCGCGATATTTCTTTCATTTTTATATACCCCCCAGGTGTATATAAAGGAGTGAGTATGTTGAGTGAACAAAAGGAAATCGCGATGCGGGTATCTGGGATGACCTGTGCGGCATGTGCATCCAGAATTGAAAAAGGACTCAAGCGGATGCCGGGTGTCACAGATGCCAATGTCAATCTGGCAACTGAAACGTCTAATGTCACCTTCAATCCTGCGGAAACGGGGGCTGCAGCGATTCAGGAGAAAATTGAAAAGCTGGGCTATCACGTCATAACAGAAAAAGCTGAATTCGATATTGAAGGCATGACCTGTGCGGCCTGCGCCAATCGGATTGAAAAGCGGCTTAACAAGATAGAAGGCGTCACAAATGCTCCTGTAAACTTCGCTCTAGAAAACGTTACAATCGAGTACAATTCAAAAGAAACGTCTGTCACCGATTTGAAAGAAGCGGTAGAGAAGCTGGGATATAAGCTTCAGCCCAAGGGCGGTGAGGAGCGTGAAGCGGCAGCTTCTAAAAAGAAAGAAGAAAGGAAGCAAACGGCGAGGCTGATCTTTTCAGCGGTTCTGTCATTCCCATTGCTTTGGGCGATGGTGAGCCATTTTACGTTTACATCGTTCATTTGGGTGCCGGATATTTTCCTCAATCCGTGGATGCAGTTTGCGTTGGCGACACCAGTCCAGTTTCTGATCGGCTGGCCGTTTTATGCGGGGGCGTATAAGGCGCTCAGAAATAAGAGCGCCAATATGGATGTACTGGTCGCGCTCGGAACGTCGGCTGCTTACGCTTACAGCCTTTATCTTACGATTCGAAGCGTCGGTTCCCATGGGCATACAGACGGTCTTTACTATGAAACAAGCGCAATTTTGCTGACGTTGATTTTATTAGGCAAGCTGTTTGAAACAAAAGCAAAGGGCCGTTCTTCGGATGCCATTAAAAAGTTGATGAAGCTTCAAGCGAAAACAGCGACTGTCGTAAGAGAAGGACAGGAGAAAATCATTCCAATAGATGAAGTGCTTGTCAATGATATTGTTTACGTCAAACCGGGCGAACGAATTCCTGTCGACGGAGAAGTAGTTGAAGGCCGCTCGGCAGTAGATGAATCGATGATTACAGGTGAAAGTCTTCCTGTTGACAAAAATCCAGGTGACAGCGTGACAGGTGCAACCGTCAACTCAAACGGCTTCCTGAAAATCAAAGCTGTCAACGTCGGAAAGGATACGGCACTTTCTCATATCATCAAAATTGTCGAGGAAGCACAAGGATCAAAAGCGCCGATCCAGCGTCTCGCTGATCAGATTTCCGGTATGTTTGTACCCATCGTATTGGGGATTGCCGTTCTCACTTTCCTCATTTGGTATCTTTGGGCGGCTCCCGGCGATTTTTCCGAAGCGATCAGTAAGTTGATTGCCGTTCTCGTCATTGCCTGCCCGTGCGCCTTGGGCCTTGCCACTCCGACGAGCATTATGGCTGGATCTGGGCGCGCTGCTGAATGTGGGATTCTCTTTAAGGGCGGCGAGCATTTAGAAAAAACACATCGTCTCGATACGATTGTTCTCGATAAAACCGGAACTGTAACAAACGGGAAGCCGCGACTGACAGATGCCATTCCGTTCGGCCGTACTGAAGAAACTGATCTGCTTCAATTTGCGGCGGCAGCTGAAATGGGATCGGAGCACCCGCTCGGTGAAGCGATCGTAGCAGGTGTGAAAGAAAAAGGGCTTGAGATACCGAAGCTGACCCGCTTTGAAGCAAAAATTGGCTCAGGCATTTTGGCTGAAGCCGGAGGAAAAACCATTCTCGTCGGCACAAGAAAGTTAATGGAGAGCGAACAGGTTGAGCATGGAGCCCTTCTTGCCCAAATGGAAGAACTAGAGGCAGAAGGGAAAACAGTTATGCTTGTATCCATTGATGGTGAAGCCGCGGGCCTTGTAGCGGTTGCCGATACGATAAAAGACACGTCACGGGCGGCAGTAGCCCGTCTGAAAAAGTTGGGCCTGGATGTCATCATGATGACAGGAGACAACCGCAGAACCGCTGAAGCCATCGCCAGGGAAGCGGGGATTACGAGTGTCATAGCGGAAGTCCTTCCTGAACAAAAGGCAGCAGAAATTTCCCGCCTGCAAAAAGAAGGCCGGCAGACTGCCATGGTAGGCGATGGAATTAACGATGCGCCGGCGCTTGCCACAGCCGATATTGGCATGGCAATTGGAACAGGCACGGACATTGCTATGGAAGCTGCAGACATTACGCTTATTCGCGGCGACCTGAACAGCATTGCCGACGCCATTCGCATGAGCAGACTGACAATGAAAAACATTAAACAAAACTTATTCTGGGCGCTTGGCTATAACAGTCTCGGCATCCCCATCGCGGCGCTCGGATTTTTAGCGCCATGGATAGCGGGAGCAGCAATGGCGTTCAGTTCCGTTTCCGTTGTACTGAATGCGCTGCGTCTGCAGAAAGTAAAATAACAACCGGCTATATGCCGGTTTTTGTTTTACATTGACACTTTCTTGGAAAACGACATATAATAGATGTAATCATTATATGAGTATGTGCTCATATATAAGAATTCAATACCAACACTCATTGATACGCTTTGTAGAGGGAACCCTAAATCGGAAGGTAAGGTGAGACTAGTGAAACAGGAATACGTTCTGGACGGTTTGGATTGCAGCAATTGTGCTCAAAAAATCGAAAATGGAGTCAAAAGCATAAAAGGCATTGATGGATGCGCGGTAAACTTTGCGGCAAGCACCTTAACTGTCTCAGCCGATGGGAAAGAAGAGCAATGGGTCACCAATAAAGTAGAGAAAAAAGTAAAATCAATCGATCCGCATGTAAGAGTTCGTCAAAAGCATAAAAAGAAATCAGCTGATGACGGCTATCGTCATCGAATGATCAATATGCTGATCAGAATGGCGGCGGCTGTCATTATCGGGGCAGCAGCCTATTTGGTTCATTCCGGAACAATCGAATTTTTCCTTTTCCTCGCTGCCTATTTGATCATTGGCGGTGACATTATCATCCGTGCAGTTAAAAACATTGCCCGCGGTCAGGTGTTTGATGAGCATTTCTTAATGGCTCTTGCCACAATCGGCGCTTTTCTAATTCAGCAATACCCTGAAGGCGTCGCAGTTATGCTGTTTTACCAAATTGGTGAGCTTTTTCAAGGAGCTGCGGTCAGCCGGTCCAGAAAATCAATTACTGCGTTAATGGACATCCGGCCTGATTACGCCAATGTCAAAACAGAGAACGGCATCGAACTGGTTTCTCCGGAGGACGTACAGACAGGAGACATCATTGTGGTCAATCCGGGAGAAAGCATACCCCTTGACGGTAAGATCGTGCAGGGATCAGCGATGGTTGATACGTCTGCTTTGACAGGTGAGTCCGTTCCGAGAAAAGCTGCAGAAGGACAAGATGTGATGTCTGGCTTCATTAATCAAAACGGCGTTCTGCATATTGAAGTCACAAAGGGCTACCAGGAGTCCGCGGTATCAAAAATATTAGACTTGGTTCAGAATGCGAGCAGCCGTAAAGCCCGGACAGAAAACTTTATCACGAAGTTTGCCAAGTACTATACACCTGCTGTTGTGATTATCGCGGTATTGCTGGCCTTTGTCCCTCCGCTGGTTCTTCCTGGCGCCGCATTTTCAGATTGGGTGTACCGTGCGCTTATTTTCTTAGTGATTTCTTGTCCATGTGCGCTTGTTGTCTCTATTCCTCTCGGTTTCTTTGGCGGAATCGGAGCAGCCTCAAAGGCCGGAGTGCTTGTGAAGGGAAGCAATTATTTAGAAGCCTTGAATCAAGTCAAATACGCAGTGTTTGATAAAACAGGAACATTAACAAAAGGCAGCTTTGAAGTGACAGAAATCAAACCTGCTGAAGGATTTACAAAGGAAAGTTTACTTGAAGCGGCGGCATATGCTGAACTTCATTCCCAGCATCCGATTGCCGAATCTGTGCGTAAAGCTTACGGGAAATTGCTCTCCTCTGACGCGATAGAGTCATATGAGGAAATATCCGGCCATGGTATTTTTGCAAAAGCAGACGGAACAGAGATCCTTGCTGGAAATAAAAAGCTCATGGAAAGAGAACAGATTAAGGGTGTCCCGGTTTTAAATGCCGGAACAATCGTACACATTGCTGTTGATCAACGCTATGCCGGAGCAATCATCATAGCGGATGAAGTAAAAGAGGATGCAGCACAGGCGATTGCTGACCTGAAATCGTTTGGAATCAGACAGACAGTTATGCTGACAGGTGATTCGAAACAAACGGGAGAAGCCGTCGGAAAACAGCTTGGCATCGACGAGGTATATGCAGAGCTGCTGCCACAGGATAAAGTCGCGCGGGTCGAAGCATTAGAAGCCAAGCTTTCGCCAAATGAAAAACTCATTTTTGTTGGTGACGGCATCAATGATACGCCGGTGCTTGCGCGCGCAGATATCGGAGCGGCCATGGGCGGCCTTGGCTCAGACGCCGCGGTAGAAGCCGCAGACGTCGTACTGATGACAGATCAGCCGTCAAAAATAGCGGAAGCAATTCGGATTGCGAAACGGACACGCCGAATCGTGTGGCAAAACATTGGCTTTGCTTTAGGTGTGAAAGCGATCTTTCTTATTCTTGGAGCGTTTGGAATTGCAACCATGTGGGAAGCGGTTTTCTCTGATGTCGGCGTTACGCTGCTCGCTGTGGCAAACGCGATGCGCGTCATGCGTCTCAAAAACGGATGAATTGTCGGAGAGAATTCATTTTTTCGGGGTTTTCTTATAGGCACTTGTCTTGTTAAAATAAAGAAGTGGGTCTATTGCGATCCGCTTCTTTTTTTAATCTTAAAACGATGAGGTGTCGGAGTGAAAAAGAAACAGCAGTCTTCTGCGAAATTCGCGGTCATCCTTACGGTTGTGGTTGTTGTCTTACTAGCAGCCATTGTCATCATTAATAACAAAACAGAACAAGGCAATGAAGCGGTTTCCGGACAGCCGTCTATCAAAGGCCAGCCTGTGCTTGGCAAGGATGATGCACCGGTAACTGTAGTAGAATTCGGAGATTACAAATGTCCATCTTGCAAGGTGTTTAACAGTGACATCTTTCCAAAAATACAAAAAGACTTTATTGATAAGGGCGATGTGAAATTTTCATTCGTGAACGTCATGTTCCATGGAAAAGGTTCAAGATTAGCGGCTCTTGCATCAGAAGAAGTATGGAAAGAAGATCCTGATTCTTTCTGGGCATTCCATGAAAAGCTGTTCGAAAAACAGCCGGACACAGAACAGGAATGGGTGACCCCAGCTGTTCTCGGGGATCTAGCAAAAAACACCACAAAGATCAAACCGGAGACGCTCAAAGACAATCTTGATAAGGAAACATTCGCTTCTCAAGTGGAAAAGGATTCTGACCTTAATCAAAAAATGAACATAAAAGCAACACCGACGATTTACGTCAATGATAAAGTGATCAAAAATTTTGCGGATTATGATGAAATCAAAGAAACGATAGAAAAAGAGCTGAAAGGGAAGTAATCATATGAAAAATAGAATTGTATGTTTATATGCTTCCTGGGTTGTGGCTCTTATCGCTATGCTCGGCAGCTTGTATTTCAGCGAAATCAAAAAGTTCATTCCATGTGAACTGTGCTGGTACCAGCGTATCCTCATGTATCCGCTCGTCCTGATTTTAGGCATCGCCACCTTTCAAGGAGACACACGCGTAAAAAAATATGTGCTTCCGATGGCGATTATCGGAGCATTTATTTCGATCATGCACTACTTAGAGCAAAAAGTGCCCGGCTTTACGGGCATTAAGCCGTGTGTAAGCGGCGTACCATGCTCAGGCCAATACATTAACTGGTTCGGTTTTATGACCATTCCATTCCTGGCCCTGATTGCTTTTATCCTAATTATTATTTTTATGTGTCTGCTGAAAGGCTAAAAATCAGAATAACAAAAAAGCGCCCGCGTATGTGAAGTGACCCCCTAAAGTTA
>NZ_JALAYA010000031.1:0-137857 GCF_026796395.1 Bacillus sp. T17B1
ACTCTCGTTGCCTTTTATATAGCGTAAGACCGCGTTGATTTTTTCTTCGTTTTTAAATTTAGCCAAAAGAAAAAGCACCTCCAAATTTTAGACTGTGTCTAAAATTTGGGGTGCACTTCATTTCTCGGCGCTTTTTATTATTTGAATATAGAAACAATCGCATTCCAGATAGATACGAAGAAATCAATGACTTTCCGGATGAAGTTTTTGCCCTCATCTGATTCTATGAATTTCGTAATCTTATCTTTCGCTTTATCAAGCTGGTCACCGACCTGTCCCCAGTCGATGTCAACATTTTTCATTTTATTGAATAGGGAGACAAGCTGATCCTTTTGGCTTTCTGTAAGTGTAACATTTAAATCAGAAGCTGCATTATCCACTTGTTTCTCAATGTCAGCTTTATTGTCAGGCACACCATTTTTAGCAAACTCTTCTTTGATTTTTGCAATGAGCGCAGCCGCATTTTCGTTACCGATTTTGTCTCCAAGCTCTGATGTCGTAACAAGCTCTTGGTTGGCTACTTGCTTAACATCCTCCGAAATCGCTTCATCAGAGGAAACTTCATACGCCTTAATCAATCCAGTTAAAGCCGCAGTCCCTGATACTTCAAACGGTGCTGTAACATACACCTTCGCATCTTTCACACCGGCTGTCATCAGGGCATTTAAATACATTTCATCTGTAATGCCGCTGATATTATGTGTTTCAACATTCAGACCAGAGCCTTTTTTGGCAATGGTTATCGATGATGAAGAAATCGCTCTTGATCCGATTTGAGCGCTTGATATATATTTACCTAAATATTCATGTTCTTCCTTATTGGTCACAGTTACCGTTGTGGCATTATCAGGGACATTCATTTCATCAAGCACTTTTTGTTTGTCTGATTCTGACAAATCAGCACCAAGTGTTACAATGACATCTCCAACTGCGGCATCCGCGAGACTGACCTTCGGAACCATCAGCAGCAAAACGGCCGCTGCCAGCATTCCAATCCATATTTTTTTCAAAGCAGTTTGACCTCCTTCAATTTCACAAGCAGCTGAATAGAGCTGCTTTGCGAGGACCTGAATCATGATGAAAATACAGTTCCGTTAGGTTAGACGGAGATAAAGAGATATAGGTTTCATTTTTATTTTTTGTAAAGCCGAGAGATTCGTTTTCCCCCGAAAGGTGTGGTATAATAGCCGCGACAAGGAGAGACAGGCTATAACCTATCATACATAATCTCCTTTGAAAATTAAAATAAAGAAAGTAGGCATACAATTGAAAACAGGTTACTTTTTATTAGAAGATGGTAACAAAATTGAATTTGAACTTTATCCTGAAGCAGCACCGGGTACTGTCGCAAACTTTGAAAAGCTTGCGAACGAGGGCTTTTATGACGGGCTTACATTCCACCGAGTGATTCCAGGCTTCGTGAGCCAAGGCGGCTGCCCTCACGGAACTGGCACAGGCGGTCCGGGATACACAATCAAATGTGAAACAGAAGGAAATCCGCATACACATGAAGCGGGCGCACTTTCTATGGCACACGCCGGAAAAGACACTGGAGGCAGCCAATTTTTCATCGTTCATGAGCCGCAGCCTCATTTGAACGGTGTTCACACTGTATTCGGAAAAGTAACAAGCGGACTAGAATTCGCGAAAAACATGTCTAACGGCGACGTCATGAAAGAAGTTCGTGTAGAAGGCTAATAGGCAGACGAAAAGCTTCCTCGTATCGGGGGAGCTTTTTTATTTTAAAAAATATACCCATAAAAACCCCCCTAGTGCTGAAGGCGGTTAATAAACAGGCATGTATTAGATTAAAGTGAGACTTTGTGGCGGGTGTTTCCTCGTCTTTTCGCTTGATGATAAAATGAGATGAAGATGTCCCGTATTCAAGCCGCCGGAACCAAACCACAGACACAGTTAATGGCCTGATCATAAAACTGCCCCCTGCACTGTGCTGTTATAGGATAATCAATCACACCATGCATATTATTCTATTTTTTTATATATAGTGTCAGAGTCGATAAGCACGCAAACTGATTTGTAAAAACATTTATCTTTGATTCTTTAAGCTTTGCATTTTTTAGCCAGTCATGGGGTATTCGTTCAAATTCAAACTGGAAAAATCAGCTTATTATGTCGATTTCATATGTAAAATTAAGAAAACTTTAAAGTTAAATGGTTCATTGAAAATGGGATTTTGTAGTAAAATAATCAAAACAAATGTGATGTTATGAAAAGGAGCTCGGCGTTATGAACAATAAAGGCTGTATAAAATGCGGAAGTACTGAAGCGGGACAAAAAGAAATCGCCACAACCGGCACGGGATTATCGAAATTGTTTGACGTGCAGCATAATCGTTTTCTCGTGGTGTACTGTAAGAATTGCGGATATTCAGAGTTGTATAACAAAGAATCCTCAACAGCCGGCAACATATTGGATTTGTTTTTTGGAGGCTAATGGCTTCAATGATTTTAAAAATATGATGGAGGAAAACGGGATGCCAGATTTGCACATTGGAATTGGCTGCCGCCAACATTCCAGTAACTTCAGCAGGCTGCCCGTAAACCTCATGATAGATATATGATCTAAAGATTTAGCATACGAATACTCTCTTTCTTCTAAACCTATCGCTTCTGAATTATGCAATACTTTTCGGACTCCCCTGTGTACCAATTTCCCTAGCGGCATTTGATGCAGGACTGGTTGTGGTTGACAAGAAAAAGATAGGCATGCTTTGGGTAGAAGATGAAGATTAATAGAGAGTGTAAAAATCATGTCAATGATCCTGATGGGATTTCTTTTTGATTCGTGATAACATAAATGGAAGATCGTTGATTATTGGAGGAAATCAGTTGAAATCAGAAAATGTTTCAAAGAAAAAAACAATATTAGAATGGGCAAAAGCAATTGTAATTGCTGTCGTTCTCGCTTTGCTCATTCGCCATTTTATTTTTGCGCCGTATGTCGTTGATGGAGACTCTATGTATCCTACACTTCATGACCGTGAAAGGGTTTTTGTCAATATGACAGTCAAATACATCGGCGAGTTTGATAGAGGAGACATCGTTGTATTAAACGGGGAGGATGTCCACTATGTCAAACGGATTATCGGCCTGCCTGGAGATAGGGTTGAAATGAAGAACGACCAGCTTTATATTAACGGGAAAAAGGTGGCCGAGCCTTATTTGGCACCCAATAAAAAGAGGGCGAAGCAGGACGGTTATGACCATTTGACCGATGATTTCGGCCCGGTTAAAGTGCCTGATGACAAGTATTTTGTGATGGGTGACAACCGGCGGAACTCAATGGACAGCCGAAACGGGCTAGGCCTCTTCACGAAAAAACAAATTGCGGGCAAGTCTAAGTTTGTTTTCTACCCGTTTAATGAAATGCGCAAAACAAATTAGGATCTAGCAGTTTCCTGAACAGGAGGCTGCTTTTTTTATTCCTTTTTTCGTTCATCCCCCAAAACCAGAACATAAATTCGTATAACTATAGAAAAGAATTTTTTGCAGAAATGTGAAACATATTCCCGTTATGCATCGTTATATTGATAATTTACGAGAATTTACGGTTTTTTATTCATGAAAAAAAGGAATAACTCATATGAATGAATAGATTCATATTGGCTGGAGGTTTAAAAATGGGAAGAATAAAAACCAAGATTACCATTCTGTTAGTGCTTTTGCTTTTACTTGCAGGCGGTTATATGTACATAAAAGATGTTGAACTGAAGGATGTTCCGACAGCAATTGGACAAACCTTGTCCTCGGAAGAAGAGGAATACACCATCCAGGAATATAAAGTGACGGAAATTGACGGCTCAGAGTATCATGGAGAAGCAGAAAACGGCACAAAAATCATCTTCAACGGAAAAAAATTAAATCAGGATTTGTCTGATATAAAAGAAGGCGACAAGATAAAGGCATACTTCAGCAAATCAAAGCGGATCGATGGTTTAATCAAGGTTGCCAAAGTAAATGATTAACAAAACATCACCTTTCGGATTGAAGGGTGACGTTTTGTTTTTCTGAAATTGTAAGTTTATTTCATTGCGTACTTTAAGAAGGATCGCTATAATAGCCAATAAGGACAAATGAATAAAGATTGTATCCTTCGGGGCAGGGTGGAAATCCCGACCGGCGGTAGTAAAGCGAATTCGCTTTAGAGCCCGTGACCCGTGTGCATAAGCGTGCGGTGGATTCAGTTTAAGCTGAAGCCGACAGTGAAAGTCTGGATGGGAGAAGGATGATGTGCCGCTATGCAATTGTATCAAAAATGCATAGTGTTATTTCCTATTGCGTAAAATACCTAAAGCCCCGGATTTTTAAAAATTCGGGGCCTTTTTTGACGGTAAATAACAAAAGAGGGGAGGGAAACAAATGGAAGAGTATTATATGAAGCTGGCATTAGATTTTGCGCAGCAGGGCGAAGGACAGACCGAATCTAATCCGCTCGTCGGCGCTGTTGTGGTTAAAGACGGACAAATTGTCGGAATGGGCGCCCATTTAAAATATGGCGAAGCACATGCAGAAGTTCATGCCATTCATATGGCCGGATCCCATGCAAAAGGTGCGGATATTTACGTTACACTCGAACCGTGCAGCCATTACGGAAAAACACCGCCATGTGCAGAACTGATTATCAACTCTGGCATCAAAAGAGTGTTCGTGGCGATGAGAGATCCTAACCCGCTTGTGGCTGGAAGAGGGATCAGCATGATTGAAAAAGCCGGTATTGAAGTAAAGGTAGGTATCCTAGCTGACCAGGCGGAGAAGCTGAATGAAAAATTTCTGCACTTCATGAGGACAGGCCTCCCTTACGTCACACTAAAGGCTGCCGCGAGCCTTGACGGAAAGACAGCTACCAGCACGGGCGACAGCAAATGGATCACGTCAGAGGCTGCCAGACAGGATGCTCAGCAATACAGGAAAACACACCAAAGCATTTTAGTCGGAGTTGGCACTGTAATAGCTGACAATCCGAGTTTAACTTGCAGGCTGCCGGGTGTGACAAAACAGCCGGTTCGGGTGATACTTGATACCGCACTCTCGATTCCTGAGGACACTCAAGTGATTTGCGATCAAGCAGCGCCGACATGGATTTTTACAACAGCGCGTGCAGACGAAGAAAAGAAAAAACGGCTTTCAGCTCTCGGTGTGAACATATTTACACTTGAAACTGAGCGCATTCAAGTTTCCGATGTTTTGAAAATCCTTGCGGAAGAAGGCATTATGTCGGTGTACGTGGAAGGCGGTTCAGCTGTTCACGGAAGCTTTGTCAAAGAAGGCTGTTTTCAAGAAATCATCTTCTATTTTGCCCCTAAACTAATCGGAGGAACGCATTCTCCCAGCTTAATCTCCGGTGAAGGTTTTCAATCTATGAAAGATGTCCCCTTATTACAATTCACTGATATAACCCAAATTGGCCGTGATATCAAACTAACGGCAAAACCGATAAACGAGTAGGATGGTGACCATGTTTACAGGAATTATTGAAGAAACAGGCACAATCGAATCCATGAAAAAAGCAGGGCATTCAATGGCCTTAACAATCAAATGCTCAAAGATTTTAGAGGATGTTCATCTGGGAGATAGCATTGCAGTGAACGGCATTTGTCTGACTGTCACTGATTTTACAAACAATCAATTCACAGTGGATGTTATGCCCGAAACAGTCAAAGCTACGTCACTAAATGAATTATCAAAAGGGAGCAAAGTAAATCTGGAAAGAGCGATGGCGGCAAACGGCCGTTTCGGAGGCCATTTCGTCTCAGGCCATGTCGACGGAACTGCTGAAATCACCCGAATTGAAGAGAAAAGCAACGCTGTTTACTATGATGTAAAGATGGACCCGTCTTTAACAAAAACACTGGTCTTAAAGGGATCAATTACCGTGGACGGCGTGAGCTTAACCATATTCGGGCTGACAGAAGACACAGTGACAATTTCTTTAATACCGCATACGATCAGCGAAACGACTTTTTCAGAAAAAACGATTGGCTCTAAAGTGAATATCGAATGCGATATGATCGGAAAATATATGTATCGATTTTTGCATAAAGCCAATGAAAATAAGACCCAACAATCCATAACAAAAGCCTTCTTAAGTGAAAACGGCTTTTAGAGAGGAAGATATGCATGTTTCATCCGATAGAAGAAGCACTAGACGCTTTAAAAAAAGGCGAAGTCATCATAGTTGTAGATGATGAAGACAGAGAAAATGAAGGAGACTTCGTGGCTCTTGCCGAGCATGCAACTCCAGAAGTGATTAACTTTATGGCGACACACGGAAGAGGGCTGATCTGCACGCCGCTCAGTGAGGAAATCGCAGACAAGCTTGATCTTCACCCTATGGTTGAGCATAATACAGATTCTCACCATACTGCATTTACGGTAAGCATTGACCACCGTAAAACGAAAACAGGCATCAGCGCTCAAGAAAGATCCTTTACCGTTCAAGCATTGCTGGACAGCAAATCTGTGCCGTCTGATTTTCAGCGTCCCGGACACATTTTTCCGCTGATTGCGAAAAAAGGAGGTGTCCTGAAAAGAGCGGGTCATACAGAAGCTGCTGTTGATCTTGCCGAAGCCTGTGGATCTCAAGGAGCGGGCGTCATTTGTGAAATTATGAATGAAGACGGAACGATGGCAAGAGTGCCTGAGCTCATTGAAATTGCGAAAAAGCATCAATTAAAAATGATCACCATTAAAGATTTGATTCAATACCGTTACAATCTAACAACACTTGTCGAGCGTGAAGTCGACATTACGCTGCCTACTGATTTTGGCACATTCAAGGTTTACGGATATACAAATGAGGTAGACGGAAAAGAGCATGTCGCATTTGTGATGGGAGATGTGCCGTTCGGTGAAGAACCGGTGTTGGTCCGGGTGCATTCAGAATGTCTCACAGGTGACGTGTTTGGATCTCATCGCTGTGACTGCGGCCCGCAGCTGCACGCCGCGCTGACGCAAATTGCCGAAGAAGGCCGGGGAGTGCTCTTGTATTTGCGCCAAGAAGGCCGAGGCATCGGTTTAATCAATAAATTAAAAGCTTATAAGCTTCAGGAACAAGGCTATGACACCGTAGAAGCCAATGAGGAGCTTGGATTCTTGCCTGACCTTCGCAACTATGGCATCGGTGCACAAATGTTACGCGACCTCGGTGTGCAGAATATGAAGCTTTTGACGAATAACCCTCGAAAAATTGCCGGCCTTGAAGGTTATGGCCTCAGCATTTCAGAAAGAGTGCCTCTTCAAATGGAGGCAAAAGAGCACAATAAAAAATATTTGCAAACCAAAATGAACAAGCTGGGTCATTTACTTCATTTCTAATCACAAATATCACAAAAAAGGATGGGAATCATATGAATATCATACAAGGAAATTTAGTTGGTACAGGTCTTAAAATTGGAATCGTAGTAGGAAGATTTAATGATTTTATTACAAGCAAGCTGCTGAGCGGTGCGGAAGATGCGTTGCTCAGACACGGCGTAGACACAAATGATATCGATGTGGCTTGGGTGCCAGGCGCATTTGAAATACCGTTTGCAGCGAAAAAAATGGCGGAATCAAAAAAATATGACGCTATTATCACACTGGGTACTGTCATCAGAGGCGCGACGACACATTACGATTATGTCTGCAATGAAGCTGCAAAGGGCATCGCGCAAGCAGCAAACACTACGGGTGTACCTGTCATCTTTGGAATTGTGACAACTGAAAACATCGAACAGGCGATCGAGCGTGCCGGCACAAAAGCGGGCAATAAAGGTGTAGATTGTGCTGTTTCTGCCATAGAAATGGCAAATTTAAACCGTTCATTTGAATAATTTGCTGAAAACAGTTTAAAAATATGGCGAAAATGATATAATGTGAGAAAACGGATCACCTATTCGTATCCGTTAATAGCAGACTGGACATTTTGGATATAGAGGGGTTTTTATGTTAATTCGTTATAAAAAATCGTTTGAAAAGATTGCGATGGGACTTCTTTCGTTCATGCCGAATGAAAAAGATCTTAAGCAGCTTCAGCAGACAATTAAGGACTACGAAACGGATACAGACCGCCAGCTCTTTCTTTGGAAAGAGGACGAGGATATTGTCGGAGCAATCGGAGTTGAAAAAAAGGATTCTAAGGTAGAGATCCGGCATATCAGTGTGAATCCTTCTCATCGCCATCAAGGAATCGGAAAACAGATGATGGATGCTTTAAAGCATTTATTTAAAACGCAGGTACTGGTTCCAAATGAATTAACGCAGAGCTTTTTCGAACGTTGTCAAGGTCAGCAGGATCAAGACATTTCATACAATAATTAAGCAGAGGCTGAAATCAGCCTCTGCTTTTTTTTCTCCGTTCTATTTCTTTTTCACGTTCAAGGATGACGTCAGTCCGATCCCGCAAACGGTGCTTGTCGATAAGAAACGTATCGGTGAGTGTGCTGGGCTGCCCCCATGTGTACTCTTTTTTCTTGCATTCAGTTCGGCATGCTTCCTCCAGCTTCTCATCTTTGATCGGCAGCATAATGCTTTTATAGGAAGCGCCTGTTTCGATTTGTTCGTAAACCGACTGCATAAGTTCGAGTAAGCGGCTATGATCAAGCCCCAAGCCTTCGACCGCTTGTTTTTCCGCTCGAAGAATCCGGATGCTGTTCGCCATCAGTCTTTTTGCCCCGGCTGTATTCTGCCTTCTGTGATGATACAAAGCAACCGCGAGCTGTATAAAACCGACCCAATAAACTTTTCGATTATTTGGCGGATCTTCCTTCCAATATTCTTCTAATATTTCATGGCATTCAAAGTAATCCCGTGTCGCGTGAAATTCAACGAGATAATCGATATAAGCTTTTGGATACAAGATGCTTCCTCCTTTAATCTGCCTTTAGTGTAACACAGGAAGGAGCAAAGGAAAAAAGAACGCTTAGTCCGGTTTTGAAAGGGGAACTGCCGCTAAGACTTTTTTCTCCCGCCTCCTTTGTTATAGTCAGAGCGAACTCTTTTTTTATTTTGAATATTCTGTACAAATGCTTTAAAACAGGAAATGAAATAGTATTGGACGAGAGCTTTTTGGTGGCTTATACTAAAGGGTAGCCAGTTTATCCGGCAATGAGAGTGATACTTGAAAATGGTGAGATGATGGAAGAATATCAAGTAAAAATTGATACGTTTGAGGGCCCATTGGACCTGCTGCTTCATTTAATCAATCGTCTTGAAATTGACATATATGATATACCTGTGGCGAAGATCACTGAACAATATTTATTATATGTACATACGATGCGTGTGCTTGAGCTCGATATTGCTAGCGAGTATTTGGTCATGGCTGCCACGCTGCTCAGCATTAAAAGCAGAATGCTGCTCCCGAAGCAAGAGGAGGAGCTTTTTGAAGATGAATTACTTGAAGAAGAAGATCCACGGGAAGAATTGATTGAAAAGCTGATCGAGTATAGAAAATATAAAGATGCGGCGAAGGATTTAAAAGAACGGGAAGAAGAAAGACAAAAATCGTTCACAAAACCGCCGAGTGATTTGAGCGAATATGCAAAAGAAGTAAAACAGTCTGAGCAAAAGCTCTCTGTCACGGTCTATGATATGATCGGGGCTTTTCAAAAAGTGCTGAAGCGCCAAAAAATAACTAGGCCGATAGCAACAACAATTACCAGACAAGAAATACCAATTGAAGACAGAATGAACGAAATCGTGCACAGCCTGAAATCAAGAGGAACGAGAATTAACTTTATGGACCTGTTTCCGTATGAGCAAAAAGACCATTTAGTTGTGACTTTTCTAGCTGTTCTCGAGCTGATGAAAAATCAGCTGGTGCTCATTGAACAGGAGCATAATTTTTCAGATATTTACATTATGGGGAGTGAATCCATTCATGGGGCTTGATATCGTGAATTGGAAAGCTATAGTGGAGGCCCTTCTTTATGCGGCTGGCGATGAAGGGCTCACAAAAAAGCAGCTGTTAACAGTGCTTGAAATCGAAGAGCCAGAACTGAATACCATCATGGCGGATGTAGCGGACGAATACCGCGGGGATACAAGAGGCATTGAACTTATTGAATATGCAGATACGTACATGCTCTCTACCAAAAAAGATTTTGCGCCATACTTGAAAAAACTGATTGAAGTGCCATCAAAGGGCCTGTCTCAAGCATCTTTGGAAGTGTTGGCTATTGTTTCATATAAACAGCCGATTACGAGAGCAGAAATTGAAGAAATCAGAGGTGTAAAATCAGAGCGTATTTTACACAGCCTTGTCGCGAAGGCGCTATTGTGTGAGGTCGGACGGGCTGACGGCCCGGGACGGGCTATTTTATACGGCACAACGCCGACTTTTCTTGAACAATTTGGTCTGAAAACGCTGGACGAGCTTCCGCCGCTGCCTGAAAATGCGGAAGAAGACGTTCCTCAAGAAGAAGCAGATTTATTTTTTGAAAACTTTAACCAAACCTTCGAAGATATAAAATAGAAGTTTAATGAATCGCGCTTTTTCATCATCATAAGATATAAGGAAGAAGCTATCATGAAAGAAGCAAAATGTGAGAGACAAAGACATGAGGGGAAGATACCAAACGAAATGGGACATTCGATTGTGCGAGCGCAGACTCAAAAAACAGGCGAATTCTTATCAATGGTTGTCAATACCGTTAACGATTACCTAAATCAAACGACGCTGGAGTCCTTACAGGCTGAATTGCCTACTGAGAAAGGGTATTGCTGTGATGTGCTGAGCACTCTGAGAAGAATGACAGTATTTTGTGAAGGAGGCGCAGAAGCGTGCCGCCGTCTCCTGACGCAGGAGCCTTTTCAGGAAGCCAGGGCGGAAAAAACACTTTATAATGTATATCACCAATGCATTGAAGAGTTCTTTATGCCGAAAAAAGACACGTGGTGTGAAAATAGCCGGGCATCTTATACCGGGGTCAGCGCAATTGAGTTTTACCATGCTGTTCCTGCATCCCTTGAGCAATTATTATTGCCGCTGAGCGCAGCCTTTCTGAAGATGAGGGAAGAGCTGGCTCATTACGAGGCGTCCGGATCAAGCATGGCGCCAATCAGATAATTTTTACTCTCCCTTTTTCAGGGAGAGTTTTTTTATGTTTGCCTGCAGATCCATATTTGTTATTCATAACTGGTGGACATGCGCATAAACTTGTACAAACCACCACAAGGACGTGAGAGCAAACATGCGCATTTTCAAAAAAACAGTATTTATGGTCATGATTTTATTTCTGATTGCAAATGTAAATGTGAACACAGCACATGCTGCTATAGATGTCAGTGCAAAAAGCGCGATCGTTATTGACGGAGCGTCAGGCAGAGTGTTATTTGCCAAAGATGAGCATCAGAAAAGGCGGATTGCAAGCATCACAAAAATCATGACGGCCGTTCTCGCCATCGAATCCGGCAAAATGGATGAAACGGTGACGGTTTCGTCAAATGCTGTCAGAACAGAAGGCTCTGCCATTTATTTAACAGAAGGTCAAAAAGTGAAATTAAAAGATCTTGTGTATGGCCTCATGCTGAGATCAGGAAACGACGCCGCTGTCGCAATTGCTGAACATGTCGGTGGAAGCCTCGATGGATTTGTTTATATGATGAATCAAAAAGCCGAGCAGCTTGGCATGGAGAATACCCGTTTTCAAAATCCGCATGGATTGGACGACCATGAAAATCATTACTCAACAGCTTATGACATGGCCATATTAACCAAATACGCTATGAAGCTGAAAGACTATCAAAAGATTTCCGGCACGAAAATATACAAAGCAGAATCGATGGAAAGCGTCTGGAAAAACAAAAATAAACTGCTGACTATGCTTTATCGATACAGTACAGGAGGAAAAACAGGCTATACAAAACTTGCAAAACGGACACTGGTCTCAACGGCTTCAAAGGACGGCATAGATCTGATAGCCGTCACCATAAATGACCCTAACGATTGGGATGATCATATGAAGATGTTTAACTATGTATTTGATCATTATCAAACCTATTTAATTGCGAAAAAAGGGGACATTCCAAAGCTGAAAGGCACATTTTATGAATCGAAGGCATTTATCAAACGTGACATCACCTATTTGCTAACCGAAGAGGAAAAAGAAGATGTTAACATTCAAACCACGCTCCTTAAGCCGAAGAAAACATGGGAAAAAGACGCCTCAAAAATTCCCGACATCGTAGGGCATATGAAGATCATGTTCAACGATGAAACCATCGCAAAAGTGCCGATCTATTATGAAAATGACCGACATCAAAAACCGAAGAAACGATTTTTTGAAACGTTTAAATCAATCTTTTTGAATGCGGCTGGCGGGGCAAAATGGTCAATATAATTTGGGTCAGCTTAACTGTGATCGGACTTGTTTTTGCGATGTGCAACGGAACTCTGCAAGATGTAAATGAAGCCGTATTTAAGGGTGCAAAGGAAGCCGTTACAATTTCATTCGGACTGATGAGCGTACTTGTTTTCTGGCTTGGTTTAATGAAAATAGCCGAGCAATCAGGGCTTTTGGATATTTTCAGCCGGATGTGCAGGCCCTTTATATCTAAACTGTTCCCTGATATACCGCCGGATCACCCGGCAATGGGCTACATTTTATCTAATCTCATGGCGAACTTCTTCGGTCTCGGGAATGCAGCAACTCCGCTTGGCATTAAAGCAATGGAGCAAATGAAAAAGCTAAATGGGAACCGAACGGAAGCAAGCCGGTCGATGATTACTTTTTTAGCGGTGAATACGTCCTGCATCACCCTCATTCCGACAACCGTAATCGCTGTTCGAATGGCTTATTCCTCCAAAACGCCGACGGATATCGTCGGACCTAGTATTTTAGCGACACTTATTTCCGGAATCGGCGCCATTATCATTGACCGGTATTTTTATTACCGCCGCAAAAAGAAGGGAAGGTGAGCGGATGGAAATCATCAACTGGCTGTCTTTAGCCATGATTCCGATCATAATTGCCGGAATTCTTCTTTATGGAACTATTAAAAAGGTTCCCACATATGAATCGTTCGTCGAAGGCGGAAAAGAAGGGATAGAAATCGCTTTTTCCATTATCCCCTACTTAGTCGGAATGCTTGTCGCCATAACTGTTTTCAGATCATCAGGCGCGCTTGATTTTATAATGGACCTTTTAAAACCAGTTTTCTCTGCTATCGGCATCCCCGCTGAGGTAGTGCCGCTTGCGCTGATCCGTCCGATCTCCGGTACGGCTGCACTTGGCATGACGACAGACTTAATTGCAGTATACGGACCTGATTCCTTTATCGGCAGGCTGGCTTCGGTCATGCAGGGATCAACAGATACAACGCTTTACGTACTGACTGTGTATTTCGGAGCGGTCGGCATTAAAAAAATGGGTGATGCATTAAAGGTGGGACTTCTTGCAGATTTAATCGGCGTAGTTGCATCTATCATCATCGTTACGTTATTATTTGGGAGCGCCTGAAAACGGCGTTTTTTTTAGATTTGGCATAGGAATTTGAAAAAGCTTGTTTGTTAGGGTTGAAAAAAGTAAGATAATACTTGAGGTGAAAGACATGGAAAGACTGCAAAAAGTGATTGCTCATGCCGGAGTTGCATCGCGCAGAAAGGCAGAAGAGCTGATTAAAGAAGGAAAAGTAAAGGTGAATGGCAAAGTAGTAACAGAGCTTGGTGTAAAAGTTACCGGTTCTGATCAGATTGAGGTAAACGGGTTAAAGGTTGAACGTGAAGAGCCGGTTTACTTTCTCTTATATAAACCAAGAGGCGTTATTTCTGCAGCCCAAGATGACAAAGGGCGCAAAGTCGTGACGGACTTTTTTAAAGAAGTCCCGCAGCGCATTTACCCGATTGGGCGTCTGGATTATGATACGAGCGGTCTTTTGCTTTTAACCAATGACGGCGAGTTTGCCAATAAGCTGATGCACCCTAAGTATGAAATCAACAAAACATACGTGGCGAAGGTGAAAGGGATCCCGCCTAAAGAGCTGCTCAGAAAGCTGGAGCGCGGCATCAGGCTTGAAGAAGGCAAAACGGCGCCTGCGAAAGCGAAGCTGCTGTCTTTGGATAAGAAGAAGCAAACAAGCATTATTCAGCTGACGATTCATGAAGGACGCAACAGACAGGTGCGCCGGATGTTCGAAGCGATCGGGCATGAGGTAATCAAGCTGAAGCGTGAAGAATACGCGTTTTTAAACCTGCGAGGCTTGCACACGGGAGATGCCAGAGAGCTAACACCGCATGAAGTCAAAAGGCTCAGAGCGCTGGCGGATCATGGTAAAAACGCTTTCTAAATTTCACATAACCTTCAAAAAGTAAGAAATGTGAAATGAACGTGCAATGATATAATTGAATGGATCTGCAATAGGGGAAGGGGGCAGTGGACAATGAAGAAAAAAAGGCGTTTATTCATTCGGACCGGCATCCTTCTCGTTTTAATCTGTGCACTTGGCTATACCATTTACAACGCTGTATTTGCCGGTAAAGAGAGTATATCCGAAGGGTCCGATGCACCTATTTTTGTCCTTGAAGATACGAATGGGGAACGTATCAAGCTGAGTGACTTAAAAGGAAAAGGTGTTTTTTTGAACTTCTGGGGTACATGGTGTGAACCGTGCAAAAAAGAATTCCCTTATATGGCGAACCAATATAAGCATTTTAAAGACCAAGGTGTCGAAATTGTCGCGGTAAATGTTGGGGAGTCAAAGATAGCAGTACATAATTTTATGAAATCCTACGGAGTCAATTTCCCGGTTGTTCTGGATACAGATCGCCAAGTGCTTGATGCCTATGACGTATCTCCGCTTCCGACAACCTTTTTAATCAATCCGGAAGGAAAAGTTGTCAAGGTGGTGACCGGCACTATGACAGAAAGCATGATACATGACTATATGAATCTAATAAAACCCGGAGAGACTTCGGGATGAAACAAGTCAAATGTGAATGCGGACATGTAAACCCGGTCGGAACCGTTCTATGTGAATCGTGCGGCAGAGCTCTCCAAGAAACTCAGCCTCCGCTTGCTGATATGAGATATGACGGAAGTGCAAGACGTTCACAAACCTATAACAAAACGATCATCGATAAAATTTGGAATTTCTTTTCTTCGGTTAAGGTGGGAATTTGGCTTATCGTCATAACCCTTGCCGCATCAGCGTTCGGCACCATTTTTCCCCAAGAAGATTATTTGCCTCCGGGCGCACAGGCTGATACTTATTACAAAGAGCAGTACGGTACGTTCGGCCAGCTTTATTATTTGCTCGGGTTTCACCATTTATATGGATCTTGGTGGTATTTGCTGCTCATTGCATCGATCGGCATTTCACTTGTGATTTGCAGCCTCGACCGGGTCATTCCATTGTATAGAGCGTTAAAAAACCAAGGTGTCAGAAGGAGTCCTGCTTTTTTAAGAAGGCAGCGCTTGTTCAGTGAAACGGATACTGTACTGGACGGGGAAGCAAAAGAAAAGATTGCTGCTCTCTTAAAGAAAAAGCATTATAGGATCAGAGAAAAAGAGGGCAGTCTTCTTGCCGAAAAAGGGCGTTTTTCACGCTGGGGCCCGTATGTCAACCACATTGGATTGATTATCTTTCTGATAGGTGCGATGCTGAGATTTGTTCCTGGCATGTACGTCGATGAAACGCTTTGGGTCAGAGAAGGCGAAACTGCAGCAATTCCGGGAACAGAAGGAAAATATTATTTGAAAAACAATCAATTCAGCGTAGAGACCTATAACAGCAAAACAGAAAAAAAGGTATTCGCAGATGCCATTGACAGAGTCGGGGACGGCAGAGTTGCAAAGAACTTCCAAACAGATGCCGTACTCTACAAGAGAGAAGGAAAAATTGTTTATGGCGAGAAACCAAAGCTGAAAAAAGTAACAGAAAAGGACATTCGTGTCAATCAGCCACTGCGTTTTGATTCCTTTTCCGTTTACCAGGTGGATTATAAAGAGAATCAGCTTGATCAGATGGTGTTCCAACTAATAGATAAAAAAACCAAAAAATCCTTTGGGAGCTTGAAGATCAACCTTCTGGATCCAGATTCGGTTTATGATCTTGGTAACGGTTACAAAGTTGAAGTTGCCAGCTATCTGCCAGATTTCTATTTTAATCAGGATGGAGAGCCGAGTACAAAAACAAAAATCCCTAACAACCCGGCTTTTGTTTTTAATATCATAACGCCGGACAAACCGAAGGGTGAAAAAAGCTTTGTTGCCATCCAAGAAACAATCGAAGGCTCAGGCAGCAATAAATACAAGCTGAAATTTGACCATGTCGAGACGAAAAACATTACTGGACTCACAGTCAGAAAGGATTTGACGCTCTGGGTGCTTGCCGTCGGCGGAGCCATTTTTATGATCGGTGTCATTCAAGGTATGTACTGGCAGCACCGAAGAATCTGGCTGCACTCGCAGGATGGCACAGTCATGGTGGCGGGGCATACGAATAAAAACTGGTATGGCCTGAAGAAGGATTTAGCCTTTGTATTGGCTGATTCCGGATTGACTGAACCGGAGGACCAAAAAGAATTAATCAAAACACAGAAATAGGCGAAAAGGGAGTGATGTCATGGCAGAGCTGAGCGGAAATTTTCTTTATGCGGCCTTTCTTGTGTATTTAATCGCTGTCCCGATTTTCGGCGGGGCCATACGCGGAAATAAAGATAAAAAGGGCAAGCCAAACCGATGGGCCAACATAGGAATGACCCTTTCTATTATTGGTTTTCTCTGCCACTTGGGATATTTCATCACAAGGTGGGCTGCCAGCGGCCATGCGCCTGTCAGCAATATGTTTGAATTCACCACTGCCTTTGGCATGATGCTTGTTTTGGCGTTTATTATTTTATATTTTATCTATAGATTGCCTTCGTTGGGCCTGTTTACGCTGTCAATCGCTTTATTGCTGATCGCTTATGCAAGCATGTTTCCGACGGATATCTCACCCTTAATTCCGTCACTGCAGAGCAATTGGCTGTATATTCACGTAACAACAGCCGCGCTTGGGCAAGCTATACTTGCCATCAGCTTCGTCGCAGGTGTCATCTTTCTATTGAAGCACGTAGACCAGACAAAACCAAGCAAAAAAACGTTCTGGCTTGAAGCGATTATGTTTATCCTGGTCACAACTGTCGCCTTTATTGCGATCACATCAGCTTTTCGTATCGCAGGCTATGAAGCGGAGTTTAACTGGGTGGATAAAAATAAAGAAAAAAGCGTGATGGTGTACGAAATGCCTGCGCTTGTCGGCCCGCATCAGGGGGAGCTTTTGACCGAGGGGAGAATGGAGCCGCTTGCTGAGCTTCCTGCCCTTTTCTCAGGGAGAAAGGTGAACACAGTGATTTGGTCATTTGGAGCAGGGCTTGTTTTGTATGGCGCGCTTCGTCTGATCATCAGAAAAAGAATTAGCGCTCTGTTACATCCGCTTGTAAAAAACGTCAATCTTGATCTGGTGGATGAGGTTGGGTACAGGGCCGTTTCCATCGGGTTTCCAATCTTTACGCTCGGCGCGCTGATCTTTGCGATGATTTGGGCTCAGCTCGCGTGGACCAGATTTTGGGGCTGGGACCCGAAGGAAGTATGGGCGCTGATCACGTTTTTGTTCTATGCCGCTTACTTGCACTTAAGACTGTCAAGAGGCTGGCACGGTGAGAAGTCAGCATGGCTGGCCGTAATCGGTTTTGCTATTATTATGTTTAATTTAATATTCGTAAATCTAGTGCTTGCCGGACTTCATTCTTATGCATAGTCCTTAGAAAGCGACACAGTTCTCAAACTTTCTCATGATTTGATAAAATGAAAGTAACAGAAGGAAAGCAGGGGGAAAACGATGGACCAAACGAACGAAACCAAAATATTAGTAGTTGATGACGAAGCCAGAATTCGCCGCCTTTTAAGAATGTACCTTGAACGTGAAAATTATGTCATAGACGAAGCGGAAAATGGTGATGAAGCCATTGCCAAAGGGCTTGAAGCCAATTATGACTTAATTTTGCTTGATCTGATGATGCCGGGGACTGACGGAATTGAAGTGTGCCGGCAAGTTCGGGAGAAAAAAGCGACACCAATCATCATGCTGACTGCAAAAGGAGAAGAAGCAAACCGGGTGCAGGGATTTGAAGCGGGAACAGATGATTATATTGTCAAGCCGTTCAGCCCGAGAGAAGTCGTGCTGCGGGTAAAAGCCCTTTTGAGAAGAGCATCCCAAACCTCTTATTTGAATGCCAATACACCGACGAAAAATGTACTCGTGTTTTCACATCTGTCCATTGACCATGATGCCCATCGCGTAATGGCTGATGGAACAGAAGTAAGCCTGACGCCGAAAGAGTATGAACTTTTATACTTCTTAGCGAAAACACCTGACAAAGTGTATGATCGGGAAAAGCTTCTGAAAGAAGTGTGGCAATATGAGTTTTTTGGTGATCTGCGGACAGTAGACACTCACGTCAAACGCCTGAGAGAGAAGCTGAACAAGGTATCTCCGGAAGCTGCGAAAAAAATTGTCACCGTATGGGGTGTAGGCTATAAATTTGAGGTAGGCGCTGAATGAAATTTTGGAAAAGCGTAGTAGGCAAGCTGTGGTTTACGATCCTTTCGCTTGTGTTGATCGTATTGTTCATTTTAACGGTTCTTTTGCTGGAATTTATTGAGAATTATCATGTGGAAGAAGCCGAGAATGATTTAACACAGCTTGCGAATAAAGTTGCTGTCATCCTAGAAAATCACGAGGACCAGGCACTGGCAAGATCAATCACTTGGGAGCTCGCTGATAACTTAACAAGCATTGCCATTATTCAGGATGAGAAAAAGCACTGGTATTCCCCGAACGATAAAAATCGGCTGTCGTCCATTACGGTTGAGCAAATACAGCATGACAAAGACTTGAATAAAGCTCTCCAAGACCATAAAAAAGTAAGCAAACGAACGGGGCTGAGCAATACAGACACGGATAATGAACGTCTGATTGTAGGTGTCCCGTATGAAAAAGACGGAAAGAAAGGCATGGTCTTTTTATCTCAGTCTTTGCTTGCCGTTAAAGATACAACAAAGCACACGACCCGCTATATTTTCCTGGCCGCGGGAATTGCAATTATACTGACCACATTTTTTGCTTTCTTCTTATCAAGCAGGGTCACGTATCCGCTCCGAAAAATGAGAGAAGGCGCACAGGATTTGGCTAAGGGCAAGTTCGATACAAAAATCCCGATTTTAACTCAGGATGAAATCGGTGAACTGGCAACCGCTTTTAATCAAATGGGCCGGCAGCTTAACTTTCATATTAATGCGCTCAATCAAGAAAAAGAGCAGCTTTCTAACATCTTGAGCAGTATGGCTGACGGGGTCATTACCATTAATATCGACGGTACAATTCTTGTGACAAACCCTCCGGCCGAACGTTTTCTACAGGCTTGGTATTATGAGCAGAATATGAATATTAAAGAAGGCGATAACCTTCCGCCTGAAGCAAAAGAGCTGTTCCAAAATGCTGTCAGCACTGAAAAAGAGCAAATGGTTGAGATGACGCTGCAAGGCAGATCATGGGTGCTCTTGATGTCGCCGCTATATGCGGAATCGCATGTCAGAGGAGCAGTTGCCGTGCTGCGCGACATGACTGAAGAACGCCGTCTTGATAAGCTGCGGGAGGACTTTATCGCAAATGTCAGCCATGAGTTGAGAACACCGATCTCTATGCTTCAAGGGTACAGTGAAGCAATTGTTGATGACATTGCAAGCTCTGAAGAAGACCGGAAAGAAATAGCTCAAATCATATATGATGAATCGTTGCGAATGGGCCGTCTAGTCAATGATTTGCTTGATCTAGCCCGAATGGAATCAGGCCATACAGGTTTGCATTATGAAAAAATCAATGTCAATGAATTTTTAGAGAAAATCATTCGAAAATTTTCCGGTGTTGCTAAAGAAAAAAATATTACTTTACATCAAGACATTTCTCTCACTGAAGAAGAATTTATGTTTGATGAAGACAAGATGGAGCAGGTATTTACCAACTTGATTGATAACGCGCTGAGGCATACTTCATCGGGCGGCAGTGTTTTCATTGCAGCCCATTCTGTGAAAGATGGATTGAAAATTGATATCAAAGACTCTGGATCTGGCATTCCGGAAGAAGATCTGCCATTTATCTTTGAGCGGTTCTATAAAGCAGATAAAGCGCGGACAAGAGGCAGAGCAGGAACAGGTCTTGGGTTGGCTATCGTTAAAAATATCGTGGAAGCCCACAACGGATCGATTACGGTGCACAGCCGAATGGATAAAGGAACGACATTTACATTTTATATTCCGACAAAACCATAAAATTGGGTCTGAATTTGCCGAAGAATCTTGTTCCATAAGAAACACCCGCTAATCGAGCGGGTGTTTTTTTAAAGGCCAATATTAATAAAATTTAAGGATATGTTAATATAAATTCCCTTCCAAATTCCAGTTTCTCGTAATATAGTTGTAATGTAACTTTTCAAGCTATTAATACGACAAAAAAGTGAACGGAGGGGTTTCAAATGGAAGAAACCTTTCAATTATTATATGACACATATCATCAAGATTTGTACCAATTTTTATTTTATATGGTAAAGGATAAAAGCCAGGCAGAAGATCTTCTTCAGGAGGTTTATATCCGCGTATTACATTCTTATCATACGTTTGAAGGAAGAAGCAGTGAAAAGACATGGCTTTTGTCGATCGCACGCCATGTTGCGATAGACTGGTTCCGTAAACAGCAGACGATCAGACAGCGTATACTCGGCACATTTGATTGGGATACACAGGATGTCAGAGATCAGCAATTGCTTCCGGACGAACTTGCTGTTCAACATGAAAATGTCCGGGAAATTTATGCTGCGCTTGATCAATGCACGATCGATCAAAGAGCTGTGATCATCTTGCGGTTTATTCAGGGATATTCAATTCAGGAAACAGCCAATGCTCTGCGCTTCTCGGAAAGCAAAGTCAAAACGACCCAACACAGAGGGCTCAAAGTACTTCGGAAACATATGGAGCTTTTGAGGGAGGAGCTAATGGATGATGAAGTCAGAATGGAACGAAGAACAAATAAAGGAGTTGTTAAGTCAACTTCCGGCAGTTAAAGACCATCGTTCGCCTCAGGATATTTACAAGCGGCTGACGATGGCAAAAAGCAAAAAAAAGCCCGCTGTTAGGTGGATTGGCCCCGCGTGTGCCGCTACAATTGCGGTTTTTATCGCCTTCATTATTTCTCCTCATTTCTTTGACCAGGCACAGCTTCAACAAAAAGAAGCGTCCCAAGAGAACGCTGTAACGAAAACCGAGACAGCAGACAGCCCAAAAGCTGTATCATCCTTGGATCAGACATCGTTTGTTGTTCCTGAAAAGGAACAGAAAAACTACATCACTGTAGCGGTTGCTGATGCCGATACATCCGCCATCATACCCATCAGCATTAAAAAAACAAACGCAGACCAAACGATCCAGGACATGCTGTCTGTAAACAGTGAATTGGATATCCTTGATCATGCTATTACAATTCCGTCCTTCATAAATGAACTTGAGGTAATAGAAAAACCAAACCAGAAGGAATTAAGTATACGAGTCCATCAGCCTATTCAGGCTTTTTCTGTAAAGGATGATAAACTGTTAAAAAAATTGCTGAAAGAATCTTTAAAATGGAGTCCATATGAAAAAATTAAATTTTTATCATATCAAAACGAAAGTGGAGTCCGTATAGGCTCATATGGCACCTTTACAGAAATTACGATTCCCAAACAGTCAAAAAGAGCTTATTACTTGTATCAAAATGAACAAGGGAACTTTCTCGTACCGTCAGAAAAAACATTCGATACGGTAAAAGAAGCCATTAAGGATATGGAATCGAACAATGATGCAGATACAATTCCTCTAATTCAAACGGGGGCTGTCCAATCTGTAACGAAGAAACAAAAACACTTATATATTCACTTCTCAAAAGGCTCAGAAGTTGAGGATTCCCTTGCTGGTATCTTAATGATTGAGGGACTACTTTTAACAGCAAAAGAGTTTGGTTTTTCAGAAGTGACCTTTACGGAAACCAGAACAAAAAAAATCGGCAGATATGACGTATCAGAGGCAATTCCGGTACCAGCTGCTCCAAATCCGATTTCCTTAAATTAAAAAAGGGCCCTTGCAGGCTCTTTTTTAGTTGCAATTCATATAATAGAAATTTCAAAAAAATAGTTGGGCGTGTATAATAAAACAAGGTAACAATTGAAAGGATTTGAGACGAGTGAACGTGTTAACAATCAAAGGAGTTTCCATCGGGAAAGGGATGCCGAAAATCATCGTTCCGCTGATGGGAAAAACGGAAAAACAAATTTTGAATGAAGCAGAAGCTGTAAAATTACTCAATCCGGACATTGTGGAGTGGCGAGTCGACGTGTTTGAAAATGCAAAAGACAGAGAAGCAGTCACAAAAATGATTTCTAAACTTCGGAAGTCTTTAGCGGACAAGCTGTTTCTATTTACATTCAGAACCCATAAAGAAGGCGGGAGCATGGAAATGGATGAAAGCTCCTATATTGCTTTGCTGGAAGCGGCAGTCCAAACAAAAGACATCGATCTAATTGACATTGAATTATTTTCAGGAGATGAAATTGTCAAAGCGTTAGTATCGCTGGCAAAAGAGAACAATGTCTATGTGGTAATGTCAAATCATGATTTTGAGAAAACGCCCTCGAAAGATGAGATTCTTTCGAGACTTCGGAAAATGCATAATTTAGGAGCGCATATTCCAAAAATAGCTGTCATGCCGAAGGGTACAGGTGATCTCTTAACGCTGCTTGATGCGACGTATACAATGAAAACAGAATATGCAGACCGTCCGATTATTACAATGTCAATGGCTGAAACAGGGCTGATCAGCAGGCTGAGCGGTGAGGTTTTTGGATCAGCTTGCACTTTTGGTGCGGGAGAAGAGGCATCGGCACCTGGTCAAATACCTGTTTCTGAGCTGAGGAATGTCTTAGAAGTTTTGCACAAAAACATACAAAAATAGAACTATAAAAACTCAAGCTTATAAAGCTTGAGTTTTTTTGGATTATGGAAGATCAATGAGCTTCACTGACACAATATCAGTAACATCTGTTAGTTCTTTCACAATTTTATCTTCAAGGTGTCTGTCAAAGGAAAGCATCATGATGGCTTCTCCACCTTTTTCTTTACGGCCAACCTGCATGGTTGCAATATTAATATCGTTATCTCCGAGAATACGTCCGACTCGGCCGATGACACCTGTTGTATCCTGATGCTGGATATATACCAGGTGACCCGTCGGGTAAAAATCGATATTAAATCCGTTGATCTCGACGATACGTTCTCCGAAATGAGGAATATACGTAGCCGTTACAGTAAAGGTGCTGCGGTCTCCTGTCACTTTTACACTGATGCAGTTATCGTATCCTGATTCAGAAGAGGAAATTTTTTCACTAAAGCTGATGCCGCGTTCTTTTGCGACACCTCCGGCATTGACTTCGTTAACAGTTGAATCAACGCGCGGTTTTAAGAAGCCTGACAGAAGGCTTTTTGTAATGAACGATGTTTCAAGTTTGGCAATTGTTCCTTCGTATTGAATGGCAACATCCTGTACGGGCTCTTTCATGCATTGGGATACTAGGCTGCCAATTTTTCCTGCGATTTGATGGTAAGGCTTAATTTTAGCAAATTCATCTTTTGTCATGGCAGGGAGATTGATAGCTGACATGACAGGTAGACCTTTTGCGAACTGCAGAACTTCTTCTGACACTTGAGCCGCGACATTCAGCTGAGCTTCTTTCGTCGATGCGCCCAAGTGAGGAGTGGCAATGACTAATGGATGATCAACGAGTTTATTGTCTACTGGCGGTTCAACTTCAAAAACGTCCAGTGCTGCTCCGGCAACATGTCCGCTTTCCAAAGCTTCTAGAAGTGCTGCTTCATCGATAATACCGCCTCGCGCACAGTTAATTAAGCGAACACCTTTTTTCGTTTTTGCAATCGTTTCTTTATTCAATAAGCCTTTTGTTTCTTTTGTTAAAGGTGTGTGAACGGTAATAATATCCGCGCTTTCAAGCACTTCTTCAAATGAACGGCTGTTTACGCCGATCTTTTTCGCTCTTTCTTCAGTTAAGAAAGGATCAAAAACGTGAACGGTCATACCAAACGCTCTCGCACGCTGTGCTATTTCGCTTCCGATTCGGCCTAATCCTACAATCCCAAGCGTTTTTCCATAAAGCTCTGAACCGACGTAAGCTGTGCGGTTCCACTCTCTAGATTTTACTGAAATATTAGCCTGAGGAATGTGTCTCATTAAAGAAGAGATCATCGCAAATGTATGCTCAGCTGTCGAAATGGTGTTGCCGTTAGGAGCGTTAATCACGATGACCCCGTGTTTAGTCGCCTCGTCAATATCGATATTATCTACACCCACACCCGCTCTTCCGACAATTTTTAAAGAAGTCATTTTTTTGAAAAGGTCCTCTGTTACTTTTGTCGCACTTCGCACCAAAAGAGCATCAAAAGTATGTAATTCATCTTCTGCATCTGCTACGTTTTTTTGAACAATTTCAATAAAGTCTGATTCAATAAGTGGCTGTAAGCCGTCGTTGCTCATTTTGTCTGAGACCAATACTCGAAACATCGTTAGATTTCCTCCTAAATTGACAAACTAAATATCTGATAATTTAACATATTCTCAATAGAGTGTCAACGTGTATTGACGCAGTAAAGGATAAAAGGAAAGCTTAAAAATCAATGTTTTTATGGCTTTCAAGTATTATATATAATTTGAAGCAATTCTCTATACAGCCAACCAGTTATCGTTTATAATAGAGCTAAATTTATATGATCAATCTTCGGGGCAGGGTGAAATTCCCTACCGGCGGTGATGAGCCAATGGCTCTAAGCCCGCGAGCTGTTTTTACAGCAGGATTCGGTGAGATTCCGGAGCCGACAGTACAGTCTGGATGGGAGAAGATGGAGGTTCATAAGCGTTTTGAAATTGGATTTTCAAACGTTTCTTTGCCTAGCCTAATTTTTGAAACCCCGCTTTTATACATGAAGCGGTTTTTTTATTGGCTGGAAAAGAACCTTTCCGTTTTCGAGTAAGATGTGATCGAAAAGGAGAGAGTGAAGTGAAAGTAAAAAAATTAGTTGTGATCAGTATGCTGAGCAGCATTGCATTTGTTTTGATGCTGTTGAATTTCCCGTTTCCGGGTCTTCCGGATTATTTAAAAATTGATTTTAGCGACGTGCCCGCTATTATTGCCATTCTGATTTACGGACCTTTGGCGGGTATTGCCGTAGAAGCAATAAAAAACGTTCTTCAATATATCATTCAGGGCAGCATGGCCGGAGTTCCTGTCGGACAAATTGCGAATTTTATTGCAGGAACACTCTTTATATTGCCGACTGCTTTCTTATTTAAAAAGCTGAACTCAGCAAAGGGCTTGGCCTTCAGCCTGCTTCTAGGCACCGCGGCAATGACCATTTTGATGAGTATTTTAAATTATGTTCTGATTCTCCCTGCATACACGTGGTTTTTACATTCGCCGGCATTATCCGACAGCGCGCTGAAAACAGCTGTTGTCGCTGGTATTCTTCCTTTTAACATCATAAAAGGAATTGTGATTACGATCGTATTCTCACTTATTTTCTTAAAGCTCAAGCCATGGATTGAACAGCAGCGTGCACATATCCATTAAATAAAAAAGCTCCCCTGCGGGAGCTTTTTTTGTTTCTTCTATTCAAATTTAAGCGGGTCGCCTTCAAATGGCTCATCCGCCACTTTGATGGAATCAGTAGGACATCCTTCAAATGCATCAATCATATCTTCTTCCAGTACCTCAGGAACTTCGACAACGCCTTTGTTTTCATCAAGCGTTACGAACGCGATGCCTTCATCATCGTAATCGTAAATGTCTGGTGCAGCAGCTCCGCAAGCGCCGCATGCAATGCATGTATCTTTGTCTACAATTGTGTACTTTGCCATGAATAAAACCTCCCAGATTGTTCTTGGTGGAACAAATGGATCAATCTTTATATTTAATCAATTTAACACCTATTCCTCTTACTTATTGTAATGATGTTGATGCCACATTTCAACAGAAAAATGATTGAGAATGCTTATCACATAAGGGGTTATCTACATAACATCCCCCTTAATGATGACTTTAAACGTCGATTTCTGTTTAAAATCTGTTAAAATAAAGAGAGCAAATCAACGATTTTTGTCAGGAAGAATGTGGGTGGATAGGTTGTCATTAAATTACTTCGATACTATGGTTCTCGATTGCCTTTTTAAAATAAACGGAGAACGGTCGGGAAGCGCTGTTTTTCACCTATTCAAAGGCAAAAGATCGTCACAAACCATTCAAGATGCCGGCTTATTTCATACTGCAAAATACTTTGGAATGGCGGCGCAATGTTCGAGAAGCGATATTTCAGCGACACTCACCAAGCTTGCACAGCATTCATATCTCGAATCAATGTCTGAAACAGATACATACAAAGTGACAGCCAGCGGCGCAGCAGCATTAAGACACGCCCTTAGTGAGCGGCCTTGGCCAGTTTATTGCCACGGCGCTTATTATCAGCAGGCTGCCGGCGTGCTTTGGAAGAGGCTTTCGCTGCTTGTGCAGGTCTTATCTCATAAACTGCAAGGGAGCAGGCAGTATATCCCTGTCACAAAGGATTATAAGACACTTCATTGGGTCAAGAAATACCTGTCCCGGCATACGGATCATATAGAGATGGCAAGCAGTCTTTTTGCCATGCTGAAGGCGCATTTGCATAAGGTTGATGACAAAGCGGCGCAAATTTTTGTCTACTCCTTAACCTCGCACGATAGGATCGGTTATACGAGCAGGCAGCTTGCTGACACGCTGAAAGAAGATGAATGGTACGTTTATATCATGTTTTGGGCTTCGGTACATTATTTTATTCATTCTCTCCCGGAGTGTGAAGATACTTTGTTAAAGGATCTCCTCTTTGATGTGCATTTAGATAATGCCCTGACAGAGTCAACGAGGAAAACATGGCAGATGGTTAAACAAGGAATCCCCATACATCGAATTGCTGAAATCAGAAAGCTGAAAACAGCGACGATTGAAGACCATATTGTCGAGATTTCTCTTCACGAGCCTGCGTTTATGATTGATGACTATGTATCAGCGGAGGACCAGCTCCAAATTGCAGAGTTTGCCAAACGGATGCGGACGAACAAAATCAAACAAATTCGAGACGGGCTGGAGCAGCGGTTCAGCTACTTTCAAATCAGACTGGCATTGACAAAGCAGGTGCAGCAATATGACTAAATTACAGCAAACATTACATCAGTTTTTTGGTTTTACTTCCTTTAAAAAAGGACAGGAGGACATTATTAGAAGCATACTTAGCGGGAAGGATACCATTGCAATGCTTCCGACTGGGGGAGGAAAATCGCTTTGCTACCAGCTGCCTGGCTACATGCTTGACGGTATGGTATTAATCGTTTCTCCATTGCTTTCTTTAATGGAGGATCAGGTACAGCAGCTAAAAGCACGGGGTGAAAAACGTGCGGCCGCTTTGAATAGCTTGCTTAGCAGGCAGGAAAGACAATTCGTTTTGGAACATATTCACCGTTATAAATTTTTGTACTTGTCTCCTGAGGCTTTCCAGTCGCCATATGTATTGGAAAAATTGAAAAACGTCCCGATCAGCCTTTTCGTTATTGATGAAGCACATTGCATATCTGAATGGGGGCATGACTTTAGGCCTGACTATTCAAAGCTCGGACAGCTGAGAAAAGAACTTGGGCATCCTCCGATTCTGGCATTGACTGCTACAGCTACAAAGGATACGTTGCAAGATGTCACGAATCTGCTGGAGCTGCAGCATGCCGAACGGCATCTCAACTCAGTCAACCGCCCAAATATCGCATTCCGGGTGGAAAGTGCCGCGGATACTGCCGAAAAAATAGATAGGGTCATTCAGCTGGTTGAAAATCTGCAAGGACCTGGAATTGTTTATTGTCCGACAAGGAAATGGGCTGAAGAATTAGCGGGGGAAATTAAAAGCAAGACGAGCAGCAGAGCCGACTTTTACCATGGCGGTATGGAGTCTGGCGACAGGATTTTAATACAGCAGCAGTTTATCCATAATCAGCTCGATGTGATATGTTGTACGAATGCGTTTGGAATGGGTGTCGATAAACCTGATATCAGATATGTAATTCATTTCCACATCCCGCAGACGGCTGAAGCTTTTATGCAGGAAATCGGCAGAGCGGGTCGCGACGGAAAACCGAGTGTCAGCATTTTACTGCGGGCGCCAGGTGATTTTGAATTGCAGGAGCAGATTATCCAAATGGAGAGTGTCACAGCGGCAGAAATCGCCGATGTGATCCGTGTGCTTGAAAAGACGGATGAGCAGGATGAGAGAAAGTTGCGTGACGTATTAATGCAGTATGGTGTCGGAGAAACACAAGCCCGTATGATGATACATCTCTTTATGCAGGGGAAAACATCAATTGAACTGATGAAACAGGAAATTTCATATCGCATGGAGCTGAAGCTGGAAAAAATGCGCCGCGTATCTTTTCTGCTTCAGCGTGAAGGCTGTTTAAGGCAATCACTGTTAACCTATTTTGATGAATCATACGAGCCTGATGATGGACATCTGCCGTGTTGTTCACATTGCGGTTTTGATCTATCCTTGTATGAACAAAAAGGAGAACGAAGTAAAATGGCGCCATTAGACAGCTGGAGTTCGGAATTGCACCGAATATTCAGCTTGCAGACTGTAGGTGAGCTGAACTGAAACAGCAAAAGGATTTCATTCGGCATATCTCTGATCGTGACATGCTCAAGCAGTTATATCTGACGCAGCTTTTGATCATTATCACAGCAGCCTTAGCGGGATTATTCTTTTTTGAGGATGTAAAAGATCTACTAATGCTCTGGGATATTGGCGATATGCGAATCATATGGTATGGCGTTTCTATTTCGGTTATTGTTATTTTAGCCGATATGGCAGTGATGAAATGGTGTCCGCCTCATTTATATGATGACGGCGGAATCAATAAAAAAATATTCAGTAAGAGGTCAATCCCTCATATTATATTTTTAACGCTTCTGATTGCTTTCGCGGAAGAAATGTTATTCAGAGGAGTGCTGCAGACTCATATCGGTCTATGGGCGGCCAGCCTTATATTTGCCGTTCTACACATTCGGTATTTGTCAAAATGGCTGTTATTTATCATGGTAACAGCAATCAGCTTTTTACTCGGTCTGATGTATGAATGGACCGGTAACTTATTTGTGCCGGTGACGGCGCATTTTATCATTGATGCTGTGTTTGCCTGTCAGATTCGTTTTGAACATGTGAGGAGGGATAAACATGACGAACATGTCGAGAGTAGAGAGAAGAAAAGCCCAGAATCTTTATGAAGATCAAAACGCCGCATTGGCGGACGATTATTTCGATGATGATGGAGAAAGCCTTCCGACAAGACAATCTGTAAAAAATCAAAGAGAACAGAAAAAAAAGCAAGGCAAAACAAAAACGCCATTATTCACTGTACTCGCTGTATTATTTGTATTTGTGCCGGTTATCGTGTTAGTCAGCTTATTTTATCTAAAAAACCACCCGGATAATCATGACGATTATGAAGATGTTTTTATCGACAGCAGTCAAAGCAAATATGAGGTTGTGCTGAAATCAGAGGATAAAAATGACACCGCAGTTACCAAAGAGACCAAAGAAACGAATGAGACCGCATTGCAGCAAGAGTCAAAAAAAAAGTCTGAGGATACAAAGGCAAAAGACCCTGCAAAAACAACAACTGGTAAGAAACAGCCTGCTGTAGCAGAAAATGAAGACTCAGCAAATAAGGAGGAAGCAACCACCGCGGCTGCTTCCTCTTCTCAACAAGAAGCGGCACCGCAAGAGCAGCAGCCGGCTGAACCAGTTCTATCTGAGCCAAAACGCGTTGTCAAGCACACTGTCCAAAAGAAAGAAACGCTGTACCGCATTTCTATGAAGTATTATAAAAGCCGGTCGGGAGAAGAAAAAATCCGTGCCTATAATCATCTGAATGGAAATGATGTTTACACCGGACAAGTTTTGGACATCCCCTTAATGGATGAATAGGGCATTTTTTTTATTTTACGCTCATATATTGTAGCAATGAAAATGGACAAGGTGTGAAGCGTATGGAATCCTTATGGAATCAGATAGATCAGTTTACAGAGTTTACAGACGCGCCGACCAAACAGATGCTCCAAGCACTGGTGAAACGAAAACAAAAATTTGAAAATTATGCAACACAATGCCGCAGATGGCGATGGGCTTCACTCATTTGCTTAGGTCTATTATGTATTATGATCATGATCAAAAGCCCGGCGCCTCAGCTCGTTCTTCAAGAAATGCTTAGCCATACCTTTTATTTATTTTGGATGATGGCAACCGCTTTTGCATACTGCACTTCATATTATTTTAAGAAAAAGGAAGAAAAAGCGGAGGGCGATTTTCATAAACTGAGATGCGAAATTATTCAGAAAAGCACTGATCTTTGGCCTCAGCCGGATAAATGGAAGGCAAGAGAATCTGTTTTTCAAATGATGAAGCACAAATATGACATTAATCTATATTTTGAAAGTAAATAAAATCGGGCGTTTTCTCAAACGATAGAAACGTCTTTTTTTATTGTCCGTCTTATTGATAAGTTCTAAAAGAATGGAGAGTTTTTATGAAGCTATCAGTGAAAATTGCCGGTGTGCTAACTGTGGCGGCAGCGGCAATGACGGCAAAGATGTACTCAACAGCAAAAGGAAACCATTTGAAAACACATACGTTTCCTTTAGCAAAAATGAAGGGCAAGCCGCCTCTTACAATCTTTTTTATTTCGGACATTCACAAACGTCTCATCGATCAAGACCTTTTAGCAAAAGCGCGAAGTCATACCCCTCACCTGGTTATCATCGGCGGTGATTTAGCCGAGGGCGGGGTGCCTAGTACTAGAATCGAAGAAAACATTAAAAGGCTTGCGGCTTTCGGGGTCCCTGTCGTGTTTGTGTGGGGGAATAACGATTATGAAGTCAGGCAGCATAAGCTATATTCCATATTCAAAGCGCATGGTGTCATCACTCTGAGGAATGAGTCAGTTCCGTTTACGTACAACGGCCATACGATTGCGATTGCTGGAGTTGATGATATCAGGATGGAGATGGATCATTATGAGGAAGCCATTAAAGAACTCGACAAAAGCAAGCTGAATATTCTGATATGTCATAACCCTGAGATTCATGAACAAATCAATGAAGCTGACGGGATTGATGCGATATTCAGCGGACATACCCACGGCGGTCAGATTAGGTTTGGAAAATTCGGCCCGTATGAACTTGGGAAAACAGGCATTGTTAAAAATGCAGCGTATCTCATCAGCAACGGATATGGAACAACAAAAGTGCCTCTTCGTTTAGGTGCTGAACCGGAAACACACATTGTGACGCTTTGTGAGCCGGAATAACTTCTCAAAAGCAAAAAATCCATAAGGCAATAAAAACTGCATTGTGCTTGTCTTACTAGTGAACTCAGTGTAAACTGATAACAATTAAGAACCTATGACTCATCATCTCATATAATGTGTTATATGATTTGTGTGCAAGTAGAGGCAGGAGGGAACGTTATGCGGCTTGAGCGTCTGAATTATAATAAAATCAAAATCTTTTTGACCCTCGATGATTTGACAGACCGGGGATTGACAAAAGAAGACCTCTGGAAGGACTCGTTTAAAGTCCACCAGTTATTTAAAGATATGATGAATGAAGCTAATACAGAGCTCGGCTTTGAAGCGAATGGACCGATTGCAGTGGAAGTGTATTCTCTCCAAGCACAAGGGATGGTTGTGATCGTAACAAAGAACCAAGACGCCGATTCAGAAGACGATGAGTATGATGATGATTACATCGAAATGCAAGTCAAGCTTGATGAAAGTGCGGACATCATTTATCAATTCCATTCCTTTGAAGATATCATTCAGCTATCAGAAAGCTTACAGCGAATCGGTATCAATGGGGGAACTGTCTACCACTATAACGGACAGTACTTTTTAAGCCTTGAAGACCTAGGGTCACATACGGCTGAGGGGGTTGTGGCGGTTCTGGCGGAATACGGCAATCCGACAACTTTAACGATTTATCGCTTGCAAGAGTATGGTAAGCTCATAATGGACGGTAATGCCGTTGAGACGATACAGACTCATTTTTCATAAGAATGCAACGGAAAACTGCTGATTTCACAGCAGTTTTTTTCGTTAAAAAACATGGAAAAACATAACGTTTATTCTATGCACGGATCATATGAAGGTGTATACTATTCTCTGAAAGGGAGCATGTGAGAAACAGAAGATTCTAGGAGGTTAACTCAAATGGCAGCCGATCGATACACCGGTCATACAGAAGAGGACAAACTTGATGTATTAAAATCAACCCAAACCGTAATACATAAGGCTCTGGAAAAATTGGGATATCCCGAAGAAGTATACGAACTGTTAAAGGAGCCGATGAGGTTATTAACGGTAAAAATACCTGTTCGTATGGACGACGGTTCAGTAAAGATTTTTACAGGTTATCGTGCGCAGCACAATGACTCTGTCGGTCCTACGAAAGGCGGGATACGTTTTCACCCGAACGTAACAGAAAAAGAGGTGAAGGCGCTTTCTATTTGGATGAGTTTAAAATGCGGCATAATTGATCTTCCATATGGCGGTGGTAAAGGCGGAATTGTTTGTGATCCAAGGGATATGTCGTTTAGAGAGCTGGAGCGTCTGAGCAGAGGGTATGTCAGAGCAATCAGCCAAATTGTCGGCCCGACGAAAGACGTGCCGGCGCCGGATGTATTTACAAACTCACAAATCATGGCTTGGATGATGGATGAGTATTCAAGAATTGATGAATTTAATTCGCCTGGATTTATTACAGGCAAGCCGCTTGTGCTTGGCGGATCTCATGGGAGAGAATCTGCGACAGCAAAAGGTGTAACCATCTGTATTAAGGAAGCGGCTAAGAAAAAAGGCATCGATATTAAAGGTGCGCGTGTTGTTGTCCAAGGCTTCGGAAACGCGGGAAGCTATTTGGCGAAATTTATGCATGATGCAGGGGCAAAGGTTGTCGGCATTTCAGATGCGTATGGCGGACTTTATGATCCTGAAGGCCTCGATATCGATTACTTACTCGACCGCCGCGACAGCTTCGGTACCGTAACAAAGCTTTTCAACGATACCATTACGAACCAAGAACTGTTGGAGTTGGATTGTGATATCCTTGTTCCCGCTGCGATTGAAAATCAAATTACAGAAGAAAACGCCCATAATATCCAGGCTGAAATTGTGGTTGAAGCGGCAAACGGGCCAACAACGCTTGAAGGAACAAAAATTCTTTCAGACCGGGACATTCTGCTTGTACCGGACGTGCTGGCAAGTGCGGGGGGCGTAACAGTTTCTTATTTTGAATGGGTTCAGAATAATCAAGGCTTCTACTGGAGCGAAGAAGAGGTAGAAGAAAAATTAGAAAAAATGATGGTCAAATCATTTAACAATATTTATGAAATGGCTAAAAACCGAAGAATTGACATGAGACTCGCTGCTTATATGGTCGGCGTTCGCAAAATGGCTGAAGCTTCGCGTTTTAGAGGCTGGATATAAGTTCGTGATTTGCATAAAAATAAAAAATCTCCTATGATAAAATAGGAGATTTTTTTATTCGGAAATAGAAAAATTATGAAATGAATTGCCAATCGCAGGAGTTGACGGAAATGATTCAAGAAAAAGCAATAATTATAGGCGGAGGACCTTGTGGACTATCTGCTGCCATTCACCTAAAACAAATTGGCATTGATGCTCTCGTCATCGAAAAAGGAAATGTCGTTAACAGTATTTACAATTATCCGACGCATCAAACCTTTTTCAGCTCAAGTGAAAAACTTGAAATCGGAGACGTGGCATTTATTACGGAAAACAGAAAGCCTGTCAGAATTCAAGCTTTGTCGTATTACCGGGAGGTTGTCAAAAGGAAAAACATCCGTGTAAATGCGTTTGAGATGGTGCATAAAGTGACGAAAGCGGAAAACAATACATTCCTTATAGAGACATCAAAAGGGACTTATACGACCCCATATTGTATCATTGCAACAGGCTACTATGATCATCCAAACTATATGAATGTACCTGGTGAGGATTTGCCAAAAGTATTTCATTATTTTAAAGAAGGCCACCCATACTTTGATAAAGATGTTGTCGTCATCGGCGGGAAAAATTCAAGCGTAGACGCTGCCCTTGAACTCGTGAAATCTGGAGCGCGTGTCACAGTTTTATACAGGGGCAATGAGTATTCGCCAAGCATTAAGCCATGGATTCTGCCTGAATTTGAATCGCTTGTCAGAAACGGAACAATCCGTATGGAATTTGGCGCTAGTGTCGAAAAAATCACCGAGGGTGAAGTTGTATTCCGCTCCGGTGAAAAGGAACTTATCACCATTAAAAATGATTTCGTATTCGCTATGACAGGCTATCATCCTGACCATCAATTTCTTGAAAAAATGGGTGTTGAAATTGATAAAGAAACAGGACGCCCGTTTTTCAATGAAGAAACGATGGAGACGAACGTTAAGGGTATTTTTATTGCCGGGGTCATTGCTGCAGGGAACAATGCAAATGAAATATTTATTGAAAACGGCAGATTTCACGGAGGACATATCGCAGCGGAAATCGCAAAAAGAGAAAATCATTAAAGAAGGGGAGCATATGATGGTTCGTATGCTCTTTTTGTTTTTTTACGTTCAGACAGATGTAAAAAGATAAACAACATGGTAGGATAGACATAGGAATATAAAGGAAAGAGGTTGCCTGATGTTTGCAATCATCTCTGCAGGAATTGCTCCCGGCATCGCGCTGTTAAGTTATTTTTATTTAAAAGATCAGTATGATAATGAACCTGTACATATGGTGCTTCGGTCGTTTTTTCTAGGGGTTGTTCTTGTATTTCCCACAATGTTTATCCAGTACGTGCTTGAAAAAGAGAATGTAGGAGGCGGAAGCTTTTTCGTTTCTTTTTTATCTTCAGGGTTTTTGGAGGAATCATTAAAATGGTTTATTCTGATGGTCAGTGTTTACCCGCACGCCCAGTTTGATGAGCATTATGACGGGATTGTATACGGAGCAAGTGTATCGCTCGGTTTTGCAACCCTCGAAAATATTCTTTATTTAATTGGCCACGGTGTGGAGCATGCGTTCGTCAGGGCGCTCCTGCCTGTTTCATGCCATGCCTTAATAGGCGTTATTATGGGATTTTATCTTGGGAAAGCTCGTTTTTCCACTAATAAGGCGCGTGTGAAGTGGCTTATTCTTTCTTTAGCTCTCCCGTCACTTTTGCATGGATCGTATGATTTTATCCTGACAGCACTCAGTAATTGGATTTATTATATGTTTCCATTTATGTTATTTTTATGGTGGTTTGGTTTGCGAAAAGCGAAAAAAGCCCGTTCCGTCAATATGATGCAAGTATAGAAGCCGCACAGCTACCGTGCGGCTTTTTTGTGTGTCGATTTATCAATACAGGTTTTATGTTCTGAGGGATAACAAGGAAAGAGTGTATAAAAATAACCTTGTTACAGAAAATACGATTACACTTAAAAATTTGCTGTAGGAGGCTTGAAAAGATGAAGTCCAAAGGATCGATTATGGCATGTCTCATCCTTTTTTCCTTTACAATAACGACGTTTATCAATACTGAAACCATCTCTGCCTTTTCGAATCAGGTCATTCAAAGAGGCGCAACTGGGGACGATGTGGTCGAACTCCAGGCGCGCCTTCAGTACAACGGATACTACAACGGAAAAATTGACGGGGTTTATGGATGGGGTACGTACTGGGCAGTTCGAAACTTTCAGGATCAATTCGGGTTAAAAGAGGTTGACGGCCTTGTCGGAGCTAAAACAAAGCAAACCTTAGAATCTAAATCTAAATACTATCGTGAATATGTCATAGAACAGCTGAATAAAGGGAATACCTTCACGCATTACGGAAAAGTTCCGCTGAAATACCAGACGAAACCTTCAAAAGCAGCAACGCAAAAAGCAAGACAGCAAGCAGAGGCGCGGCAAAAACAGCCTGCTGAAAAAACTACACAGCAGCCTAAAGCGAATAAACAGCAAAACAATACACCTGCAAAAGCAAGAAAACAGGATGCGGTCGCAGCTAACATGCCTGGCGGATTTTCCAACAATGATATCAGGCTCCTTTCTCAGGCAGTTTACGGTGAAGCCCGGGGCGAGCCGTACGAGGGACAGGTTGCCATTGCAGCAGTTATTTTAAACCGGTTGAACAGCCCATTATTTCCGAATTCTGTAGCGGGGGTTGTTTTTGAGCCGCTAGCCTTCACAGCAGTAGCCGACGGGCAAATCTACATGCAGCCGAATGAAACGGCCAGAGAAGCAGTGCTGGATGCTATCAATGGGTGGGACCCATCAGAGGAAGCGCTGTACTATTTTAATCCGGATACAGCTACAAGTGCCTGGATTTGGGGACGTCCGCAGATTAAAAGAATCGGTAAACACATTTTCTGTGAATAGCAGACATGAGAAAGCATAAAAAGAGGTGTGATAAATGATCAGAGGAATTTTAATCGCCGTGCTCGGTATTGCAATAGTCGGTACAAGCTACTGGGGATACAAGGAGCACCAGGAAAAAGACGCCGTTCTTCTTCATGCTGAAAATAACTATCAGCGGGCGTTTCATGAACTGACCTATCAGATGGATCAGCTTCATGATAAAATCGGAACAACACTTGCCATGAACAGCCAAAAATCACTGTCACCTGCATTGATAGATGTGTGGAGGATTACATCTGAAGCTCATAACAGCGTCAGCCAGCTGCCGCTTACATTAATGCCGTTTAACAAAACAGAAGAGCTATTATCAAAAATCGGGGATTTCAGTTATAAAACGGCAGTCAGAGATTTAGATCAAAAGCCGCTTGATAAAAATGAGTATACATCACTGAATAAGCTATATCAGCAGTCCATAGATATACAAAATGAACTGCGTCATGTACAGCACCTTGTCATGAGCAAAAACCTTCGCTGGATGGACGTGGAGATGGCGCTGGCTTCTGACGAAAAACAAAGTGATAATACGATTATCAACAGCTTTAAAACTGTCGAGAAGAATGTTGGTGCATTCTCCACGGGAACAGATCTTGGCCCGAGTTTCACCAGCACAAAAAAAGAAGAGAAAGGCTTCGTCCATCTGAAGGGAAAACAAATTTCCGAACAGGAAGCAAAACAAATTGCTGAGCGATTTGCCCCGGATGACAATTATTCCATTAAAGTAGTAAAGAGCGGAAAAAAAACAAATCGCGACGTTTATAGCATCAGCATGAAAGACCCAGACCATAAAGCAGCGATTTATATGGATATTACGAAAAAAGGCGGGCATCCGGTATATTTGATTCAAAACAGAGAAGTGAAAGATCAGAAAATCAGTTTGAATGACGGATCGAACCGTGCACTCGCTTTTTTAAAGAAAAACGGATATGAGACAGATGATTTGGAAATTGATGAAAGTGCCCAATATGATAAAATCGGCGTATTCTCATATGTTCCTGTTGAAAATAAAGTCCGGATGTACCCGGAAGCAATTCGTATGAAAGTGGCCTTGGATGACGGTGAGGTTGTTGGGTTTTCAGCAAGAGACTTCCTAACAGCCCATAGAAAAAGAGATATACCCAAGCCGGCTATTAATGAAGCAGAGGCAAAATCTAAATTAAATAAAAATGTACAAGTGAGAGAAACAAGGCTCGCTTTGATTACAAATGAACTTGGCCAAGAAGTATTATGCTATGAAATGCTCGGAACAATAGAAAATGACACATTTAGAATGTATATTAATGCAAAGGACGGGTCAGAAGAAAAGGTTGAAAAACTAAAAAATGCAGAACCTATATATAAAGACCTATAAAAAAGGGAGGAAAGGACTAATTGTCTTTTCCTTTTTTTCATTACGTGATTTAATGTAAAAGCGAGTATATTGAATGCGAAAGAGTGAAGTCAATGATAGAGATTGGAGAAAATGTATTTTTAGAATATATGGAAGGAAATGAATTAAAAAAAGCAAAGAGCAAGGCAGTCAGCATCGAAAACAATGAGCTTTTGATTGCATATCCGGTTGATGTAGTTACAGGGCGAACTGTGATTTTACATATTGATATGGAAGTGACGATAGAGTTTGTGGGCAAAGATGAAGGTCCTTACCGTTTTACAAGCCGAATAAAAGGTGAAGTGAAGGAAAAACTTCAGATGATCTGTCTTGAAGTGCCTCCCAGTGAAAAAATGAAAAGTATCCAGCGCCGTCAGTTTGTAAGAACTGATGCGGTATTGGATGTGCAAATTCAGCCGACAAATAAAGAAGAGTTTCGCACACTTTCCTATAACATTAGCGGAGGCGGCATCGCCTTAATTTTAGCTGATGGCCGTTCTTTTCAATCCGGGGAATCACTGCGGCTTATCATCAGTCTTTCTGAAGAGGGGAACACACGTCAAATAGAAACAGAAGCCGTTGTCAGACGAATCTTTGACGACCTAAAATCAGGGAAACGTAAAATGACCCTTGAGTATACTGGAATCGCAGCAAGCGACCGGCAGTTTCTGCTTCAATATTGCATCCGGCGCCAGTTAAATAAGAGAAGAAGAAAGGCAAGGGTGGAATAAACATCGTCAAACACTTCCATACTATTTGTAATGGAGGTGCTCCGATTGAAAACATTTGAACGGCTGCTGATTAAATTATTGTTCATACAGGCCATCATTTTACTGGGTGTCCAGATTCTTTTTCACTATCAGCATATTGAACCATACGTATCAAAAGTGATTCAATATGAAGGGGTGGATAAAATGGAGGAGAACAATAGGATTGAAACCTTCAAACATTAATTATTCGTCAATTTTTCACCCTTTTTCATAAAGTTCGTGATACAATCCATAGAGGAGAAAAGAGCAAGGAGAGGAATTATGGAAAAGAAATTATCGATTGCAATTGATGGCCCGGCAGCTGCGGGGAAAAGCACCGTTGCCAAAATTGTGGCTGAGAAAAAATCGTACATATATATTGATACAGGAGCGATGTATCGGGCGATAACGTACGCGGCTTTACAAGAAAATGTTGATCTGACAAATGAAGAAAAATTGGCTGAGCTGCTAAAGCGGACAGATATTGAACTGATTACAGCAAAAGAAGGACAAAAAGTGCTTGTTAACGGCACCGATGTAACTGAGGCGATCAGAACAGACCAAGTCAGCAACCAGGTTTCAATTGCGGCCAAACACAGAAGTGTCAGAGAAGAAATGGTGAAACGCCAGCAGCAGCTTGGGGAAAAAGGCGGCGTCGTTATGGATGGGCGTGATATCGGAACTCACGTGCTGCCGAATGCAGAAGTGAAAATTTTTCTTTTGGCATCTGTTGAAGAGAGAGCGAAACGCCGTTATGAAGAAAATGTGAAAAAAGGGTACGATGTCAACTATGAAACATTGATAGAGGAAATTGCAAGAAGAGATAAGCTTGATTCAGAGCGCGAAGTATCTCCGTTGCGCAAAGCAGAAGACGCTCTAGAAATAGACACGACATCCCTTTCTATTCAAGAGGTAGCTGATAAAATCCTCGAGGTGGTGGAACAAAAGTCCCGCTGATTACGGCAAATGCCACTTTTTTTGAATTTTTCAACGAAGAAAGAATGTTATTGCTTGACAAACCTGTCCTTTTATTAGAAGTTAATACTAATAAAACTTTTTATTGATCATTCAAAAAACTTTTTTGGATGATTCTTTAATACATATTCGGCTAAAAAGCGGGCATGTTTATATGTTCAGCTTTCAAACCGTTTTAATTAAGCTGTGTAGGTTTGGACCAAGGAGGTTATTCAAATGACAGAGGAAATGAATCAAATTGATGTTCAAGTGCCAGAGGTTGGAGATGTAGTTAAAGGGATTGTGACAAAGGTAGAGGACAAACATGTGGATGTTGAAATTATCAATGTCAAACAGTCCGGTATTATTCCAATCAGTGAATTATCAAGTCTTCATGTAGAGAAAGCATCGGATGTTGTTAAAGTAGACGACGAGCTTGACCTGAAAGTAACAAAAGTGGAAGACGATGCTTTGATTTTATCTAAACGTGCTGTTGATGCAGACCGCGCTTGGGAAGACCTTGAGAGAAAATTTGAAACAAAAGAAGTGTTTGAAGCTGAAGTTAAAGATGTCGTGAAAGGCGGCCTGGTCGTTGATATCGGCGTTCGCGGTTTTATTCCGGCATCACTTGTTGAAGCGCATTTCGTTGAAGATTTCACTGACTATAAAGGGAAAACACTGTCTCTGCTCGTTGTAGAGCTTGACCGTGACAAAAACCGCGTCATCCTTTCACACCGTGCTGTTGTTGAAAGTGAACAAGCGAATAAAAAACAAGAACTTCTTCAGTCTCTTGAAGTTGGAAGTGTACTTGATGGCAAAGTGCAGCGCCTGACTGATTTTGGCGCATTTGTTGATATCGGCGGTATCGATGGGCTTGTACACATTTCACAGCTTTCCCACTCCCATGTAGAAAAACCGTCTGATGTTGTTGAAGAGGGACAGGAAGTAAAAGTGAAAGTATTATCCGTAGACCGTGATAATGAACGTATTTCCTTATCCATCAAAGATACACTGCCTGGACCATGGAGCCAAATCGGCGAAAAAGTGAAGCCTGGCGATGTGCTTGAAGGAACTGTGCAGCGTCTTGTCAGCTTCGGTGCTTTTGTTGAAATCCTTCCAGGTGTTGAAGGTCTTGTTCATATTTCTCAAATTTCCAATAAACACATCGGCACGCCGCATGAAGTCCTTGAAGAAGGACAGACTGTAAAAGTGAAGGTTCTTGATGTGAATGAAAATGAGGAACGCATTTCATTGAGCATGCGGGAACTTGAAGAAACACCTAAAGCCGATCAAGAGGATTACCGTCAATATCAGGCGAAGGAAGAAACAAGCTCTGGCTTCCAGCTTGGAGACTTGATCGGTGATAAGCTGAATAAACTAAAATAATTGGTGATAAACGTGACTCGAGCAGAACGGAAAAGACAACACATCAATCATGCCCTGTCCACTGGCCAAAAGCGAGAAACAGGTCTAGATGATATTACGTTTGTTCATGTCAGTCTGCCCGAACTTGCATTAGAACAAGTAGATATTTCCACAAAAATCGGCGAACTTTCAAGCAGTTCGCCGATTTTTATCAATGCAATGACTGGCGGCGGCGGACAACTTACATATGAAATTAATAAATCTCTTGCACGAGCAGCTCATCAAGCTGGGATACCTCTTGCTGTCGGATCGCAAATGTCAGCATTAAAAGATCCCTCAGAGCGTGTTTCGTATGAAATCGTTCGAAAGGTTAACCCAAACGGATTGATTTTTGCCAACCTGGGAAGCGAGGCGACAGCTGATCAGGCGAAGGAAGCAGTTGATATGATTGAAGCAGATGCCCTGCAGATTCACTTGAATGTGATTCAGGAAATTGTGATGCCTGAAGGGGATAGAAGTTTTAGCGGCGCCCTGGACCGCATAGAGCAAATGTGCAGTCAGGTCAGTGTACCAGTCATTGTGAAAGAAGTTGGCTTTGGTATGAGTAAAGAGTCAGCTGGGAAGCTGTATGAAGCTGGTGTGGCAGCTGTTGATATTAGCGGCTATGGAGGTACAAATTTTTCGAAAATCGAAAATCTCCGAAGACAGCGGCAAATCACCTTTTTTAACTCATGGGGCATTTCGACAGCTGCAAGTTTGGCGGAAATCCGCTCTGCGTTTCCCACAGGCACAATGATTGCCTCCGGCGGTCTGCAAGGTGCGCTTGACGTGGCAAAGGCAATTGCACTGGGGGCCTCTTGCACTGGAATGGCAGGACACTTTTTAAAAACGCTGACTGAGAGCGGTGAGGAAGGCCTGCTTGAGGAGATTCAGCTGATTCTTGAGGAATTAAAAATGATTATGACCGTGCTGGGCGCCAGAACGATTGCTGATTTGCAAAAGGCGACTCTTGTAATCAAAGGTGAAACCCATCACTGGCTTACAGAGAGAGGGATCGATACATCCAGCTATAGTATGAGATAATTGATAAAAGCCCAAAACTTAATGAGTTTTGGGCTTTTTGTATTATGATTTTCGCTTGTTAAACCTTCCGTTTTGTTCAAGGCTTGTCGCTCCGTCATAGTGAATGGACTGGTCGCGGTCTGATTCGACTCTGCCCGAAGCTTTGAGTTTTTTCTCCTGTCTGTCTTTTCCCATGATCATGCTCCTTAATGTGAGATGGATTGTTTAAAAAATGCGCTTGGGCTCCATACTGGAATTATGGAGGAAGCAAAATGGAACAATTTTATTACTATTGGTCAATGTGGTTTCTGTGGGTCCTGACAACCTTTATTTTTGAAAAGACGAAAAGGCGATTTGCCGTCTCTGTCTTTATTTTGACTAATATTATTTTAAGCATACATAACATCACGTTATATTTCCCCCTGAATGCTGCTTATATGATGTTTTTCGTCTGCGGGTGTGTCTATGCCGGGTATTTGGGAATGTATCGTTTTCGATATCTCATGGTCTATTTGACGCTTGTTGCCGGGTATGCGTTTGTTTATCTTTTTGCATTATATGATCCGGTTTGGTTCATCATAAAACCTGAGTGGGCTGCCGTTTTATTAATAGTGTTTTTGGCAGCTTCGGTTGAAAGGGATTTCAAGAAGCAGCTTGCCTTATTTGTCTTAGGGATGTGCCAAGGTGAACTAGTGTATTCATTTGTGATCCAAAAGTTAGCGGGGACTTTGGCTGTCGGCGGCTTTCAATGGCTGAATGCCTGTTCTGCGGGAATGATATTGCTGTTTGGCATATCTAAATACGAACAGCTCGCAAGCCAGATTGGTCAAAAAAGCAAAAGATCTAACAAAGGAGCTACCAAAATGTCATGAGTGATTACATCTATCCGATTATTGCGGGGGTTATTGCGGGAGTCGCGACAAGGCTTTATATGCTCAAAACAGATTACCGTCAGTATCCGACCTATGTTCATGGGAAAGTGATTCACATTGCATTAGGGCTGATAGCGGCTGGTTTAGGGGCAATCATTATGCCGGCGCTTTTGCAGGAAGAATTTACGGCCATCACATTTTTAACGTTGGCAGCGACGCAATTTAGAGATGTCCGAAACATGGAGCGGAACACGCTGACGCAAATGGATTCATATGAACTTGTCTCAAGGGGAAGCACATATATTGAGGGAATTGCCATTGCGTTTGAAAGCAGAAATTATATCGTAATCTTTACAGCGCTTTTAACAACCTCTGCGTATGTGTTTTTATCCATTTGGGCTGCAGTCATAGCGGCTGTTATTTGTTTTTTCCTGGCAATGAAATTTATGTCAGGCAGTGTGTTGAAGGATATTGTCGACATTGAGTACATAAAGCCTCACTTTGACGGTCCGGGATTATTTGTTGATAATATTTATATGATGAATATCGGGCTTCCGGAGAAACAAGATTTGATTTTAAAGCATGGTATGGGCTTTATTTTAACGCCGAAAAACTTTAATTCAGCAGCAACGATTGCCAACTTAGGGCAGCGCCAGGCGATTTTATTTGATGTTTCCAATGTGCTGGGGGTTTATCGGGATTCAGGCGAGCCGTCTCTGACACCCATTGCAAAACGTGATTTAAATGACGGGAGAGTGGCAGTCTTTGTTCTGCCGCAAATTAACCACCCTGAAACAGCTGTTCAGATCATCAGCAATGTTCCAACCTTGGAAAACGCGATTAGAATGCCGACAGAATTTATCAAGAACCAGGATAAGGTGATAGAATGAGCGAATCTCTCACGAAAGTGATTTTGTCTGTGATCACGACCAACCGAAACCGGGCTGCAGGGGGAGCGCCTGTCTTTTTTTGCAATGACCAAAAGGAGATGGAGCTTTTCGCTAAAAATCTAGAGGCGATTCTTGATGGAATAGCGCATAGAATTGGAGATGACGTGTATTTGATCGTGAAACATTTCTAAGAATAGTTGTGATCCCAGTAAAAACTGATATAATAAATGAGTTAAGCCCTTCCTCTGAAGGGTTTCTTTTCATAAAAGTGAATGAAATGATTTTAATAACCGGTTGAAAATTTATGTAAAAATGAAAGCGGCTGGATCGAAAGGAAGGGTACTATGGGTAAACCTGTCGTAGCCATTGTCGGGAGACCAAATGTAGGCAAATCCACAATCTTTAACCGGATTGCGGGAGAAAGAATTTCAATAGTAGAAGATACCCCTGGTGTGACAAGGGATCGGATATACAGCTCGGCTGAATGGCTGAATTATGATTTTAATCTGATTGATACTGGCGGTATTGATATCGGTGATGAGCCGTTCTTAGCTCAGATTCGTCAGCAGGCTGAAATCGCCATGGATGAAGCGGACGTCATTATTTTTATGGTGAACGGCCGTGAAGGTGTAACAGCTGCTGATGAAGAAGTAGCAAAAATTTTGTACCGCACGAAAAAACCTGTTGTTTTGGCAGTTAATAAACTGGATAACACAGAAATGAGAGCGAATATCTATGATTTTTATTCGCTTGGCTTTGGCGAGCCGTATCCAATTTCGGGAACACACGGACTCGGATTAGGAGATTTACTTGATGCCGTTGCAGAGCATTTTAAAAACATTCCTGAAACGAAATATGATGAAGAAGTTGTTCAATTTTGCTTGATCGGACGCCCGAATGTCGGAAAGTCCTCACTTGTGAATGCGATGCTCGGCGAAGAGCGCGTCATTGTCAGCAACGTGGCAGGAACGACAAGAGATGCTGTTGATACGGCATTTACGTACAACCAGCAGGAGTTTGTCATTGTCGATACTGCTGGTATGCGAAAAAAAGGGAAAGTATATGAAACAACCGAAAAGTACAGTGTGCTGCGCGCGCTGAAAGCAATCGACCGTTCAGAAGTCGTTGCGGTTGTGCTGGATGGCGAAGAAGGCATTATTGAGCAGGACAAGCGTATCGCCGGTTATGCACACGAAGCGGGTAAGGCCGTCGTGATCGTCGTAAACAAATGGGATGCTGTTGATAAAGATGAAAGCACGATGAAAGAATTTGAAGAAAATATCCGTGACCATTTTCAATTTCTTGATTATGCCCCAATCCTATTCATGTCAGCCTTAACGACAAAGCGGATCCATACGCTAATGCCTGCGATAATCAAAGCAAGCGAAAACCATTCACTTCGAGTTCAAACGAATGTCTTAAATGATGTCATCATGGATGCTGTGGCAATGAACCCGACGCCGACTCATAACGGTTCTCGCTTGAAGATTTATTACGCGACTCAAGTGTCGGTGAAGCCGCCTAGTTTCGTTGTATTTGTAAACGATCCGGAATTGATGCATTTTTCGTACGAACGCTTCTTAGAAAACCGAATCAGAGATGCTTTCGGTTTTGAGGGGACACCAATCAAAATATTTGCAAGAGCTAGAAAATAAAAAGGTGTGAAGCAAAAATGAAAAAAGTCACAATGCTTGGAGCAGGGAGTTGGGGAACGGCGCTAGCTTTAGTTCTAACTGATAACGGACATGAAGTGTGTGTGTGGGCTCACCGTTCAGACTTAATTCATCAAATTAATGAGTTGCATGAAAACAAAGATTATCTGCCGAATGTAAAGCTGCCTACAACCATTAAAGGAACAACAAATATGAATGAAGCTGTTTCAGATGCAGATTTCATTATCGTAGCGGTTCCGACAAAAGCAATTCGGGAAGTGCTGAGGCAGGCTGTGCCTTTTATAACAAAAAAGGCAGTCTTTGTTCATGTCAGTAAGGGCATAGAGCCGGATTCACTCCTGCGCATTTCTGAGATCATGGAAATTGAGCTCCCGAGCGATGTCAGAAGAGATATTGTTGTTCTTTCCGGTCCGAGCCATGCGGAAGAAGTGGGGCTGCGGCATCCAACGACCGTTACTTCAGCTTCAAAGAGCATGAGGGCAGCAGGAGAGGTGCAGGATTTATTTATTAATCACAATTTCCGGGTGTACACAAACCCTGACATTATCGGCGTTGAAATCGGCGGGGCTTTAAAAAATATCATTGCCCTTGCTGCAGGAATTACAGACGGTTTAGGGTATGGTGACAATGCCAAAGCTGCTTTGATTACACGCGGGCTTGCAGAAATCGCGAGACTCGGAACGAAAATGGGCGGGAATCCCCTGACGTTTTCCGGATTGACAGGAGTAGGCGATCTGATTGTGACGTGCACAAGTGTTCATTCCAGAAACTGGCGTGCCGGCAATTTACTTGGAAAAGGGTACAAGCTTGAAGACGTTCTTGAAGAGATGGGAATGGTAGTCGAAGGTGTCCGCACAACAAAAGCGGCTTACCAGCTTTCAAAGAAATATGATGTGAAAATGCCGATTACAGAAGCACTTCATGAAGTCCTATTTAACGGACAAAAAGTGGAGACTGCTGTTGAATCTTTAATGGCGAGAGGGAAAACCCACGAGATGGAGGATCTTGTCAATACGTTTGAAAATCAAGTAAAGTAAATGTATCAATCATATGGGTGATCGCATATCTTAATTGAACGAAAGCCCAAGAAACAGAAGGACACCCAAGTCTGGGGTCTCCTGAAACATTTTGCCGATTTAGGCAATAGAGGATGCATCTGTATGCCAAGTCGCATACTATAGCATCGAAGTCCAAGAGAGTGTTTCTTAAACGTGCAGGTGAATATAGTCAAGTTGACTGAAGCGAAGGTCCCCCTCTTTGCTTCAGTTTTTTTAGTTCTATCAAAGGATGGAAAATCTGGTTGATCTTTTCCGGGGCTGTATATTAAAATTAAAAATATAACGCTTACATCATACATATCGGGGAGGCGCAGGTCATTGAGTCTGGCATTGATGAAAATGTGGTTTGCACTAGGGTCCATGGGTCTGATGTTTCTGGCTGTAGCTTCCATCTATTTAAGCCGCTTTAAGTGTCAAAACCGTTTTTTGAAGATTGCGGTTTCGTCATTCGCTTTCATGTGTATGCTCATATCTGGAATTATTGTGTTTGTCGTCGTATTCAGCGGCCCTGTCAATGAATAAAGCTGTAAAAGGAAGTGCTGTATGGGTAAACTGAAGTGCGCTATGATTTTTGCGGCAGTCGTGTTTTTATCAGGCTGTTTATATCCAAATGAGCGGAAAAGCAGTGTACATGCCATTCCTTATCAGGACCAGTTAAAGCAGGTCCAATCTGCTGTTAATGAATTTCAAAAGGCAAATGGAGGGCTGCTTCCCATTCAAACAAAAGATATGTCGACACCGCTATATCAAAAGTATCCGATAGACTTTAACCGTTTAGCGCCGAGATATATGGCTGAACCCCCAAGCACGGCATATGAAAGCGGGGGAGACTATCAATATGTGCTTGTTGACGTAGAGAACGATCCGACTGTTAAATTGATTGATCTAAAGATGGCTGAAAAAATCCGCGACGTAAAATTGCGTGTTCAAATGTACCGCCAGGAGCATCAATATCCGCCCTATAAGGATGTGCTGTCACGTGATTTATTTACACTCGATGAGAAGAAGCTTGGAGATGAAAGCTCTCTTACAGTGACAAGCCCTATTTCAGGGAATTCCTTGGCACTTATGATTGATGGAGACGGAGAAATATATGCCGATTACCGGACTGAGCTGGCTTCTTTCCTCAAAAAAAGCAAAAAAACGTTTAAACCCGGGTCTGAAATTCAGGATATGATTTGGCAAGAAACCCCCTTTGTACCTGCGTTTTCTGTGAAATATACGGTAAATGACAAACAGGAACCTGTTTTTTTAGAAAATGATATGAAATAGGAATGAACCTTTCACCCGTGCATACAAATAGGGAGAAAGGTTTTTTTATACTTTAATAGATTGAGGATGAGAAATTTTCTAAAGATGTCATATTGAAATAGGACAACGTCATACACATATAGTGTCCTGTGTTTGAATGAAAGAGTTTAATAAAATTGATAAGGATAGGAAGTCCGGGAGGGGATCACTTGGAAAAGGTCGATATTTTCAAGGATATCGCTGAACGAACAGGAGGCGATATATACTTAGGAGTCGTAGGTGCTGTCCGTACAGGAAAATCCACGTTTATTAAAAAATTTATGGAGCTTGTGGTGCTCCCGAATATCAGTAACGAAGCAGACCGGGCCCGTGCGCAGGATGAACTGCCGCAGAGCGCAGCCGGCAAGACGATTATGACTACAGAGCCTAAATTTGTACCGAATCAGGCGATGTCTGTTCATGTGTCAGACGGACTCGATGTCAATATAAGATTAGTAGACTGTGTAGGTTACACAGTGCCCGGCGCAAAAGGATATGAAGATGAAAATGGGCCGCGGATGATCAACACGCCTTGGTACGAAGAACCGATCCCATTTCATGAGGCTGCTGAAATCGGCACACGAAAAGTCATTCAAGAACACTCGACCATCGGAGTTGTCATTACAACAGACGGCACCATTGGAGATATCGCCAGAAGTGACTATATAGAGGCTGAAGAAAGAGTCATTGAAGAGCTGAAAGAGGTAGGCAAACCTTTTATTATGGTCATCAATTCAGTCAGGCCGTATCACCCGGAAACAGAAGCCATGCGTCAGGATTTAAGCGAAAAATATGATATTCCGGTATTGGCAATGAGCGTGGAAAGCATGCGGGAATCAGATGTGCTGAGTGTGCTCAGAGAGGCTCTCTACGAGTTTCCGGTGCTTGAAGTGAATGTTAATCTCCCAAGCTGGGTAATGGTGCTGAAAGAAAACCATTGGCTGCGTGAAAGCTATCAGGAATCTGTAAAGGAAACGGTTAAGGATATTAAGCGTCTTCGGGACGTAGACAGGGTTGTCGGCCAATTCAGCGAGTTTGAGTTCATTGAAAGTGCCGGATTAGCCGGAATCGAGCTTGGCCAAGGGGTGGCTGAAATTGACTTATATGCGCCGGACCAATTATATGATCAAATCCTGAAAGAAGTGGTTGGCGTTGAAATCCGAGGAAGAGATCATCTGCTTGAGCTCATGCAGGACTTTGCTCATGCGAAAACAGAATATGATCAAGTATCCGATGCCTTAAAAATGGTCAAACAGACGGGATACGGCATTGCGGCGCCTGCTTTAACTGATATGAGTCTCGATGAGCCGGAAATTATACGGCAGGGCTCACGATTTGGTGTGAGGCTGAAGGCTGTCGCTCCGTCGATCCATATGATCAAAGTAGACGTCGAAAGCGAATTCGCGCCGATTATCGGAACGGAAAAACAAAGCGAAGAGCTTGTACGCTATTTAATGCAGGACTTTGAGGATGATCCGCTCTCCATCTGGAACTCCGATATCTTCGGAAGATCACTGAGCTCAATTGTGAGAGAAGGGATTCAGGCAAAGCTGTCATTAATGCCTGAAAACGCACGGTATAAACTAAAAGAAACGTTAGAAAGAATTATTAACGAAGGTTCAGGCGGCTTAATCGCCATCATCCTGTAATACCGAAAGACCTCTTTATAGAATGGGAGGTCTTTTTTCTTTGCTCTTAATAATGGAAAAGGATCAAGGAATAGGATGAAAAAAGGAAAAAAAGGAATATTTGTTCGATAAATCACGTTAAATCCTTGACGAGCAAGGGATTGACGCTTTAAAATGCTTGATATGGCTTTTTATATGTGTTACTCTACATACAGAAATTCTTCACTTTGTTGGACAAACATTCCTCAGAGTGCAGTTTTTCTTAAAAAGCCGTTTAATTGTCTTTCTTGCCTGCTCTGATTTTTTTCTGAGACAGGTTTAGAATCAGACTGAACTGTGAAGAAATGATAATAAACGAACTGAATCTATTCCTTTTGGGAGGAGGTGAAAGGCATGAACAAAACAGAACTTATCAATGCGGTTGCAGAAGCAAGCGAATTGTCTAAAAAAGACGCTACAAAAGCAGTTGACTCTGTTTTTGATACGATCTTAGATGCACTTAAAAACGGTGATAAAATTCAACTGATCGGTTTTGGTAACTTCGAGGTGCGTGAACGTTCTGCACGTAAAGGACGCAACCCTCAAACAGGTGAAGAAATCGAAATTCCAGCAAGCAAAGTACCTGCTTTCAAACCAGGTAAAGCGCTTAAAGACGCAGTTGCCGGAAAATAATTGTGAATATAGATCGTGTATGCATCTAGCTTACATACACTTTATTTCTTCACAGAAAAGCCCCTTTCTAAGGGGCTTTTCATATTTCAAGAGCAGGGGCTTCCTGACAGGGCATTCACTTTGCTTTTAGCGGGGCATGTGTGCTAGAATCGAAATTAAATGTATTCATTGGTGGAGGACACAGAACATGAAAGAAGTTAATAAAGAGCAAATCGAACAAGCTGTTCGTCAAATTTTAGAAGCGATCGGAGAAGACCCGAATAGAGAAGGGCTTCTTGATACTCCGAAAAGAGTCGCAAAGATGTACGCCGAAGTATTCTCCGGCTTGAATGAAGATCCTAAAGAACATTTCCAGACTATCTTCGGTGAAAACCATGAGGAGCTTGTTCTTGTAAAAGATATCGCGTTTCATTCTATGTGTGAGCATCACCTTGTTCCCTTTTATGGAAAAGCACACGTTGCATATATACCGCGAGGCGGAAAGGTCACAGGGCTCAGCAAGCTGGCACGTGCCGTTGAAGCCGTTGCAAAGCGACCGCAGCTTCAGGAACGCATCACTTCTACAATTGCCGAAAGCATCGTAGAAACGCTTGACCCGTATGGCGTAATGGTAGTGGTTGAAGCAGAACACATGTGCATGACGATGCGCGGTGTCAGAAAACCGGGTGCAAAAACTGTTACTTCAGCAGTCAGAGGCGTTTTTAAAGATGATGCCGCTGCCCGCGCTGAAGTATTGGAACATATTAAACGCCAGGACTAATAAAGATAGAGGGTGCTATAAATGAACGAAAAGCATTCAAGTGATTTTGTCGTTATTAAAGCGGTTGAGGACGGAGTGAATGTGATCGGCCTGACAAGAGGAACAGACACAAAGTTTCACCATTCCGAAAAACTCGACAAGGGAGAAGTAATCATCGCTCAGTTCACAGAGCATACTTCTGCCATTAAAGTTAGAGGAGAGGCACTCATTCAAACCGCATACGGAGAAATGAAAAGCGAAAAAAAATAAGCTGGCTGTCCCCGCTGTTAAAAGCAAATGTTCGCAAACAGCGGGAGAATACAGCCAATTTCTTTTTTTTATGCTATAATGATACCTGCGTAAGTGAATGAAAAGATAAGACTTATACATAGATTAAGAATAAATGTGAATTTGGGGACAAGGGTGATATTTTTGCAAGACATCTACGGAACTTTAGCCAATCTGAACACGAAATTAAAACAAAAGCTGTCTCATCCTTATTTAGCGAAGCATATTTCTGCGCCAAAAATTGATGAGGATAAGCTTCTTCTTTTTCATGCTTTATTTGAAGAAGCCGACAAAAAAAACAACGACAGAGAAAATTATATTGTAACAGCGATGCTTGTACAAAGCGCCCTTGATACCCATGATGAAGTGACGACAGCCAGAGTCATAAAACGAGACGAAAACAAAAACCGCCAATTGACTGTTCTCGCAGGCGATTATTTCAGCGGGCTGTACTACTCTCTACTATCTGAAATGAAGGATATCTACATGATTCGGACGCTTGCTACAGCCATCAAAGAAATCAATGAGCATAAAATTCGTCTATATGACCGTTCTTTCAAGGACGAACAAGATTTTTTGGAAAGTGTCGGCATCGTTGAATCAGCTTTATTCCATCGGGTTGCAGAGCACTTCAACCTCCCGCGATGGAAAAAGCTGTCGAGCGATTTTTTTGTATGTAAGCGGCTTATGAACGGAAATGAAACATTTCTGGATGTGATCGGCAGTTTTATACAGCTGGGAAAAACAAAAGAAGAGATATTAGAAGATTGTTTTAAAAAAGCGAAAAACAGCATTGAGTCACTTTTGCCTCTAAATTCACCTGTTCAGCACATTTTATTAAACCGTCTAAAGACAATCAGCCAAGATCAAACCTATCATCAGAAAGTGGAAGAAGGGTAAACCATTATGCAGGAATCAAAAGAACAGCGCGTACATGGAGTATTTGAGAAAATATCAAAAAACTACGACCAAATGAACTCTGTCATCAGTTTTCAGCAGCATAAAAAATGGCGCGATAAGACGATGCGCATTATGGATGTGAAAGAAGGCGCCAAAGCGCTTGATGTCTGCTGCGGAACGGCTGACTGGACGATCGCTCTTGCAAAAGCAGCCGGAAAAAGCGGCGTGATTAAGGGCTTGGATTTCAGTGAAAATATGCTGAGCGTCGGACAGCAGAAAGTAAAAAACGGCGGATTCAGCCAAATTGAACTGCTGCATGGAAATGCGATGGAGCTTCCTTTTGAAGATGATACGTTTGATCATGTCACGATTGGCTTCGGACTCCGCAATGTCCCTGATTACTTGACTGTACTGAAAGAGATGAGACGTGTGGTGAAGCCGGGCGGGCAGGTGGTTTGCCTTGAAACCTCCCAGCCGGAAATGTTCGGATTCAGACAGGCCTACTTTATGTACTTTAAGTATATTATGCCGTTTTTCGGGAAGCTGTTTGCAAAAAGCTATAAAGAATATTCATGGCTTCAAGAATCAGCCAGAGAGTTCCCTGGAATGAAGGAACTGGCAGGCCTGTTTGAAGAGGCGGGCTTGAAAAATGTTCAATATCATTCGTTTACTGGCGGAGTCGCTGCCACGCATATCGGATGGAAATGAAAACACAGATGTTTGGGTGAATGATATGAAATTTAAAATGGCCTACTCTTTTTTAAATAACGATATAGATGTGATCGAAAGAGAACTTGAACAAACCGTACGTTCCGATTATCCGCTTTTAAGCGAGGCAGGTCTTCACCTGCTGCAGGCAGGTGGAAAGCGTATTCGGCCTGTCTTCGTGCTGCTTTCCGGCATGTTTGGCGATTACGATATTAATAAGATTAAATATGTCGCCGTCACTTTGGAAATGATTCACATGGCATCTTTGGTTCATGATGATGTCATTGATGATGCGGAGCTTCGGAGAGGGAAGCCGACAATCAAGGCAAAGTGGGATAATCGCATTGCGATGTACACAGGAGATTACATGCTTGCGGGATCTCTTGAAATGATGACAAGAATTAACGAACCGAAAGCCCATAGGATTTTGTCACAGACCATTGTTGAAGTTTGTCTAGGGGAAATCGAGCAGATCAAAGACAAATACAACATGGAACAAAATCTCAGAACATATCTCCGCCGTATCAAAAGAAAAACGGCGCTCCTGATCGCGGTCAGCTGCCAGCTTGGGGCCATTGCGTCCGGAGCTGATGAAAAGATTCATAAGGCGCTGTACTGGTTTGGGTATTACGTTGGCATGTCTTATCAAATCATTGATGATATCCTTGACTTTACTTCGACTGAGGAAGAGCTGGGCAAACCCGTTGGAGGAGATTTGCTTCAAGGAAATGTCACATTGCCAGTGCTGTATGCTCTGAAAAATCCAGCATTAAAGAATCAGCTTAAATTGATTAACAGCGAGACAACGCAGGAACAGCTTGAACCAATCATTGAGGAAATTAAAAAAACGGATGCGATTGAAGCATCTATGGCAGTAAGCGAAATGTATTTGCAAAAAGCTTTCCAGAAGTTAAATACGCTACCGAGAGGGCGTGCACGTTCGTCTCTTGCGGCCATCGCAAAATATATCGGTAAAAGAAAATTTTAATTTTTGTAGATATTAAGAAATTTCTCCACCCCGGATTGATTAATTATCAGAAAGATGTTACGATTTCGGTGTGCAGTGTGAAAGCCTATACATACATAATGATGGGGTGGAGAATGTGATGGAAAAGACTTTTATCATGGTGAAACCAGACGGTGTCCAACGTCAGCTCATTGGGGATATTTTATCCAGATTTGAACGTAAGGGCTTACAGTTAGCTGGTGCCAAGTTAATGAGAGTGACTGAACCAATGGCTGAGAAACACTACGCCGAACATCAAGGGAAGCCTTTCTTCGGAGAGCTCGTTGAGTTTATAACTTCAGGACCTGTATTCGCAATGGTTTGGGAAGGCGAAAATGTCATTGAAGTGACGAGACAGCTGATCGGAAAGACAAATCCTAAAGAAGCTTTGCCTGGTACGATTCGGGGAGATTATGGCATGTTTGTCGGAAAAAACATCATCCACGGCTCTGATTCTCTCGAAAGTGCAGAACGCGAGATTAACATTTTCTTTAAGAATGAAGAATTAGTATCATATCAACAGCTTATGGCAGGCTGGATCTATTAATCATTATGAAAATAAGTAACAGAGCCGGCACCATGTCATACCGCCGGTTTTCGATTTATTTTGTAAAGGTTTACATTAAAGTGAATAAAGGGTTTAATGGCAGGGTGTATCAGACTCCTGCCTTTTCTAACGATCTAAAATCAGCTGTAAAGCTGATTTTTTTATTGAAAGAATACAATTTCCTGATAAAACAAGCTATACTAGGACGAAAAGACCGCGAGACTGGGAGAGTAGAGATGGATACATACAGCGTATTTACAACGAAGTGGAAACAATTGACTGGAGTCGATTTGACATTATATAAAGAAGCACAAATGAAGAGAAGGCTGACGTCGCTTTATGAGAAAAAGGGGTTTCAAAGCTTTAAGGACTTTGCGGCGGCCTTGGAAAAGGATCATGCCCTCTTAAATGAAACATTGGACAGGATGACGATCAATGTTTCAGAATTTTATCGTAATTATAAAAGATGGGAAGTTCTTGAGACTGCTATTCTTCCGTTAATCAAGCACTCTAAGCCTTTAAAGATATGGAGTGCCGCATGTTCGACAGGAGAGGAGCCTTATACGCTTGCCATGCTTTTGGATCAGCAGAAAGATCTTCCCGGCTTTCATATTTTGGCGACTGATATTGATGAAAAAGCATTGGATAAAGCGAAAAAAGGCGTCTATCAAGAGCGGTCTTTACAGGAAGTGCCTTCATCTGTGAAAAATCGTTATTTTACTCAAAACGCAAATAGGAGTTATGAAGTAAAAGCGGAAGTCAAAAAGAATATTACATTCAAAAAGCACAATCTACTAGCTGATCGTTATGAACAAGACTTTGACTTAATTGTGTGCCGAAATGTATTTATTTATTTTACAGAAAGCGCGAAGGAAGAGCTTTATTTAAAAATGGCACATAGCTTAAAAAAGAATGGAGTCCTATTTGTCGGCAGCACCGAGCAAATCTTCAATCCGGAAAAATTTGGCCTGGCTCCAGCCGATACTTTCTTTTATCAAAAAAGATAGACTGACTTTTTGCTGAAAAATATGTTATAGTAGTTTTACTTAAAAGCGTTAATGTGATGAAGGGAGAAGAAGTCATGAGATATTTAACAGCCGGAGAATCACACGGCCCCCAACTGACAACCATTATTGAAGGAGTGCCTGCCGGGCTTTATATAACGGAGGAAGATATCAATTTTGAGCTTGCCAGACGCCAAAAAGGCCACGGCCGCGGCCGCCGCATGCAGATCGAAAAAGACCAGGCCAAAATTATGAGCGGGGTGCGTCATGCACGAACACTCGGTTCACCAATTGCTCTCGTCGTTGAAAATAATGATTGGAAGCATTGGACAAAAATCATGGGCGCGGCTCCAATTACAGAGGATGAAGAAAAGGAAATGAAGCGCCAAATTTCCAGACCGAGACCTGGACACGCTGACTTAAACGGTGCGATTAAATATAATCACCGTGATATGAGAAATGTGCTTGAGCGCTCTTCAGCGAGGGAAACAACTGTCCGAGTGGCGGCAGGAGCTGTCGCTAAAAAGATTCTTTCTGAGCTCGGCATTAAGGTGGCAGGTCACGTATTGCAAATTGGCGCAGTTAAAGCGGAAAAAACAGAATATACGTCAATTGATGACCTGCAGCGTGTAACAGAGGAGTCTCCGGTCAGATGCTACGATGAAGAAGCGGGCAAAAAAATGATGGCTGCCATTGATGAAGCGAAGGCCAACGGAGATTCCATCGGCGGAATTGTAGAAGTCATTGTCGAGGGAATGCCAGTAGGCGTGGGCAGCTACGTCCATTATGACCGCAAACTGGACAGCAAGCTTGCTGCTGCTGTTCTGTCAATTAACGCATTTAAAGGTGTGGAATTCGGCATCGGCTTTGATGCAGCCGGAAGGAATGGAAGCGAAGTCCATGACGAGATTATTTGGGACGAAGAAAAGGGTTATACCCGCGCTACAAACAGACTCGGTGGACTGGAAGGCGGCATGACGACAGGAATGCCGATTGTTGTCCGCGGAGTCATGAAGCCGATACCGACTTTGTACAAACCGCTGAAAAGCGTAGATATCGAAACGAAAGAACCGTTTTCTGCCAGCATTGAACGTTCAGACAGCTGTGCAGTGCCTGCGGCAAGTGTAGTAGCTGAAGCGGCTGTCGCATGGGAAATTGCGAACGCAGTCGTTGAACAATTCGGCTTAGATCAAATCGACCGCATTAGAGAAAATGTAGAGAATATGAGAAAATTGTCGAGGGAATTTTAATGAAAACACTGCATGTTCAAACCGCTTCCTCGTCGTATCCTGTTTTTATCGGACAAGGCATCAGAAAAGAGGTTTGCGAACTATTAAACTCTCTAAACAGGCCTTTAACACGGATTATGCTTGTCACAGATGAAGAGGTGGACCGCCTGTATGGTGATGAAATGCTTCATTTGCTGCAGGAAAAATGGCCCGTGAAAAAAGTGACGGTGCCGAGCGGAGAGCAGGCGAAATCCATGGACATGTACATAAAACTGCAGAGTGAAGCGATTCGTTTTCATATGGATCGCTCCTCGTGCGTCATCGCGTTCGGTGGCGGTGTTGTAGGAGATCTTGCCGGTTTTGTGGCTGCCACTTTTATGCGCGGCATTGATTTCATCCAAATACCTACAACGCTCTTGGCGCATGACAGTGCAGTTGGAGGAAAGGTAGCCGTGAACCATCCGCTCGGAAAAAATCTAATCGGTGCGTTTTATCAGCCGAAGGCCGTGCTCTACGATACAGACTTCCTGCGTTCTTTGCCTGAAAAAGAGCTTCGATCCGGAATGGCAGAAGTGATTAAACACGCTTTTATCTATGACAAAGCGTTTTTGGAAGAGCTGCTGAATATCCGCTCACTGCGTGATATCACCAGTGATCAGCTGAATGACATGATTTTTAAAGGGATTTCAATAAAAGCATCTGTCGTTCAGCAGGATGAAAAAGAAGAGGGGATTAGAGCTTACTTAAACTTCGGGCATACGCTCGGCCATGCCGTTGAGGCTGAATATGGATACGGACAGATCACTCACGGTGATGCCGTAGCCCTCGGAATGCAGTTTGCTTTATATATAAGCGAAAAGACAGCGGGCTGTGAAATGGACAGGAAACGTTTGGTCAGCTGGCTAATAAGCCTGGGCTATCCAAATCAAATTAAAAATGAGACGGAAACCTCGGTTCTATTGGACCGTATGATGAATGATAAGAAAACCCGCGGCGGGAAGATTCAGTTTATCGTGCTCAACGAATTAGGAAAAGTTGCTGATCACACATTTTCCAGAAATGAACTTGAGAGCTGGCTGAACAAATGGCGATTGGAGGAGACATCATGATGATTCGCGGAATACGCGGAGCAACTACAGTTGAACGAGATACTGAAGAAGAAATTCTACAAAAAACTAAACAGCTGTTAGAGAAAATCATAGAAGAAAACAAAACAAAACCGGAAGATGTTGTTCAAATGCTTCTTTCGGCGACACCTGATTTGCACTCCGTTTTCCCGGCAAAAGCTGTCCGTGAGCTTTTAGGATGGCAGTATGTGCCGGTAACCTGTATGCAGGAAATGGACGTAACCGGCGGTCTGAAAAAATGCATCAGAGTCCTTATGACCGTCCAGACAGATGTTCCTCAGGATCAGATCAGGCACGTATATTTAGAAAAAGCCGTTGTATTAAGACCCGATTTATCATTGACAAAAAATACTGAATTGTAATACGATAGGAACAGCTTAGAAATACACAAGAGTGTGTATAAAGCGATTAAATGAGTTGAGTTAGAGAATAGGGTAGCAGAGAATGAGTGTAGTTGAGCTGAGACATGTATGTTTATTCTACCCAAAAGAAGCCTTTCTTTTGGGTTTATTTGTTATATAATGTTTTATCCTCTCATGCCATCTTCTCATTCTCCTTGCCATAAGGAGTGAGAGCAATGTATTTCCAATCCAATATTTCTGCATTTTTACAGGACAGCTTGTCCCACCACACCATACCGATTGTGGAGACCTTCACAGTCGATACGATGACACCCATTCAAATGATAGAGAAGCTCGACAGGGAGATTACGTATCTTCTTGAAAGCAAGGATGATACATCCAATTGGTCAAGATATTCGTTTATCGGCCTGAATCCATTTCTCACGATTAAAGAAGAGCAGAGCCGTTTTACAGCTACAGATCGGGACGGCAGATCTCATTACACAGGAAATGAACTTAAAGAAGTTCTGAATTGGATGAATAACACGTACAAAATCAAAACGCCCGAGCTAAGCATTCCTTTTGTAGGTGGAGCTGTCGGGTACTTAAGCTACGATATGATCCCGCTGATTGAGCCTTCTGTTCCTCCGCATTCAAAAGAAACGGGAATGGAAAAGTGTATGCTGTTTGTTTGCCGGACATTAATTGCATATGACCATGAAACCAAAAACGTCCACTTTATCCAATATGCAAGGCTTAATGGAAAGGAAACAGAAAACGAAAAAATTGATATATTTCAACAGAATCATCAAGAGCTTCAAGCTCTCATAGAAAAAATGATGGATCAAAAAAACATAAAAGAACTGTTTCTCTCTGCTGATTCATATAAGACACCCAGCTTTAAGACAGTCTCTTCTAATTATGAAAAACCAGCTTTTATGGCTGATGTAGAAAAAATAAAAGAATATATAAAAGCCGGTGATATCTTCCAAGGCGTTCTGTCACAAAAATTTGAGATTCCGATAAAATCAGATACCTTTGAGTTATACCGGGTGCTTAGGATCGTTAATCCTTCTCCGTATATGTATTATATGAAACTCCAAGACAGAGAAATAGTCGGCAGTTCTCCTGAACGTTTAATCCACGTTAAGGACGGGCACTTGGAAATCCATCCGATTGCCGGTACGAGAAAACGAGGCGCTGATAAAGAGGAAGATGAAAAACTCAAAGTTGAGCTGCTGAAGGATGAAAAAGAAAAAGCGGAGCACTACATGCTCGTTGATCTTGCCCGGAACGATATTGGCAGAGTAGCAGAATATGGATCTGTTTCTGTTCCGGAGTTCACAAAAATTGTCTCCTTTTCCCATGTCATGCACATTATTTCGGTGGTTACAGGCCGATTGAAAGAAGGGATTCACCCTGTCGATGCACTGATGTCCGCTTTCCCGGCGGGAACTTTAACAGGTGCTCCCAAAATCCGTGCCATGCAGCTGTTGCAAGAGCTCGAGCCAACACCGAGAGAGACATACGGCGGCTGTATCGCCTACATCGGATTTGACGGTAATATCGACTCTTGTATTACGATTCGCACCATGAGTGTAAAGAACGGTGTTGCATCGATACAGGCAGGTGCTGGAATTGTTGCGGATTCTGATCCGGAAGCCGAATACGAAGAAAGCTGTAATAAAGCCGGTGCGCTGCTGAAAACGATTCATATTGCAGAAGACATGTTTCATAGCAAGGAGGATAAAGCTGATGAACAAATTTCTACAATTGTGCGTTGACGGAAAAACACTTACTGCCGATGAGGCAGAAGCGCTGATGAATATGATGATAACAGAGGAAATGGCGCCTTCTGAAATCGGCGGCATATTGTCTATTCTGGCTCATCGGGGAGAGACGCCAGAAGAGCTTACGGGCTTTGTGAAAGCGATGCGGGCACGCGCTCTTACAGTAGATGGACTTCCTGATGTTGTTGATACATGCGGAACCGGAGGAGATGGTATTTCCACTTTTAATATCTCAACGGCATCAGCAATTGTTGCCTCAGCAGCAGGGGCAAAAATCGCTAAGCACGGCAATCGCTCTGTCTCTTCTAAAAGCGGAAGCGCTGATGTGTTGGAGGTGTTAGAGGTTCCAATTCAAACCACTCCCGAAAAGGTCAAAAGCAGCATTGAAGCAAACAACATGGGATTTCTTTTTGCACCGCTTTATCATTCGTCTATGAAACATGTAGCGGGTACTAGAAAAGAACTGGGTTTTAGAACGGTATTTAATTTGCTCGGGCCGCTCAGCAATCCCTTGCAGGCGAAGCGTCAGGTGATCGGGGTCTATTCGGCTGAAAAAGCTGGATTGATGGCAAGCGCACTGGAGTCGTTTCAGCCAAAGCACGTTATGTTCGTATCAAGCCGTGACGGTTTAGATGAGCTTTCAATTACAGCACCGACCGACGTGATTGAATTAAAGGAGGGGGAGCGCCGGGAATATACTGTTTCACCGGAAGCTTTCGGTTTCACAAAGGGCAGACTTGAAGATTTACAGGTGCAGTCACCAAGAGAGAGTGCTTGTCTCATTCAGAATATTTTTGAAAATAAAAGCAGCAGTTCCGCTCTATCTATTACTGCTTTTAATGCAGGGGCTGCGATATACACGGCGGGGATCACCGCCTCACTGAAGGAAGGAACGGAGCTAGCATTAGAGACGATTACAAGCGGAGGCGCTGCCGCGCAGCTTGAACGACTAAAGCAGAAAGAGGAAGAGATCTATGCTTGAAAACATCATGAAACAAAAGAAAGAAGAAGTAAACACACTGGTCCTGCCGGAAGAGCAGCCTTTCGAAAAACGTTCATTTAAAGAGGCGCTGGCAAGCCCGAATCGGTTTATCGGGTTGATTGCTGAAGTGAAGAAAGCGTCGCCGTCAAAAGGGCTTATTAAAGAGAATTTTGTCCCTGAGCGGATTGCAAAAGACTATGAAACTGCGAAAGCAGATGCGCTTTCCGTTTTAACAGACACCCCGTTTTTTCAAGGGGAAAACAGCTATTTATCAGACGTAAAGCGCGCTGTTTCGATACCTGTACTCCGAAAAGATTTTATTATTGATTCTCTTCAAGTGGAGGAGTCCAGAAGAATCGGCGCGGATGCCATATTATTAATCGGCGAAGTGCTGGATCCCTTACACCTTCATGAATTATATCTAGAAGCAGGTGAAAAGGAGATGGACGTGTTAGTCGAGGTCCATGATGCAACAACGCTGGAACAAATATTGAAAGTGTTCACGCCTGATATTCTCGGCATAAACAACCGAAACCTAAAAACTTTTGAAACCTCTATTATGCAGACAGAACAAATCGCATCTCTTGCCCCGAAAGACTCATTGCTTGTCAGCGAAAGCGGAATCGGTTCTTTAGAACATGTAACATTTGTCAAAGAACATGGAGCACGAGCTGTGCTTATCGGTGAATCATTGATGAGACAAACGTCACAGCAAAAAGCAATCCATGCTTTGTTTGGGGAGTGAGGATGTGAAGAAGCCGGCATTAAAATATTGCGGCATACAGTCACTGCAGGATTTGCAGCTAGCAGCAGACTCGCAGGCTGATTATTTGGGCTTTATTTTTGCTGAAAGCAAACGAAGAGTATTTCCGCAAGATGTGAAAAAGTTGCTGAGTCAAGGTTGTGTCGAAAAACAGGTTGCAGGGGTTTTTGTTAATGAGTCGATAGAGACAATATTACGAATTGCCGACGACTTGAATCTCAATGTTATTCAGCTCCATGGTGATGAGGAACCTGCGGATGCCAATGCGCTTCGCATGCTGACAGATTGTGAAATATGGAAGGCGCTTCACCATCATGAGAACACAACTCAAGAAATAGCACGTTTTAAAGATGATGTTGACGGCTTTGTGATTGATTCATCTGTCAATGGGGCAAGAGGGGGCACTGGTGTTGCTTTTTCTTGGGGCTGTGTGCCGGAATACCAGCAGGCCGCTATAGGCAAACGCTGTTTTATCGCAGGCGGCGTGAATCCGGACACTATCACAGACTTAATGAAATATCACCCGGCAGGAATTGACCTTGCCAGCGGAATCGAAAAAAACGGACAAAAAGATCAGAATCTAATGAGGCTTTTAGAAGAAAGGATGAACCGATATGTATCCATATCCGAATGAAATAGGCAGATACGGTGATTTTGGCGGAAAGTTTGTTCCGGAAACACTAATGCAGCCTTTAGCAGAAATTGAAACCGCATTTAGAGAGGTCAAGGATGATCCTGCTTTTCGTAATGAATATGACAAGCTGTTGAATGACTATTCCGGTAGGCCGACTGCACTCACGTTCGCTGATCGCGTTACTGAGTATTTAGGCGGCGCAAAAATTTATTTGAAACGAGAAGATTTGAACCATACAGGGTCTCATAAAATCAATAATGCGTTAGGTCAAGCGCTGCTCGCTAAGAAAATGGGAAAAACGAAAATCATTGCTGAAACCGGTGCCGGTCAGCACGGTGTGGCCGCGGCAACAGTCGCAGCCAAATTCGGCTTTTCCTGCACTGTGTTTATGGGCGAGGAGGATGTTGCCCGCCAGTCTTTGAACGTTTTCCGCATGAAACTTCTTGGAGCGGAGGTTGTGCCTGTTACAAGCGGAAATGGCACATTGAAGGATGCCACAAATGAAGCGATTCGGTACTGGGTTCAGCATTGCGAGGATCATTTTTACATGATTGGATCAGTTGTCGGACCGCACCCTTATCCGCAGGTGGTCCGAGAATTTCAGAAAATGATTGGAGCAGAAGCGAAGAATCAGCTGAAACACATTGAAGGCAATCTGCCTGATAAAGTAGTGGCGTGTGTAGGCGGAGGAAGCAATGCGATCGGCATGTTTCAGGCGTTTTTAGACGAAGATGTTGAACTGATCGGCGCTGAAGCAGCTGGAAAAGGAATTGACACTCCTCTTCATGCCGCTACTATGTCAAAAGGAACCGTAGGCGTAATTCACGGTTCATTGACTTATCTGATTCAAGATGAGTTCGGGCAAATTATTGAGCCTTACTCCATTTCAGCAGGGCTCGACTATCCCGGAATCGGTCCGGAGCACGCATATTTGCATAAGAGCGGCCGTGTCACTTATGACAGTATCACAGATGAAGAAGCGGTGGATGCGTTAAAACTCTTGTCAGAAAAAGAGGGGATTTTGCCGGCAATCGAATCTGCCCATGCGTTAGCGAAAGCATTCAAACTCGCCAAAGAGATGGATCGCAATCAAACCATTCTCGTCTGTTTATCAGGACGGGGAGATAAGGATGTCAACACGTTAATGAATGTATTGGAAGAAGAGGTGAAAGCGCATGTTTAAATTAGATCTTCAAGCATCAGAAAAATTGTTTATCCCGTTTATTACAGCGGGAGATCCATCGCCTGAGGTTTCGGTTAAACTGGCGAAGTCACTCCAAAAAGCAGGCGCCACGGCACTGGAGCTTGGTGTTGCATACTCAGATCCGCTTGCAGACGGTCCGGTGATCCAGCGTGCTTCAAAGCGGGCGCTTGATCAGGGAATGAATATCGTAAAGGCAATCGAATTAGGCGGGGAAATGAAAAAAAACGGAGTGAATATTCCGATTATCCTCTTTACGTATTATAATCCTGTGTTACAATTGAACAAAGAATACTTTTTCGCTTTACTGCGGAAAAATCACATTGACGGTCTGCTTGTTCCGGACCTGCCTTTAGAAGAAAGCGCCAGCCTTCAAGCGGAATGCAAAAACCATGAGGTGACGTATATTTCTTTGGTTGCGCCGACAAGCGAAAGCCGTTTGAAAACCATTATTGAACAAGCCGAGGGCTTCGTCTACTGTGTATCTTCTCTAGGTGTAACCGGTGTCCGCAATGAGTTCAATTCATCCGTGTACCCGTTCATCCGGACAGTGAAGGATCTTAGCACTGTTCCGGTTGCTGTCGGTTTCGGTGTATCAAACCGCGAACAGGTCCTGAAGATGAATGAAATTTGTGACGGTGTCGTAGTGGGAAGTGCGCTCGTCAGAAAAATAGAAGAGCTAAAGGACCGGCTCATCGGCGCTGAAACGAGAGATCAGGCGCTGCAGGAGTTTGAAGATTACGCAACGGCGTTTGGCGGCTTATATAGTTTAAAATGAGGTGACTGGATTTGCGTATCAAAGAACATTTAAAACAGCTGAAGCCTTATCAGCCAGGTAAGCCGATTGAAGCAGTGAAATCAGAATATGGCTTGGATAAAGTTGTGAAGCTTGCTTCAAATGAGAATCCGTACGGCTGTTCAGAAGCTGCAAAAGAGGCGCTTCAACATGAGATTCAACAGCTTGCGCTTTATCCGGACGGGTATAGCGCGGCTTTGCGGGCAAGGCTCAGTGAGCACCTCAATGTCAGTGAAACATCACTTATTTTCGGAAACGGCTCAGATGAAATCATTCAAATCATCTGCCGGGCATTTTTAAACGATAAAACCAACACGATAACTGCTGCCCCGACTTTTCCGCAATATAAACATAATGCAGTCATTGAAGGCGCTGAAGTTCGTGAAATTGCACTTCGTCCTGACGGCTCTCATGATTTAGATGCCATGTTAGAAACGATTGATGAACAGACACAAGTCGTTTGGATATGCAGTCCGAATAACCCGACTGGCACTTATACTTCAGAAGGGGAATTACTCGCATTTCTGGAGCGCGTTCCTTCTCATGTCCTCGTTGTTCTTGACGAAGCATATTATGAATATGTAACAGCTGAGGATTACCCGGAAACTGTGCCGTTATTAAACAAGTATTCCAATTTGATCATATTGCGGACATTTTCAAAGGCTTACGGTCTGGCTGCGCTCAGAGTTGGATACGGAATTGCTGACGAGGGCTTAATTCGCCAGATTGAGCCGGCGAGAGAGCCATTTAACACGAGCCGTCTAGGCCAGGCTGCGGCAATCGCAGCACTTGATGATCAAGCGTTTATTGCTTCCTGTGTCGAGCAAAATAAATCAGGCCTTCAGCAATATTATGATTTTGCGAAGACTCATGGTTTAAAGTGCTACCCTTCACAGACAAACTTTGTGTTAATTGATTTTAACTGCCCTTCCGATGAACTGTTTCAGGCTCTGCTGGAAAAAGGCTATATTGTCCGGTCAGGAAATGCATTAGGTTTCCCGACATCACTCCGGATTACGATCGGAACAAAAGAGCAAAATGAAGAAATCCTTGCAATCTTAGCTGAAATTTTATAAGAGGTGATCAAATATCACCTCTTTAGTCTATAAACCAGGTGATGACGTATGAATCAATTGAGAGATACAATATTGCTCGCCGGTCTCGGATTGATAGGCGGTTCGATTGCGTTAGCGATCAAAAAAGAGCATCCGGGCAAACGGATTATCGGAGTCGACATCTGTGATGAACAGGTAGTAGCCGCATTAAAATTAGGTGTGATAGATGAGCGTGCTGATTCGTTTATTAGCGGTGCAAAAAAGGCAGCTACAATAATCATTGCCACACCTGTTGCGCAAACCCTGCTTATGCTTGATGAACTGGCTCATTCAGGAATTGAACATCAGCTTTTGATTACCGATGTAGGAAGCACAAAGCAAAAAGTAGTTCATTACGCTGAGCAAGTGCTGCCTGGCCGCTACCAATTTGTCGGAGGGCATCCGATGGCGGGTTCACATAAATCAGGAGTGGCCGCTGCGAAGGAATTCCTGTTTGAAAATGCATTTTATATTTTAACGCCAGGCCAGAAAATGGACAGACAAGCAGTAGAACAATTGAAACACCTGCTGAAGGGGACGAATGCCCATTTTGTGGAAATGTCACCAGAAGAGCATGATGGCGTTACAAGCGTGATCAGCCATTTTCCACATATTGTCGCAGCAAGCCTCGTTCATCAAACTCATCATTCGGAAGAACTTTATCCGCTTGTTAAGCGTTTTGCTGCCGGCGGGTTCAGGGATATTACAAGGATAGCATCGAGCAGCCCGGCAATGTGGCGGGATATTCTATTACATAATAAAGATAAAATCTTGGACCGTTTTGAAGAGTGGATTCGTGAAATTGAGACAATCCGGACATACGTAGAACAAGAAGATGCCGAAAATCTATTTTGTTATTTTAAAACGGCCAAGGATTATCGCGACGGACTGCCGCTTCGGCAGAAGGGCGCGATACCTGCATTTTACGATTTATATGTGGATGTTCCCGATCATCCCGGTGTGATTTCCGAGATAACGGCTATCTTAGCTGCGGAGCGCATCAGTATCACGAATATCCGGATTATTGAAACACGAGAAGATATTAACGGAATTTTAAGGATCAGTTTTCAGTCTGATGACGACCGCAAACGGGCAGAACAATGCATTGAAGCCCGGGCGGAATATGAAACTTTTTATGCTGATTGAGGTGGAAAATAATGAAAAGAGAAAAGGTGCAGGCCTTAAACGGAGAAATACATATTCCTGGTGATAAATCCATTTCTCACCGTTCCGTCATGTTTGGTGCGCTGGCGAAGGGCACAACAACTGTGAAAAACTTTCTGCCGGGAGCGGATTGTTTGAGCACGATTGATTGCTTTAGAAAAATGGGTGTTCAAATTGAGCAAAACGGCAGCGATGTAGTGATTCACGGAAAAGGAATCGATTCCTTGAGTGAGCCAGAAAGCCTTTTAGATGTCGGTAATTCAGGTACAACGATCCGTCTTATGCTCGGTATTTTGGCGGGCCGTCCTTTTTACAGCGCGGTAGCCGGAGATGAGAGCATTGCGAAGCGCCCAATGAAACGTGTAACAGAGCCTTTGAAGCAAATGGGGGCTAAAATCGACGGCAGAGCCGGCGGAGAATTTACACCGCTGTCAGTGAGCGGCGCTTCATTAAAAGGCATTGATTATGTATCACCTGTTGCAAGCGCACAAATTAAATCTGCTGTTTTGCTGGCTGGATTACAGGCTGAGGGCACAACTACCGTCACAGAGCCTCATAAATCTCGGGACCATACTGAGCGGATGCTTTCTGCTTTTGGTGTTAGGCTTTCTGAAGATCAAACGAGCGTTTCCATTACAGGTGGCCAGAAGTTGACAGCTGCTGATATTTTTGTTCCTGGAGACATTTCTTCAGCGGCGTTTTTCCTTGTTGCGGGTGCAATGGTTCCAAACAGCAAGATTGTATTAAAAAACGTAGGTTTAAATCCGACTCGGACAGGTATCATTGATGTCCTTCAAAACATGGGGGCAAAACTTGAAATCAAACCATCTGCTGACAGCAGTGCAGAGCCTTATGGTGATTTGGTCATAGAAACGTCATCTCTAAAAGCGGTTGAAATCGGTGGGGATATCATTCCGCGTTTAATTGATGAAATACCTATCATTGCGCTTCTTGCGACCCAGGCGGAAGGAACTACCGTTATAAAGGACGCGGCGGAGCTTAAAGTAAAAGAAACAAACCGCATTGACACCGTGGTTTCTGAGCTTCGTAAGCTAGGTGCTGAGATTGAACCGACAGCAGATGGAATGAAGGTTTATGGCAAGCAAACACTGAAAGGCGGCGCAACAGTGTCCAGCCATGGAGATCATCGAATCGGAATGATGCTTGGTATCGCTTCTTGTATAACTGAAGAGCCAATTGAAATTGAGCAGACAGATGCCATTCACGTTTCTTATCCAACCTTTTTCGAGCATTTAAATAAGCTTTCAAACAAATCCTGAAGATTTTCCTTCAGGATTTTTTGTGCAAATTGTCTGTGAGTCATAATCCGAGGCAAAAAAACATAGCTTGTCTTATAGAGAGAAAAGAAAAAACGAAGAGGGGGGATGCGCTTTATACAAAACGGCAGGTCAGAGGGCTGCTTTACTGTACAGAGGGCGATCTTCCTTTTTTCATTTTCTATCTCAAAAACTTTTGGTAAACTAATAAGACTTAATAATTCCCTGCCGTACAGCAAGCATCTTATTTGCCGGGGGCTTTCGACTGAATTATGATAAGATTAACCCGAACAATAAAGCTTTTTTGTATGGTTGATGTTCTATAGGAAAAGAAAGGACCGGTCCGATTTGAATACATTGATTCAAGAAGCCATAAAATTAGTTGAAGCAGGTGAAACAGAAAAAGGCCTCAACACTCTCTCGAAAGCTGAAAACGAGCTCCATGATGAAGACAAAGCCATTGCAGCCCAGCTTTATTACGAGTGGGGCAATGTAGAAAAAGCGATTTCACTGATCAGTGATTTACATGATTTATATCCAAATGAAACAGAACTGACGAATTTTTACGCTGAACTTTTAATAGATATTGACGAAGAAGAAAAAGCCCTCGCTGTGCTGGAAACCATTCCGGAAACAGATCCATCATATCCGGAAAGCTTGCTGCTTATGGCGGATCTTTACCAGATGCAGGGGTTATTCGAAGTCAGTGAACAAAAGCTTTTACAGGCTAAGTCCATTCTGGACAATGAACCCATTATTGATTTTGCACTGGGTGAACTTTACTTTACTCAGGGAGCTTATGCAAAAGCGGTTCAATATTTTAAAACAACGGCTGAGGAGCAGAGTGAGATCGGAGGCGTTAATGTCCATCAAAGACTGGCCGAATCGTTAAGTGCCTCAGGTGAATTTGAGGATGCCATTCCGTGGTACGAGAAAGCTGTTGATGAGAATCCTGATCCTAATACGATTTTCGGCTATGGGTTTACAGCCTTGCAGGCGGGGTTTGTTAAAACAGCTATTAAGCAGCTGTCTGATTTAAAAGAGCTTGATCCATCTTATTCTTCACTTTATATGCCGCTTTCGAAAAGCTATGAAGCTGAAGGGATGTATGAAGAGGCATTAAAAACGGCAAAAGAGGGTATCAGATATGATGAATACAACAAAGAGCTTTTCCTCTATGCCGCAAAAATGGCTTTAAAAATCGGGAAGTCAGAAGATGGGAAACAGCTGCTTCAGGAGGCGCTTGCACTTGATCCGGGCTTCGTCGAGGCACTTCATACACTTCTTGCCGTATATCATAAAGAAGAGGATTATGAACAGATCATTGATCTTATTCAAGAGGTGCGCGGCTATGGGGAAGAAGATCCGAAATACAATTGGTACCTTGCAAGCGCATATACCGAATTAGAGCAGTACGAGAAAGCAAAACAATCCTTTGAGGCTGCCTTTCTTCACTACCGGGAGGACAGAGATTTCTTATACGAATACGCAAGCTTCCTATTAGAAGAAGGCCTGCAAAAAGAAGCGTTGCCGCTTTTGAAAAAGGTTCTTGAAATTGACGGGGCCAATGAAGAGCTGGAAGAAACGATTTTGCGAATCGAGGATGAATTTTCTAGATAAGCAGGAATGTTCACCATTCATGTGGAACATATAAGTATATAGATTATACGAGCGATAGAGGAGGGAATTACATGCAGACCCCTGTTTCTGTCAATGAGAAAAAAGACTTTATCCGTTGGTTTTTAAACCATTATCAGTTAAAGCGCCGAGAGTGCGTTTGGATCTTGAACTACTTAATGAGCCATGATTCTCTCATGGAAAAGGTTCATTTTGTAGAGCAGGCAGAATTTTGCCCGAGAGGCATTATCATGTCAACACATTGTGTTGAAGAAGTTCCGTTTCGGTTCTATAAAGAGAATGTCATGACAACCGACGCGGAAAAATCTTTTCATGATATTAGATTAAATAAACAGCAGGATTTGTTTATCCAGCTTAATTTCCGTTCAGCTTATAGCTCACCTGAGTATGCTGCAGTACTGGAATCCAACCCTCATATCCCGAAGGATCTGTTTGAGAACAAAAAAGATCAGGGGTTGGCTGAACAAATTTTGGAGCACGCTATTTCCACATTCCAAAGAGAGAAATTATTAAAAGACATTGACGATGCACTAGATCGTCATGATAAAGAAGCATTTGAACAATTATCGCGCCAATTGAAACAGCTCACATAATTTGACCAGCCTTGCATTGTATTGCAAGGCTTGTTGTCGTAAAGGGGGACCAACGATGAGGTGGAAAATGACTGATGCCAAGGACTATCTGCAAGCTAAGGATTACATTGATACCGCTGTCATTCCATTAATTAACATAAAGGTAGGCGGCCATTTCAAAATGGCGGCGGAGAAAGGAGAATTCACGCAGCTTCTGTCGGAAGAACTGGAAAGGCAGTTAAAGGGACGGGTATATTTACTGCCCCCATATACATATGTTGATAGAAATGAAATAACGGTTCAAGGACTTAAGGATTTGCGGGAAGAGCTTATCCCAGAATTTCCGCATGTTGTGCTGCTCACGTCTGACGAAAATTGGAAAAGTGAGGAAGCGTTAGGCAAAATCATTATTACACCGTCTGTTCCGTTAGAGCATTTAAATGACTCCTTAAAAAGAAAAATGTTGGATGAACGTACTGCTGAAATTTTGAACGTTTTGTTACAGTTGTGGAGCACCCAATAAAAACACTTACATTTCCTTATAAACAATATTTTGGCTATATTGACCTTGCTGAGAGATTCATATATTATGAGGGTGTCTAGAGTTATTGCAATATTTTCTATATTAGTCAGTTTGCAGGGGTGACCTAGAGGGGGGAGAAGTTATGGGCGGAAAACATGATATATCCAGACGTCAATTTTTGAATTATACGCTCACAGGCGTAGGGGGTTTTATGGCGGCTAGTATGCTCATGCCTATGGTTCGCTTTGCACTCGACCCGGTATTAAAATCGACAGGGAAGCAGGACATGGTTCAGGTTGTCAGCGTAGATGAGCTGACAAAAGAGCCGCAGCGTTTTGATTTCAAAATTAACCAAGTCGATGCCTGGTATGAGTCAGAAGAGTCAAGATCAGCCTGGGTCTTCAAAAGCGGGGATGAAATTGTAGCGCTTTCGCCAATTTGTAAGCATTTAGGGTGTACGGTGAACTGGAATAGCGATCCTAAAAATCCGAATAAATTCTTTTGTCCATGCCATTACGGACTCTATGAAAAGGACGGCACCAATGTCCCGGGCACGCCGCCGCTTTCGCCTCTTGATCATTATGAGCAAGAAGTAAAAGACGGCTTCCTGTATCTTGGAAAAGCTAAGCCTAAGGGGGAAGGGTGACATGCTGAACAAAATTTATGACTGGGTAGATGAGCGGCTTGATATTACACCGATGTGGAGGGATATTGCCGATCACGAAGTGCCGGAACATGTTAATCCCGCCCATCATTTCTCTGCGTTCGTGTATTGCTTTGGGGGACTGACGTTTTTTGTAACCGTTATCCAAGTATTATCTGGAATGTTTTTAACGATGTACTATGTGCCTGATATCAAAAATGCCTGGGAATCGGTATATTATTTGCAAAATGAAGTGGCATTTGGCCAAATTGTCAGGGGAATGCACCATTGGGGTGCGAGCCTGGTCATTGTAATGATGTTTTTACATACGCTGAGGGTCTTTTTCCAGGGGGCGTATAAAAAGCCGCGCGAGCTGAACTGGATTGTCGGTGTTCTGATCTTTTTTGTCATGCTCGGGCTGGGCTTTACAGGCTACTTGCTTCCTTGGGACATGAAGGCTCTGTTTGCAACAAAAGTCGGGCTGCAGATCGCTGAAGCCACGCCTTTGATCGGGACGCAAGTCAAAACACTCCTTGCGGGGCACCCTGATATTGTAGGCGCCCAAACGCTGACTAGGTTTTTTGCGATCCATGTATTCTTTCTTCCTGCCGCATTGTTCGGGCTGATGGCTGCACATTTTATTATGATCCGGAAGCAGGGGATTTCAGGACCGCTTTAAAACTCTTGATCTGCGAATAAAAGGGAGGGGATGACATGCACCGGGGCAAAGGGATGAAATTTGTAGGCGACTCAAGGATACCGGCTGAAAAAAAGCCGAATATACCGAAGGATTATTCGGAGTATCCCGGTAAAACAGAGGCTTTCTGGCCGAATTTCTTGTTGAAGGAATGGATGGTTGGAGCTGTCTTTCTGATCGGTTTTCTTGTTTTGACGATTGTGCATCAGCCGCCGTTGGAGCGGATGGCGGACCCGACTGATACAGGTTATATTCCGCTGCCGGATTGGTATTTTCTTTTCTTATACCAGCTGTTGAAGTATGAATACGCCGCCGGAAGCTTTACAGTGGTTGGCGCCATGATTATGCCGGGCCTCGCTTTTGGTGCCCTGCTTTTGGCGCCATTCCTTGACAGAGGAACAGAGAGAAGGCCATGGAAGCGTCCTGTTGCTGTCGGTATGATGCTTTTGGCGATTTCCGCTGCTGTATTTTTGACGTGGCAGTCAGTTGCGACTCACGACTGGGCCAAGGCAGAAGAACAAGGGAAAATCACAAAAGAAGCCGACATTGACACCAATGCAGAAGGATATAAGATTTTTAAGGAGCAGGGCTGTATTTCTTGCCATGGGGATAACCTTCAAGGAGGGGCAGCCGGGCCTTCGTTGGTTGACAGCGGGCTGAAGCCGGATGAAATCAAAAAAATTGCTGTTGAAGGGAAAGGCGAAATGCCGGCGGGCGTATTCAAAGGGAATGATAAGCAGCTCGAAGAACTTGCGAAATTTATTTCTGAAACAACCGCAAAATAACGTGTTGTGAATTGTGAAATGGAAGGATATACTTTTATTATCAAAAGCTGACCCGGCGTCAGCTTTTTTATATGGACATATTATTTTTACAGACTGAGAGTTGATTTGATGTGAAATGGTTTCAATATGTATTAGGACGGCGGCCGATGCTTATTCTTGTCTTAGCCATCAATTTTCTGGGAACGGTTTACGGATACTATTGGTACTTGCCGCAGCTTCTGGAGACACCGGCCCGTTTCCTGATTTTTGTTCCGGACAGTCCGACAGCAACGTTTTTCTTTCTGTTTGTGCTGCTCGCCTTTATCATGAAACGGAACGCTCCGCTCTTTGAGGCGCTTGCGCTAGTCACCCTCGTAAAGTATGGTCTATGGGCGGTCGCTATGAATTTTCTTGTGCTGGCTGTAGAAGGTGACTTGCCGTGGGAGGGCTGTATGTTGATTGCCTCGCACTTTGCCATGGCAGTCCAAGGCGTGTTGTACAGTCCGTACTTTCGTTTTTCTTTTTGGCATCTTGCAGTTGCTGCAGTCTGGACGCTGCACAACGATGTTATTGATTACTTGTTTGACATGATGCCGCAATACTCTATGCTTTCTGATTATATGACTGATATAGGGTACGGAACATTTTGGCTGAGCATCTTTTCAATTGGGCTTGCTTACTTTCTCGTGGTCTCGAAAAAGCAAACAAAGCTTGAGCTGATGTAAAGACAATGTTGGTCTATCCTTGTCCCTTTCTTCATATTCTGTAAGGAGAGAGAGTGGGAGGGACCTGCATGAAACGAAAGCTGACGATCTGTTTGTTGATTGCTCTAATTTTTTATAATGGAAATGCCAAGGCTGCAGAGCGGGGAAGTCTCGAAGAGTTGAACGATTTATCCGATACGGTCTTTCAAATGACCCGCCAGTCAAAATATGAAGAGGCACTGCAAGTCCTTGCTTATTTTGAAAAAGCATTAAAATCCGCTGAGAAAAAAAAGCAAGACACCATGCTAACTGGAGCCCAAATCCGTCAAATCACACTGGGCTATAACGATATGGTACGGAGTTTAAAGCAGGCTGATACATCAGATACACAAAAACTCAGAGCCGCTGCGCAGTTCAGAATGCTGATGGACGCAGTTGACAATCGATCTAATCCGCTTTGGGGCTCACTGGAAAGACCGATAATGGAAGCCTTTGCTGAACTGAAGCAGGATGTCCAAAAGAATGAAAGTACGAGCTTTCATGAAAAATGGAATGAATTTATCAGTCTATATGATTTGATTTACCCTAGTCTTACAATCGATGTATCAGAGGGTCAGCTTGAAACAGTCGGCAAACATATAGACGTCATTGAGCAAGAGAGATTTCAGCAAATGACTGAGAGCACGAAGCTTGAACGGCTTTCTCTTCTTCAGCATGATCTGAAAAATGTTTTTGACAGGGTGGAGGAGGATGATGCCGATCCGTCTTTACTCTGGGTGATCATTACAACCGGCAGCATCATCATTACAGCTCTGACCTATGTCGGCTACAGAAAGTACAAAGCGGAGAAAAACAAGCTGAAAAAACGGGACTACCCTAAATAAGCATGGAGGGCGGCTGTTGCCGCCTTTTTTCTATCAAATGTCAGCGCGGTAGCGGATTTTTATTTTCGTCAAGCGTAAATCCTTCTCCGAGCACGTCGTGGACATCGCTTACCGCCACAAAGGCATGAGGATCAACGGAGTTAATCACACTTTTCAGCATCACCAATTCGTTTTTCGGCACGACACAATAAAGAACGTCTATATCTTCTTTTGTAAAGGAACCCTGTCCTTTCAAAATGGTGACGCCTCGTTCCATTTCTTCAAGAATCTTTTTCTGAATCAGATCGTTTTTCAAAGAGATAATCGTAGCACCTTTAGCAGCGTATCCGCCTTCCTGAATAAAATCAATTAATCTTGCAGCGACAAATACCGCCACCAGGGTATACATTGCTTCTTTGTAGGAGAGGTACGTAAGCAAAGATAAAATGATGACGCATGCATCGAAAGCAAACATCGTTCTGCCCATTGGAATCCCAAAATACTTATTAATCAAACGGGCGATGATATCAACTCCGCCTGTCGTACCGCCAAACTTGAAAATAATGCCTAATCCGGCTCCGATAAACACGCCGGCAAATAAAGAAGCGAGCGCTAAGTCGTGCTGAAGGGGCATATGTATTTCATATCGCTGAAAAATGCTGAGGAACAAAGACAAGGCTACAGTGCCGACAAGGGTATAAACAAACATTGTTCTGCCAAGCAAACGCCAGCCGATAAAAAAGATCGGAATGTTCAAAACCAGGTTCGAGATAGAGGGGCTGATGTGAAAAAGGGCATAAAGCAAAAGTGTAATACCTGTAAAACCGCCCTCAGCCAGATTGTTCTGCATATTGAAGTGAACCAAGCCAAATGAAAAAATTGCCGCTCCGATTAAAATAAAAAATATGTTTTTTAATCTAATTTCTCCAAGCATCACACAAAACCCCTTTTCCTTCCATTAGATAGCGTTTATATTATAGTGGATGAAAAAGAAAACAGCAAACGTGCTTAAACATTTGTCAAACGTATCTGAATTAGCTAACATGTAAGAGGATGATAGGAGGTTTCGTTTAGTGAGTGATAAAACAATGAAAGACATACAGGCTGAAGTAGACCGTTACATCGGCCAATTTAAAGAAGGATATTTCAGCCCGCTTGCCATGATGGCGAGGCTGACCGAAGAACTTGGCGAGCTTGCCAGAGAAGTGAATCACCGCTATGGAGAAAAACCAAAAAAAGCGTCTGAGGATGATAAAAGCATGGAAGAGGAAATGGGCGATGTGCTGTTTGTATTGGTTTGTTTAGCCAACTCCCTTGATATCTCTTTAGAGGAAGCCCACGACCGAGTCATGCATAAATTTAATACTAGAGATAAAGATCGCTGGACCAGAAAAGAAGAAGGAAAGTAGAGGAGATCAGGATGTCAAACGAAACAATTAGAGTAGTCATTGCAGGACCGCGTGGAAGAATGGGGCAGGAAGCTGTTAAATTGACAGAACGAACACCTCATTTTGACCTTGTCGGGGCCATAGACCATACATACGACCAGCAAAAATTATCTGATGTGATGTCTGTTGAGTCAGATGCTCTCATTTACACAGATATCCGTACATGCTTTACGGAGACACAGCCGGATGTCTTAATTGATTTAACAACGCCTGAAATCGGGAAAGTACATACAAAAATTGCATTAGAGCACGGCGTTCGTCCTGTTGTTGGAACAACTGGTTTCTCAGAAGCTGATTTAAAAGAGCTTACGTCTTTAACAGAAGAGAAGGGAATTGGAGCCATCATCGCTCCAAACTTTGCGCTTGGTGCGGTGCTGATGATGAAATTTTCGAAAATGGCTGCCAACTACTTTGAGGATGTTGAGATAATTGAGCTTCACCATGACCGGAAGCTTGACGCACCAAGCGGAACGGCGCTGAAAACAGCGGAAATGATTTCAGAAGTCCGTCAGGAAAAGCAGCAAGGACACCCGGATGAAAAAGAAATTCTCCCTGGAGCAAGAGGAGCGGAGCAAAACGGTATCCGCTTGCACAGTGTCCGTCTTCCGGGATTGATCGCACATCAGGAAGTCATGTTCGGCATGGATGGCCAAACGCTTCAGATCCGCCACGATTCCTATAACCGCGCTTCTTTCATGTCAGGTGTTAAACTGTCAGTCGAACAAGTCATGAAGATTGATCAGCTTGTGTACGGATTAGAAAATATCATTGATTAGACAGGGGGATAAATGATGAAAATAGCTTTGATCGCGCATGACAAGAAAAAACAGGATATGGTTCAATTTACGACTGCCTATCGAGATATTTTGAGGCAACATGATCTATACGCAACCGGCACAACAGGGTTGAAAATTCAAGAGGCGACAGGTCTTCAAATTGAACGTTTTCAATCCGGCCCTTTAGGGGGGGACCAGCAAATCGGTGCACTGATCGCGGCCAATGCACTCGATCTTGTCATCTTTTTGCGCGACCCGCTGACCGCGCAGCCGCATGAACCGGATGTCTCGGCATTAATCCGGTTATGTGATGTGTATTCCATTCCGCTCGCTACAAATATGGGTACTGCGGAGATTTTGGTCCGCACACTTGATGAAGGTGTTTTCGAATTCCGCGACCTTCTTCGGGGAGAAGAGCCGAATGTATAATGCTGACGTTCTTGCGTTTGGCGCCCACAGTGATGATGTCGAGATCGGAATGGGCGGCACAATTGCGAAGTTTGTCAAACAGGGAAAAAAAATAATGATATGCGATTTGACTGAAGCGGAGCTCTCTTCAAACGGAACGGTCAGTTTACGTAAAGAAGAAGCAGCTGAAGCAGCACGTGTGTTAGGTGCAGAAAAAAGAATTCAGCTGACACTTCCAGACCGCGGTCTGATAATGAGTGATTCGGCAATTCGGGCAATTGTCAGTGTCATCAGAACCTGCCGGCCTAAAGCAGTTTTTATGCCGTATAAAAAGGATCGCCATCCGGATCACGGCAATGCAGCCGCACTGGTGGAAGAAGCGATCTTTTCCGCAGGAATTCACAAATTTAAAGACGAAAAAAGCCTTCCCGCGCATAAAGTAAACAAGGTCTACTACTATATGATAAATGGCTTTCACCAGCCTGATTTTGTCATTGATATCTCGGATACAATAGAGGCCAAAAAACAAAGCCTCAATGCCTACAAAAGCCAGTTTATACCGTCAAAGGATTCAGTTTCAACTCCTCTGACGAATGGCTATATCGAGATCGTTGAAGCGAGAGAAAAGCTTTACGGTAAAGAAGCGGGTGTGGAGTATGCCGAAGGTTTCTTTTCCAAACGGATGCTGTTGCTCGATCATGATGTGCTTGGGGGCGAACAATGAAAAAACTAAAAATAGGGATCACATGCTATCCGAGCGTCGGAGGCTCAGGTATCATTGCGACAGAACTGGGGAAGCAGCTTGCTGAAAAGGGACATGAAATCCATTTTATCACGTCAAGCATTCCGTTTAGACTAAATACATATCACCCCAATATTCATTTTCATGAAGTTGAGGTTAATCAATACGCTGTTTTCAAGTATCCTCCGTATGATTTGACATTGGCAAGCAAAATCGCTGAGGTGGCAGAACGTGAAAATTTAGATATTATCCATGCTCACTACGCTCTCCCGCATGCGGTTTGCGCCTACCTTGCGAAGCAGATGCTGAAACGCCAAATCGGCATTGTGACAACTTTGCATGGCACGGATATCACGGTGTTAGGCTATGACCCGTCTCTAAAAGATCTTATCCGTTTTGCCATTGAGGCGTCAGACAGGGTGACAGCTGTCTCCTCAGCGCTTGCAGCTGAAACGTACGATTTAATTAAACCGGAGAAAAAAATTGAAACAATTTATAACTTTATAGACGAGTGCGTGTATCTGAAGAAAAACACTGTGGCAATTAAAGAGAAACATGGTATTCTACCAGACGAAAAGGTTGTCATCCATGTGTCCAACTTTAGAAAGGTTAAACGTGTGCAGGACGTCATCAGAGTGTTCCGCAATATCGCCGGCAAAACGAAAGCAAAGCTGCTTTTAGTTGGAGACGGTCCAGAGAAATCGACAGCCTGTGAGCTTGTCAGAAAATATGGATTGGAAAACCATGTTTTAATGCTTGGAAATCAAGACCGTGTTGAGGAGCTTTATTCCATTAGCGATTTAAAGCTGCTGCTGTCTGAAAAAGAAAGCTTCGGCCTTGTCCTGCTTGAGGCGATGGCTTGTGGAGTGCCTTGTATCGGAACAAACATTGGCGGTATTCCGGAGGTTATTAAGAACAATGTGAGCGGATTTCTGGTGGATGTCGGCGATGTTTCAGCCGCAACAGCCCGCGCCATGAGTATTTTAGAAGATGAACAGCTAAGCAAGCGTTTTACAGAGGCTGCGATGGAGATGCTCAAAAATGAGTTTTCTTCACAAAAAATTGTCAGCCAATATGAACAGATCTATGCCGATTTAGCAGAACCGGAGTGATAATATGGAACAAGTTTTTATCAAAGCACTTCCCGTGCTCCGCACATTAATCGAAGCAGGCCACCAGGCTTATTTTGTCGGAGGCGCAGTTCGTGACAGCTATATGAAACGAACGATCGGAGATGTCGATATTGCGACTGATGCGGCACCGGATCAAGTACAAAGGCTGTTTCGGCGGACGGTTGATGTAGGCAAAGAGCATGGGACGATTATTGTGCTCTGGGAAGATGAAACATATGAAGTCACTACATTCCGGACTGAATCAGAATATGAAGATTATAGAAGACCGTCAGACGTGCAATTTATCACATCATTGGAAGAGGATTTAAAACGCAGAGATTTGACGATTAATGCAATGGCCATGACAGCGGATGGGAAGGTGCTTGATTATTTCGGCGGCAAGAAAGATATTGATCAGAAACTGATTCGAACCGTCGGAAAGCCTGTGGACAGATTTCAAGAGGATGCACTTCGTATGCTGAGAGCTGTACGCTTTATGAGCCAGCTTGGCTTCACACTTTCACCGGATACAGAGGAAGCGATCACGAAGGAAAAAACACTGCTGTCCCATGTTTCAGTCGAACGAAAAACAGTAGAGTTCGAGAAGCTACTGCAGGGAAGAGCGTCCCGCCAGGCGCTTCAAACGCTCATTCATACGGGGCTGTATGAGGAACTGCCTGGTTTTTATCATCAACGAGAGAACCTGCTTGCGGCGAGTGAGTTTCCGTTTTGCTCTTTAACATCCCGTGAAGAGCTTTGGGCTGTGCTTTTAATTGATCTTGAAATAGATTTGAAAGATGCGCCGCTTTTCCTGAAAGCATGGAAGCTCCCGGGAAAAGTGATGAAGGAAGCGATTCACATAGCCCATACGTTTGGCCAGAGCCTTGACGCTATGTCAATGTACAAAGCCGGGGAAAAATCAATTGTTGCAGCGGCCAAAATATCGCAGCTTCGGCAAAACAAAAAATTGGATGATGAAAAACTAAAGGACATTCAAAACACGTATCAAAGCCTGCCGATCAAAAGCCTTAAGGATCTTGATTTCACAGGTAAGGATTTGCTTGCGCTTCGTAACCGGCCTGCCGGTAAATGGGTGTCGGAGGAATTACAGCAGATCGAGCAGGCTGTTGTGACAGGAAAGCTCTCCAATCAAAAGAAACACATAGAGGAGTGGCTGAAGACATGCGGTCAACATTAAGAAAAGACCTTATTGAATTATTTTCTCAGGCCGGAAGTGAATTTATTTCCGGCCAAAAAATCAGTGATGCCCTCGGGTGTTCGAGAACAGCTGTGTGGAAGCATATAGAAGAGCTTCGGAAAGAGGGCTATGAAGTAGAAGCCGTTAGAAGAAAAGGATATCGGCTTATCAAAAAGCCCGGGAAACTCAGTGAAAGTGAAATTCGCTTCGGATTGAAAACGGAAGTGATGGGCCAGCATCTTATCTATCAAGACGTTATTTCAAGCACGCAAAAAACGGCGCATGAGCTTGCGAATAATAATGCACCGGAAGGCACTCTTGTGGTGGCTGACAAACAAACAGCTGGCAGGGGACGAATGTCTAGGGTATGGCATTCACAAGAAGGAAACGGCATTTGGATGAGCCTGATTTTGCGGCCTGACATTCCGCTCCAAAAAACACCGCAGCTCACATTACTTGCTGCTGTAGCTGTTGTGCAGGGAATAGAAGCGGCAGCAGGCATCCAAACGGATATTAAATGGCCTAATGATATTTTGATTAACGGAAAAAAAACAGTCGGGATCTTAACCGAAATGCAGGCCGAGGAAGACCGCGTGCGGTCAGTTATCATCGGGATCGGTATTAACGTAAACCAGCAGTCTGGTGATTTTCCAGATGAACTGAAGGACATCGCGACAAGCCTCAGCCAAGCCGCCGGAGAAAAAATTGACCGGGCCGGCGTCATCCAGCATATTTTACTTTGCTTTGAAAAACGGTACCGGGATTATATGACACACGGTTTTACGCCGATTAAGCTTTTATGGGAAAGCTATGCGCTGGGAATCGGCACTAATATGAGAGCCAGAACGTTAAACGGAACCTTTTACGGGAAGGCGTTAGGTATAGATGATGAAGGCGTTCTTCTTTTAGAAACGCAGGAAGGCATTAAAAAAATCTATTCTGCCGATATTGAATTGGGTTAATGTGTTGGTACAAGCCCGTTGATTTTGGTATACTTCCATTGGGCAGTATCGCCTGCGAACTGCACCTATTATAAAAATAGATAGACATTGCAGCAGTCTGCCTTGATCCAAAAAAGGACTGGGACAGAGGGATGAAACTCGCCGAACTTTAGAAAGTGAAGAATCCTTCTCGTTAAGCGGAAGGTTTTTTGGCTTGTATTAGAAAACGGCAGCTCATCTCCTCTAAACATGAGGAGGAGAAAACATGAAAACAAAACTAGATTTTCTTAAAATGAAGGAGAATGAAGAACCGATTGTGATGCTGACCGCTTATGATTATCCGGCAGCTAAGCTTGCTGAACAAGCGGGAGTCGACATGATTTTAGTCGGTGATTCACTGGGAATGGTCGTCCTCGGCCTTGATTCAACTGTCGGTGTGACAGTTGCGGACATGATCCATCATACAAAAGCTGTTAAAAGGGGCGCGCCGAATACTTTTATTGTGACAGACATGCCGTTTATGTCCTATCACCTGTCCAAGGAGGATACGCTAAAAAATGCAGCGGCTATCGTTCAGGAAAGTGGAGCTGACGCACTGAAGCTTGAGGGCGGAGAAGGCGTGTTTGAATCCATTCGCGCATTGACGCTTGGGGGCATTCCGGTAGTCAGTCACTTAGGCCTGACACCGCAGTCAGTCGGCGTATTAGGCGGGTATAAAGTACAGGGCAAAGACGAACAAAGCGCCAAAAAATTAATAGAAGACAGTATAAAATGCGAAGAAGCAGGAGCTATGATGCTTGTGCTGGAATGTGTGCCTGCAGAACTCACAGCCAAAATTGCCGGTATGCTGAGCATACCGGTCATCGGGATCGGGGCTGGTGTGAAAGCAGACGGGCAAGTTCTCGTTTATCATGATATTATCGGCCATGGTGTTGAGAGAACACCTAAATTTGTAAAACAATATACGCGAATTGACGAAACAATTGAAACAGCAATCAGCGGATATGTCCAGGATGTAAGACATCGTGCTTTCCCTGAACAAAAGCATTCCTTTAAAATGAATCAGACAGTGCTGGACGGCTTGTACGGAGGAAAATAAGATGAGACAGATTACAGATATTTCACAGCTGAAAGAAGCCATAAGACAATATCAGTCAGAGGGGAAGTCAATTGGATTTGTTCCGACGATGGGATTTCTGCATGAGGGACATTTAACCTTGGCAGACAAAGCAAGACAAGAAAATGACGCCGTCGTTATGAGTATTTTTGTGAATCCTGCGCAGTTTGGTCCTAATGAAGATTTTGAGGCATATCCTCGCGATATCGAGCGGGATGCGGCTCTTGCAGAAAACGCCGGAATCGATATTCTTTTTACGCCTGATGCCCATGATATGTATCCCGGTAAAAAGAATGTCGCGATTCAGGTCAAAAGACGCACAGGTGTTTTATGCGGACGCTCAAGAGAAGGACATTTTGACGGTGTTGCAATTGTACTGACGAAGCTGTTCAATCTTGTGCAGCCTACCCGCGCTTATTTCGGTTTAAAGGATGCACAGCAGGTAGCAGTTGTTGATGGCTTAATCAGCGATTTCTTCATGGATATTGAATTGGTTGCTGTCGATACGGTCAGAGAGGAAGACGGCTTAGCCAAAAGCTCCCGTAATGTATATTTAACAGCTGAAGAAAGAAAAGAAGCGCCTAAGCTGTATCGGGCCCTTCAAACAAGTGCGGAGCTGATTAGAGCCGGCGAAAGAGACCCTGAAGCTGTGATAAAAGCTGCGAAAGAAATCATTGATACGACAAGCGGCACCATTGACTATGTGGAGCTTTATTCCTATCCGGAACTCGAGCCTGTGAGCAAAATTGAAGGAAAGATCATTCTGGCTGTTGCAGTTGCTTTTTCAAAAGCGCGTTTAATAGATAATATCATTATTGATATTCGAGAAATGGAGAGAATATAATATGTATCGCACAATGATGAGCGGCAAGCTTCACAGGGCAACTGTTACGGAAGCAAATCTGAATTATGTGGGAAGCATTACAATTGATGAAGATCTCATTGAAGCGGTGGGAATGCTTCCTAATGAAAAAGTGCAAATTGTGAATAATAATAATGGAGCACGTCTGGAAACGTATATTATTCCTGGTAAACGCGGAAGCGGCGTCGTCTGCTTAAACGGTGCAGCCGCACGCCTTGTACAGGAAGGAGATAAGGTCATTATTATTTCCTACAAAATGATGTCTGATCAAGAAGCGGCAAGCCACGAACCGAAAGTGGCTGTTTTGAATGATCAAAACAAAATTGAACAAATGCTGGGGAATGAACCAGCTCGTACAATTTTGTAGAAGAAAAGCCCCCTTTATCGGGGGTTTTCTTTTAAGATTTTGGGAGTGAAACGGTTTTTCCGCTCCATTTCTGTACAAAACGTGTTACACTTTTGTCGTATGCAAGAATTGAGGTGTCCATTTTAATGAATAAGCAACGGTTCGTTGTAATAGATGTGGAAACAACAGGGAATTCGCCGAAGAAAGGCGATAAAATCATACAAATCGCAGCGGTTGTAATCGAAAATGGACAAATTACTGAGCGGTTTTCAAAATACATTAATCCAAATAAATCCATTCCTGCTTTTATTGAACAGCTTACTGGAATCTCTAATCAAATGGTAGAGCATGAACAGCCGTTTGAGGCTGTCGCTGAAGAAGTGTTCCATTTGCTTGACGGCGCTTATTTTGTCGCCCACAATATCCATTTTGACCTTGGATTTGTCAAGTATGAGTTACATAAGGCGGGCTTCCATCTCCCAGATTGTGAAGTGCTGGATACTGTCGAGCTCTCCCGTATTGTTTTTCCGGGATTTGAGGGATATAAGCTGACCGAATTAAGCGAGGAGCTTCAACTGCGGCATGATCAGCCGCATCGGGCGGACAGCGACGCTGAAGTGACAGGGCTTATTCTTTTGGAAATCCTTGAAAAGCTCCGGAAGCTTCCTTATCCGACATTAAAGCAGTTAAGAAGGCTTTCGCAGCATTTTATCAGTGATCTGACGCATTTGTTGGATATGTTCATTTATGAAAACAGACATACCGAAATACCGGGCTTTGCGCGCTTTTCCTCTTTTTCTGTCAGAGAACCCCAGTCAGTCGATGAACGTGTCAATGAAGAGGGGAACTGCTCATTTGAGATCGAAAATTGGGAAGCGGGAAGTGAAAAAGCATTGTCAGAATTAATGCCTGGGTATGAAAAAAGAGAAGGCCAAATGATGATGATGAAAGAAGTAGCTGAAGCGTTTGCCAATCGTGAGCATGCGCTGATTGAAGCTCCTCCGGGAATCGGAAAAACGATTGGCTATCTTATTCCGGCTGCGCTTTTTGCCAAGAAATCCAAGAAGCAGGTCATTATCAGTACGTATTCAACGCTTTTGCAGCAGCAGATTCTCTCAAAGGATTTGCCGATTGTCCAAGATCTGTTTCCATTTCCGGTAACAGCGGCGATTTTAAAAGGGCAATCGCATTATTTATGCTTGCATAAATTCGAGCAGGTGCTTCATGAAGACGATGATAATTATGATGCCGTACTGACAAAGGCACAGCTCCTCGTTTGGCTGACAGAGACTAACACAGGAGATGTAGCTGAACTGAATTTGCCTTCAGGCGGAAAATTGCTGTGGGACAGATTGGCTTATGACGATGAATCCTATAAAAGAAGTCGCAATGAGAATGTGACCGGCTTTTATGAGCGTGCCAAACAGATGGCTATCCGTTCCGATTTGGTGATCACCAACCATTCTCTTTTGCTGACCGATGAAGGCAGCCAGAAAAAAAGGCTCCCTGAAAGCGGCACATTTATTATCGATGAAGCACATCATTTTGAACGTGTGGCAAGCGAACATTTAGGAAAAAGAGCCACGTACATAGAATTGCATACTAAATTGAGCAGAATCGGCACTCTGAAAGAGCAGGGACTTCTAAAAAAGATGAGACAGCTATTTCAGCGAAACAGCCTGCCGGTTGATTCCTTCTTCGAATTGGAAGAGTGGATTCAGCACATTCAAGCAGAAAGTGATGCTTTCTTCAGCTCAGTGCATTCTTTTGTCAAACGAAGAAAACCTAAAGAAGACTTAAACCGTCTAGTTTTGAGGGTGAACAAAGAAAGCCAAGATAAAAGCTGGCCGATTTTAACGGATGGAGCGGAGAGGCTTTGTTCCATGCTGACACATTTACAGCAGCTTTTCGAGGCACAGTCGGCCCTGATGGAAAAACATCTGGTGAGTATGAAGAGCAAATCTGTCTTTTTAGCGGATGAATATCAAAGAAGCATGAAAGGCCTGCAGCAGTACTGTCAGACGTTGCAGAAGCTGTTCTTTGAGTCTGAAGATGATGAAGCAGTTTGGATTGAAATAGACGCAAAGGGAGCGAAAAATGCGGTGGCCATTTACGCACAGCCGCTTGAACCCGGTGAACTTTTGGCTGATCAGTTTTTCGCGCGCAAACACAGTGTGGTGCTTACATCTGCAACCCTTACAGTCGAAAATTCTTTTCAATTTATGATTGAACGACTGGGGCTGGGTGACTTTTTCCCGCGGACAATGAGAATCGAGTCGCCTTTTTCTTACGATGAGCGCATGCGGGTGATGATCCCAAAAGAAATGAAATCAATCCAAGATACGGGGCAAGCTGAATTTATACAGGATACCGCCCGTTATATCGAACTGATGGCAAAGGAAAAACAGCCTAAAATTCTTGTGCTGTTAACTTCCCATGATATGCTGAAAAAGGTTCATCAGGAACTGAAGCACGTGATGAGCGCTTCCGGCATTCAGCTCTTGGCGCAAGGAATTACAGGCGGAAGTCCCGGGAAACTGATGAAAACTTTTAAAACATCCAATCAGGCGATCCTGCTTGGTACGAATCATTTTTGGGAAGGCGTTGATTTCCCTGGTGATGAGCTGACAACGGTAATGATCGTGAGGCTTCCATTCCGGTCCCCTGACCATCCGCTTCATGCTGCCAAATGTGAGCTTGCCCGCAAAAAAGGGCGGAATCCGTTTCAAACAGTATCACTTCCGGAAGCTGTGCTGACCTTCAGACAAGGAATCGGCCGCTTGCTGCGGACATCCGGTGACAAAGGGACGATTGTCATATTGGATAGACGGATTAAAACGGCTGGTTACGGCCGGCTGTTTCTTGATGCCCTGCCGACAACCTCTGTATCTGAAATGACTGACAGCGAGCTTAAGGCTTACGTTGCAAGGAAAAATGAATAAAAGCCGCATAAAGCGGCTTTCCGGTGTGGGAGTAGGATGGTGTTTTATTTAAAAGCGGTTTTGCCGCTCTGTGATACTAGTATGGCGTGTCCTGGAATGGAGTATGACTAACAATATTTGTTCAAACTGGAGGATGAAAATATGGAAAGCAAAATCGAAATACTTTCAACAATTAATGTAGAGCATTCTGATGACCTGTATAAAATTGTAGACACACTGAATCGGACACTGAAAAGAGACAACCTGATGTTCGGCCTTGCGCTGGATGAAGAAAACAAAAACCAAGCCGTTTTTACCATTTATCGTACGTAGGTGAGAAGATGAGAAAAAAAGCATTAATATTTACCGCCATTTTTGGTATTATTTTTTTAGCAGTACTTCTTGTCTCGGCAAGTATTTATAAAACAGCCATGGCACAAAAGGAAGAGGGGCACGAAGCAGCAGCTGCTGAAGCTAAAAAAGGAACCGATCTCGCCAACGTTGATCAAGTCGAAACATTTGTCGGAAAAGAAAAATATTATGTTGTAAAGGGAACGGACAAAAAAGGCACCACATTATATGTCTGGGTTCCTGCTGATAAAAAAGCAAAAATTCTCTCAAAAGAAGCAAAAGAGGGTATCTCGGAAGACAAAGCGGCAAAAATCATACAGGATGAAGGCCTGGTTTCAAAGCAAAAAGAGGTTCACCTGGCAAGAGAAGGAAATGTCCTGCTTTGGGAAGTGACGTACTTAGACAAAGAAGGTCAATACAGTTTAAGTTATGTGGACTTTACAACTGGAAAGATTCTCAAAAATATCACGCCTTAAGACGAATTAGGGGGAGTTCAAGTTGAAACTGGCAAAAAGAGTATCCGCATTAACACCATCTACCACACTGGCAATCACGGCGAAAGCAAAAGAACTGAAAGCGGCAGGCCATGATGTCATCGGCTTAGGAGCAGGCGAACCTGACTTCAATACACCGCAGCACATTATTGATGCCGCTGTACGTTCAATGAACGAAGGCCATACGAAATACACGCCTTCAGGTGGTCTGGCTGAACTGAAAAACAGCATTGCAGAGAAATTTAAACGTGACCAGAATATTGAATACAAACCGTCTCAAATTATTGTCTGCACTGGTGCCAAACACGCGCTGTATACCCTTTTCCAAGTGATTTTGGATGAAGGAGATGAAGTCATTATTCCAACGCCTTACTGGGTAAGCTATCCGGAGCAGGTGAAACTCGCTGGCGGAAAGCCTGTTTATGTAGAAGGCCTTGAGGAAAATCATTTCAAGATTTCTCCTGCACAGCTGAAAAATGCGATCACAGATAAAACAAAAGCGATCGTCATTAACTCTCCAAGCAACCCGACTGGTGTCATGTATACGGAAGAAGAATTGGCAGCGCTTGGTGAAGTGTGCCTTGAACATGACATCCTGATTGTGTCTGATGAAATTTATGAAAAACTTACATACGGCGGAAAGAAACACGTTTCCATTGCACAGCTGTCTGACAGTCTGAAAGAGCAGACGATTATTATTAATGGCGTGTCGAAGTCACATAGCATGACGGGCTGGAGAATCGGTTATGCAGCTGGTTCTGAAGACATTATTAAAGCGATGACGAACCTTGCAAGCCACAGTACGTCAAATCCGACATCAATCGCACAGTACGGAGCGATTGCTGCCTATAACGGGCCTTCTGAGCCATTGGAGGAAATGAGAGAAGCATTTGAACATAGATTAAATACAATCTATGCACAGCTCGTAGAAATCCCTGGGTTCAGCTGTGTGAAGCCAGAAGGTGCTTTTTACTTGTTCCCGAATGCAAAAGAAGCAGCCCAATCTTGCGGTTTCAAAGATGTTGATGAATTTGTTAAAGCGCTTCTTGAGGAGGAAAAAGTTGCGATTGTTCCTGGATCTGGCTTTGGCTCTCCTGATAATGTCCGTCTGTCTTACGCAACATCATTAGAGCTTCTTGAAAAAGCGGTTGAAAGAATCAAGCGTTTTGTCGAAAAACATAGCTAACAGTTAAAAAGCGGCTGAGAGAAAAGCCGCTTTTTATCTGCATTGACCCGGTTAGTTAAGAGCGGGTATAATAAAGTGATGATAATAGAGTTCGGGGCACTGGGCTTCCGAATGTCTTTCTTGTTTTGGAGGGAAATATGTTGAAAACAACAATCAACCAAGTGTACAAGCACGTAGGTGAGGAAGTAATGATCGGAGCTTGGGTCGCTAATAAGCGTTCAAGCGGGAAAATCGCGTTTTTACAACTGCGGGACGGTACTGGATTTATTCAAGGTGTCGTAGTCAAAGCGGAAGTGGAAGAAAGCATTTTCCAAACAGCTAAATCAGTGACGCAGGAAACGTCACTCTATATAAAAGGGATTGTCAAAGAGGACGAGCGTTCCCCGCTTGGTTATGAACTAGCTGTGACAGGTATTGAAGTTATTCACGAAGCGACTGATTACCCAATTACGCCAAAAGAACACGGCACGGAATTTTTGATGGATCACAGACATTTATGGCTGCGTTCAAAACGCCAGCATGCGATCATGAAAATCCGTAATGAAATCATTCGCGCGACTTATGAATTCTTTAATAACGAAGGCTTCGTAAAAGTGGATCCTCCGATTCTGACTGGAAGCGCGCCTGAAGGAACAACAGAGCTCTTTGCGACAAAGTACTTTGATGAAGATGCTTACCTGTCTCAAAGCGGTCAGCTTTACATGGAAGCTGCGGCAATGGCTTTAGGAAAAGTATTCTCCTTCGGACCGACATTCAGAGCGGAAAAGTCCAAAACAAAGCGCCACTTGATCGAATTCTGGATGATCGAACCGGAAATGGCGTTTGTAGAATTTGAAGAAAACCTTCAAGTACAGGAAAATTACGTTTCATTCATCGTGCAATCCGTTCTTAAGAATTGCAAAATCGAATTAAACACACTAGGAAGAGACACGTCAAAACTTGAGCAAATCAAAGCTCCGTTCCCAAGAATCACGTATGACGAAGCGATTGATTTTCTGAAAGAAAAAGGCTTTGATGATATCGAATGGGGAGATGACTTCGGAGCGCCTCATGAAACAGCGATAGCCGAACACTATGACAAACCTGTTTTCATCACCCGCTACCCGATTGCCTTAAAACCGTTTTATATGCAGCCTGCTTCTGACCGTGATGATGTCGTGCTTTGCGCCGATCTGATTGCGCCGGAAGGCTATGGAGAAATTATCGGCGGATCTGAACGGATTCACGATATGGAACTTTTGGAAGCTCGTCTTAAAGAACATGGACTGGATTCTGACGCATATAAATGGTATGCTGAACTTAGAAAATATGGATCAGTTCCTCATTCCGGCTTCGGCCTTGGATTAGAGCGGACAGTAGCTTGGATCAGCGGAGCGCCTCACGTTCGTGAAACCATTCCATTCCCAAGACTATTAAACCGTCTGTATCCGTAATACATTCAAATGAAACAAGAAAAAGAGTCTCCTGCAAGGGAGACTTTTTACAGTAAAGGGGAAATCGTGATCCTTTACAGTAAGAGGTGTGACAATGAAAAAACATCAATTTATTGACATGCAGGAGCAGGGAACGTCAACAATCCCTAATCTTCTGCTCACGCATTTTAAACAGCTCGGGCTTAATGAAACAGAACTTATCCTGCTGTTAAAAATCAAAATGCATTTAGAAAAAGGCTCTTATTTTCCTACACCGAATCAGCTGCAGGAAGGTATGTCAATTTCTGTTGAGGAATGCACAAACAGATTACGGATGTTCATCCAAAAAGGTTTTCTGTTTATTGAAGAATGCGAAGACCAAAACGGCATCAAATTTGAAAAGTACTCTCTTCAGCCTTTGTGGGGCAAGCTGTACGAGTATATACAGTTTGCACAGACTCAAACACAGGAAAAAAAAGCAGAAGGGGAACAAAAAAGCCTTTATACCATTTTTGAGGAAGAGTTCGCCAGACCCTTATCACCTTTGGAGTGTGAAACACTGGCCATTTGGCAGGACCAAGATCAGCACGACGCACAGCTGATTAAACACGCGTTAAAAGAGGCTGTACTCTCAGGAAAACTCAGCTTCCGCTACATTGACCGGATTTTATTTGAGTGGAAGAAAAACGGGCTGAAAACTGTAGAGCAGGCTAAAATTCACAGCCAAAAATTCCGGAAGGTACAAGCAAAACAGAATGAACCGCAAAAAGAGTATAAAAGGCAGGTTCCTTTTTACAATTGGCTTGAACAATAAAGTGAAAAGGTGACAATCGTGTTAAATCTAAAACAAATTGAATTCTGTCTAGACAAGATAGGCGACATGTTTCCCCACGCAGAGTGTGAACTGGTTCATTCCAATCCTTTTGAATTAGTGGTGGCAGTCGCTTTATCTGCGCAATGTACAGATGCACTTGTAAACAGAGTGACCAAAACATTATTTCAAAAATATAAACGGCCGGAAGACTATTTGGCTGTTTCGCTGGAAGAGCTTCAGCAGGATATTAAATCAATCGGTTTGTATCGTAATAAAGCGAAAAACATTCAAAAACTGAGCAAAATGATTATTGAAGATTACGGCGGAGAAGTGCCGCGAGACCGTGATGAGCTTGTCAAACTGCCAGGTGTCGGAAGAAAGACTGCCAACGTCGTGGTATCCGTTGCCTTTGGCGTGCCGGCCATCGCCGTAGATACCCATGTGGAGAGAGTCAGCAAGCGTTTGGGAATCTGCCGTTGGAAGGACTCGGTGCTGGAAGTGGAAAAGACATTGATGCGCAAGGTTCCGAAAGAAGACTGGTCCGTTACACATCACCGGCTTATTTTCTTCGGCAGATATCACTGTAAGGCCCAGTCACCGCGCTGTGCGGAGTGCCCGTTGCTTTCTCTTTGCAGAGAAGGGCAGAAGAGAGATAAAAAAGGACTGGTGAAACGATGACGCAAGCGAAAGAAGTGTTGGCTTCCTATGAGCAATACTTGCGCAGTCTTGGCCAGTTGAGCTCCTCGGATATGAAAGAAGTCTTACGGGACAATCCTGTGTATTTTGATTTCTGCACGGAATCTCAAGGCGTTTTGCCGTGGGAGGACAGTGGAAAGTATGTTCCGCTTTTATTTAATGTGTGGGATGACATTAAAGAATTACTCCTCCCAGTCTTTCAAACACGAAAATCGAGATGCGACCAAAACGATATGCTGAGGGGCATTGTGTGTTTGCTGGCTTCGCTTCATTGGACAGCAGGTGAGCGGGTGAAATCGCTTGATTGGGCAGAACTGACGGAGAAACCATTCCCTGCAAAGCCGATCAATTGGGCGGAACGAGTAGAATTTATTCTTCAAAAGCCGACCCAATACCATTGCTTTATTCAGCTTGATGAGCTATTTGCTGAAATGAAAAAGCATTTTTATAAATACCATGCGATGAATCGATAAAACCTCTCCATAATAGGGGAGGTTTTTTATTATGAAGAAAAAAGCCATCACCCAAAAGGTGATGGCTTTTTGTTTAATTTGTTTTTTCATTTGTTGATGATGAGTTCGTTTGTGTTTTGTTTTTATTTGTTTCAGAGCCTGATGATCGATTCGTATCTGAGTTCGTATCACCATCCGACGTATCCTGATTGTTGTTGCTGTTATTATTGTTATTGTTTTTGTTGTTATTGTTATTGTTTTTGTTGTTATTGTTATTGTTAGGGTGATCTTGGTTGCTGTTGTCGGACGGATTGGTGTTCGTGTTGTCTTGTTTATTGTCTTGGTCGTTTGTTGAATCATCTGTCTGATCTTGATCTGTCTGACTGTCATCTGTTTGAGAATCATCAGTCTGTGTGTCATCTTGAGTCTTCTCATCATCTTGATTTTCATCATCCGTTTGTTGCTGATCTTCTTTGTCTTCATCATCTTCAGCTTTCGGCACTTCGTAGGATGTGGAAGCTGTACTTTTGCCATCATCACTGACGGCTGTTACTTCGAATTTGTATACAGCTCCTGGCTGCACACCCGAAATGACTGCCTCTTTTGCAGAGCTGTTTTGAATTTCTGAGTAGCTGCCGCCATCAATAGATTGCTTCACAGCAAAGGTCGCATCTCCGTCGTATTTCCAGCTTAATGTCAAAGATTGATTGTCTTTATCATATTTCACGCGTAAACCAGACAGTTTTTCTGTTTCTTCTTTTTCTTTTTTCTCATAGGTTTTAGAAACAGTAGAAGGAGCTGTGCCTTTTACAAAGTACTCTGTGAGCTTTTTATCGCTTGGCGTATTTGGCCCTGCCAGTTTTGCCGGGTTAGAGCCTTTTTCTACAGTGGCTTCCACTACGCTGTCAGGCTTCTCAAATGATCCGCTTCCGTCATCGACATCGGCAATGATCTGGGCGAAGATGCGCTTTGCAACTTTTTGTTCTTCAGTTGAAAGAGATTTCTTTCCAGCTTCGTTTTCTCCCATACCCGTCCAGACAGCTGCTGTATATTGCGGTGTGTAGCCGACAAACCAAGAATCTCGGGCACCGTCGCTTGCGATATTATGCCTTTGGACTTCACTTTCATCAAAGTTTGTTGTCCCTGTTTTTCCTGCGACTTCCACACCGGGTACTTGTGCAAGCTGTCCAGTACCTGTCTTAACAGCTGTTTTCAGCATATCTGTAATCATAAACGCAGTATAATCGCTCATTGCTGATTTTGATTTCGGTGTTAAGTCAAGCTTTGTGCCATCGTTGAATTCAATCGATTTCACAAAATGCGGTGCATTATACGTTCCGTTATTTCCAAACGCGCTGTATGCGCCAGCCATCGTCAGTGAAGAGACACCAACATTGCCTTTTCCGAATCCACCAATAGAATAGGATTCATATACGGTATCTTTATCTAATCCCAGTCCAAGTCCATTGGCAAAGTCAACCGCAGCATCTTTTCCGACTGCTTGGAATGCTTTTAAAGCCGGGATATTACGAGATTGTGCCAGCGCTTCACGCATAGACATGAGCCCTTTATAGGAGCGGTCAAAGTCTCGGATAGGTGTTCCATCCGAATACGTGTAAGCTGAGTCATCAATTTGCTCATAGGTAGACCATTTTTTATTTTCAATAACTGGACCGTAGTCGAGAATGGGTTTAATGGTAGAACCAGGCTGTCGCTGAGCTTGAGTGGCGTAATTGTAGCCCCCAACAGTAGAATTTCTACCGGCACCAATCGCGCGGACTTCTCCGGTTTTTGTATCGAGAAGCGTAACGCCGCCCTGCATGCCTTCAGTAAATCCGACAGTGTCTCCGTTCATTAATTCATCTAGTCTGTCTTGCGCTGTAGTATCTAATGTCGTATAAATCTTTAATCCGTCAGTGCCTGGATTGACATCAGATTTTTCTTCAATTTCTTTCATGACTTCTTCCACAAACGCGCTGTACTTGTTTGAATTGTTTTTTTCATATTCTTTTTGTGAAACGACGCCTTCATCTTTCATTGCCACATTTTTGGCTTTATTATATTGAGAGTCAGAAATAAATCCTTGCTTTTTCATGAGACTGAGTACGATGTTCCGTCTTTTTTCCGCTTTATCCGGGTTTTTAACGGGATTGTACGCTGTCGGGCTTTGCGGCATACCCGCAAGTGTCGCAGCTTGTTCCACAGTCAATTTGCTTAAATCTGTGACGCCGAAAAATTCTTCCGCCGCTTTTCCGATTCCGTAAGCTCTAGGAGAAAAATAAATCCGGTTTAAATACATTTCTAAAATTTCATCTTTAGAGTAATTGCGTTCAAGCTGAATCGATAGCCAAACTTCCTGCACCTTCCGTTTCAGCGTCTTCTGATGAGAAAGAAGGGAGTTCTTGACGACCTGCTGTGTGATCGTACTTCCGCCTTCAGCCCCGAAGCCATCTGTAAAGTTAGCGACTAAGGCACCTCCGATACGGACAGGGTCAATCCCGTGGTGCTCATAAAAACGGGCGTCCTCTGTCGCAATAAAGGCTTCTTTTACAACATCGGGAATTTCATCTATCGAGACGTAGGTCCGCTTTTCGGAGCCGTATTCAGCGATTTCTTCTCCATTTTTATCATAAATTGTCGATGAATAAGGCGTCTTCAATTTGTTTTCGTCTAGTGATGGGGCATCTGAAACCATGACGGCAAATGTTACCACACCGCCGACTACACCTAAAACAAACAGAATGAGTAGAGTGAAAAGGGTCTTTTTAAACAATCCGCCTTTTCGTTTCTTGCCTTTTTTCGGTGAAGGCCTCGATTTGCTATTCGCTTTTCGTCGAGCTTCACGGCTGTTAAATTGATCTGACATAACATCTCAACCTTTCGTTAATCAACCTTTCGCACTAGATGTTGGCGAAAAATAAAGCTGTTCAATAATACTAATATAATCAATTCTAGGTGCGTATCCAAGAGAAATCGGATAGGCTGCTTCCTCTAACTCATCTTTTCGAATTGATTTTCTGCCGTTTTTTTCTTTTCTGTCCCAGAAATAAAACAGCTTATCGGCTTCCAAAAAATAAACCTGGTCGAAAGCGGATATAATAACAAAACAAATACCGTCTTGAGCCTTTACCTGCTTCATATGCTCAATTTGATGGTCATGGAAATTCTGCAGGGGGAAAGAGGTCTTGTTTTTCGTTTCTTTCGCCTCAAAATCAATATACCGCCCTTTGTAAATCCCGTTATAATCTGTTGTCGATGATTGTTTAAAGTAAGCTTCTTTAATCACTGCGGCGCTTCTTTTTGGATAATGGACATCTACAATTTGAACAGGTGTCGGCTTTTTGTGTATAACGGCAATTTGGTTTGTCAGATAATACTTATTCGTTTCGTTTAAGTCATCTTCGAGGGTCATTCCGCGATTACTGTAAGACGGGGCCCTTTTCTGACTGTATTGGGATGAAACCGAATGTTTCGGTTGGAATGTTTTTCCGTTAGGATACCGAATCACTTTCTCATCCTCCTTATTAAACTATTCATGACGGAAGTGAATGAACGTGCAAGAACAACAGACCATCAGAAAGCTTCTGAGCCGGATTGAGCGGCAGACAAAATCAAAAAACGCAGATAATATTTCAAGAACGAACGCATATAAAACGTTTTATGACCGTCATCCGGAAATTAAATGGTCGCTTTTGGCATCCTTTGTTTCTCGCAATGCCGGCTGGTCAATGACTGACTTAAAAGGCAGTCTGTTTCAGCTTGGACTCCGTGAGGGACAGCAAAAGTGGTTCTTCTTAGCCTATGAAAGAGCGAACTGGCTTATTTTTTCGGATGCCTATCCGCAGCTTCTATTGTACCACTGGTCAAAAAAAATCGGGAAACCGCTGTTCCATCACCTGCATGTGTTTGGCGTCTCACATTTTATGACGGAAGAATGGACCCGTTTTTGGCATGAGCGAAACACGGAGCGGCTGATGTATGCTCTCATTATAAATGAACAAAACACTATCCAAACACCTATTATACAAAATCCTTCGTTTAAAAAGAATGTTTTTGACACGATTCCTTTTTATTTAAGTGATTGGTTTCATTTTAACACGGTTATTTTTCCTTCTTCAGACGGGTTTCTTTACGGTATTTCAGTGAAACGCTTTTCAAAGACAGAGGAAAGGGTAAGACTGGGAAAGCAGCTGTCTCAATTGCTGTTCAGTCCGGAATTGTTCTCCTCTTTTTATCAATTTTTGCACACAGTGCCGCATACAGGCTCCCGTTTTGATATGGAAAAAATGATCGGGATCACAAAAAGAACATCTCCTATGTTAAGGACATGCTATCCTGAGGTAATCCACTCATTAGACGGAGAGAAAACAGATTGGTTTCATGGAAAGATAAAGAAAGCGTTCTTTAGGCGTGAGGAATTGCCGAAGCAGATTGAATTGACAGACTGGTATTTACAAAAAAAACGCCAGCTTCATGCCCTTTTTGCGGTGGAGCATTGGCTGAAAAAATAAAGAAGCAAGGAATTTCCTTGCTTCTTACGTAGAAGGGCGGTTCGGGCCGCCTAGTTTTTTATCTAAAGAATCAATTGCTTTTGATTCAGTCTTTTTTTGCTGGCCGGCTTTTTTCGGTCTTGTTTTCATACGGCACCTCCTCACAAGTATCGTTTGCAATAAGGGAGAGGATCATACAATTTTTGCGGGTGTTTCTGTCGAAAACTTCAGCTTTTCGTGGAATGCCTGTTTGTTTGGCGATTTGCTTCTAGTTTTGTCATGAGGAAGGAAAGAGCCTGAAGAGCAAAGAATGTTAACCGGGAGAGACGAGGAAAGGGAGGTACACGAATGTCCGGTTACGTAAGCAAAACAGATATTCTCCGTATGCTTTCTGATATAGAAGATGAATTAACCCGAGCTGAGCAAAGCATAAATCATTCTTTAATGGCCTTTGAGGCTGAGATGAGGGAAACGGAAAACGATCGCTTGAGTGTGCTTGAAGAAGAACTCATGGACCTTCAGATTTGTATAAACGAGCTGTGCCAATCGCCTCAACACAGGTATGCGTTTGAAAAGGTATACCGCATCGGCTGAATTTGCGAGAGAAATTTGGTACGATAAGCATTGAGGTGAAGGGTATTGCAATCACAAACGTTGCTGGAAATGACCGAGCAAATGATTAAAGCTGCTGAAAAAGGTGCGGATCGATATCATGAAGGAAAAGACAGTGATCTTTCTTATGATTTTTTTGAGACGATAAAGCCTGCAGTAGAAGAGAATGATGATCTGGCGGCACGCTGGGCGCAAGGGGCGCTTGAATTCATAAAAGCCCGCCGTCCGAAATATGTGCATAAAGAGCAAATCGAGACCGTAAAGGATAATTTTCTGGAGTTGGTCCTTCAATCATATGTTCATCATATTCATAAAAAACGATTCAAGGACATTACTGAGTCAGTCCTTTATACATTGCACGCAGTAAAGGATGAAATGGCAAGAGAAGACAGCCGGTAAAGGCTGTCTTCTTTTAGGTTTGTTATAGGGGGCCGGACGTTAATTCAACTCATATGCCGGGCTTTCTGCTCCATTTGCTTCGAGAACCTTCATACTGTTACGAAACTCAGTTGTGCTGAGATGTCCTTGAATATAGAGGAACTTGGCAAAGTCCATCAGTTTATTCATACAGTGTGTTTCATATTTCTTCATTTCTGCAAAACGTTTGCTTAAGTATGATACGTTCATTATGGTGCATCCCCTCTCATCTGTATTGAAAATATGGTACCATAATGATTCGACTTTTTTCTGTTTTTAAAAAATTTAAACTTTCGACACAATTTGACAAACGCGAATCAGGACCTGTGACACAAACAATAGATTTCATTCATACATATATAGAAGAAACATGTAGAGTTTAGGGGGAATCGCAATGAACAGGAGTTCTCAGAGCTATCCTCGGCAAATGGGCTATTATGATCCTCAGCAAATGCAGGGACATTATCAGCAGTTTTCACCTGGGCAATACTTCCCGCAGCATCATTATGGGCAGCAGGAATATTATCAGCCGTATGCTCCGAATCAGTCTATGCCTATGCAGCCGCCTGTATTTTCTAACCCTTATCCGATCCCGAGGCCTAATCAGCAGCAGCCCACACAATTCCAAAATATTATGTCGCAGTTCAAAAAAGCCAACGGGCAGTTTGATTTTAATAAAATGATGGATACGACAGGTCAAGTGATGAGTGCAATGAATCAGGTCGGATCTTTAATAAAGGGATTTACTAGCTTTTTCAAATGATAGAAGCATGAATGAATCGTTCATTCATGCTTATTTTTTGGAAAGAAAAGTGTCATTGTCTGCTCGTTCCAAGATGTTTCCATGTCTTCTTGGTGTACTTCATAAGGCAGCTGGACTGTTCTCGTCATGCTTGTAAAAGTAGCCTCATTTTGCTGTTTCTGTTTCTCTTGGAGTGTTACATTCAGATACCGCGATCTACTATCAACGGCAATCTCGCCATCACGAAACGTAGCTGGAATGGCAATATCAACATACAGCCCGGTATCTCTTTCTCTGACATGTATAGTCGTCTGTACATCCTTAACACTCGAGTTGATCAGGTTTTGAAATCCGTTTAATAGGTTGCCGAATGCTGAGGATTGAAAAAGATGATCCATCGCCTCCGTAATTATTTTTTCTTCTTTCTTTTGCAACTCGTTCTTTTTGTCATCATTGAATTCCAAATCTGCCACCGCCTTTTTTTTATCCAGATTATGCGCCTATGCCAGATGTTGTTATAAATTGAAGCGAAATTGAAAGTGTGGTTAAATAGTGGTGAATGAAGGGATAACGGTTGAAGCGAATGAGAAGGGAGAAAACACATTGCTGAAAAAATTATTCGGAATGGGCAAAACTCAGGAAAAAGTGACAGAAGAGGTTATTTATTCTCCGGCAGACGGTACGGTAATGGACCTGACAGATGTGCCGGACCCTGTTTTTTCACAAAAAATGATGGGGGAAGGAATAGCGGTGGAACCCTCAAACGGTGAAATCGTTTCACCTGCTGAAGGTGAAGTGATTCAGATTTTCCACACCAAACACGCCGTTGGCATTCGGACTCGCTCGGGCATTGAGCTGTTAATTCATGTTGGGCTGGAAACGGTCAATATGAATGGAGAAGGGTTTACTGCCCACATCAAAGAAGGGGACAAGGTGAAGGTCGGTGACCCGCTGATTACGTGTGATTTGGAATTGATAAAAGAAAAAGCGAGCAGTACAGTCATCCCGATCGTTATTATGAATGGTGAGGCTGTAGGATCAATTGTGCCGGCAGGCGAAAAGGCTGCCAGCAAAGGTGAAACAAAGCTCCTTACAATAAAAGCGAAATAAGCAGGGCGTATGCCTTGCTTTTTTTGTTCGATTGTATAAAATTTGCACCTAGCCATGCAAACAAATATTCGGTAAACTGTACTTGACAAAGAGGTGTAAAGAAATGAAAAAGAAATCACTGACTGAGCTCATTTCTGAGTTAAAAGGAAATGAAAACGTTGTGAATTGGCATGAAATTGAGCCTCGTGAGGCAAGAACAAGGCCGATGCCTGAAAGTATAGATGAAAGAATAAAAGCAGCCCTTTCGAAAAGGGGCATTGATGAACTATATACCCATCAATTTTCCGCTTTTCAATTTGTGCAAAAAGGAGAAAGCATTGTTACCGTAACGCCAACCGCATCAGGAAAAACGTTATGCTATAATCTCCCAGTCCTGCAGTCCATCGCACAAGATGAAACAAACCGGGCGCTATATTTATTTCCGACTAAAGCGCTGGCACAAGACCAAAAAAGCGAGCTTAATGAAATCATTGATGAAATGGGCATTGATATTAAAAGCTTTACATATGACGGGGATACGTCTCCGGCAATCAGACAAAAGGTGAGAAAAGCAGGTCATATTGTTATTACAAACCCCGATATGCTGCATTCTGCTATTCTTCCGCATCATACGAAATGGGTCAGCTTGTTTGAAAACCTTAAGTATATCGTCATCGATGAGCTTCATACGTATCGCGGTGTTTTCGGAAGCCATGTGGCGAATGTGATCCGGCGGCTGAAGCGAATCTGCCGTTTTTATGGAAGTGATCCGGTTTTTATTTGTACGTCCGCAACAATTGCCAACCCGAAGGAATTGGGAGAGCAGCTGACGGGCAAACCGATGCGGCTGGTCGATGACAATGGTGCCCCGAGCGGACGGAAGCACTTCGTGTTTTATAATCCGCCAATTGTGAACAAGCCGTTGAATATTAGAAAGAGTGCAACAGCAGAAGTGAATGAACTGGCGAAAGAGTTCCTAAAAAACAAAGTGCAGACCATTGTTTTTGCCAGAAGCAGAGTCAGGGTGGAAATTATTTTAAGCCATATTCAAGAGCTTGTGAAAAAAGAGATTGGGACAAAGTCAATCAGAGGCTATCGGGGAGGCTATCTTCCGAAAGAGCGAAGAGAAATTGAAAGAGGTTTGAGAGAAGGCGACATTTTAGGAGTGGTCAGTACGAATGCCTTGGAGCTTGGTGTTGATATCGGCCAGCTGCAAGTGTGTGTGATGACGGGTTATCCCGGAAGTGTGGCAAGTGCATGGCAGCAGGCGGGCCGAGCCGGCAGAAGACACGGTGAGTCTTTGATTATCATGGTTGCCAATTCAACGCCGATCGATCAATATATCGTTCGGCATCCCGAATATTTCTTTAACCGCTCGCCGGAATCTGCAAGAATCAATCCGGAGAATTTGATTATTTTAGTAGACCACTTAAAGTGTGCGGCTTATGAGCTTCCTTTTAGAACTGATGAAGAGTTTGGGCCGATGGATGTAAGTGATATTCTTGAGTACCTTCAGGAAGAGGCCGTTCTTCATCGCAACGGCGAACGGTATCATTGGGCAAGTGAATCATTCCCCGCATCAAATATCAGTTTGCGGTCCGCTTCACAGGAAAATGTCGTTATTGTTGATCAATCGGATATTGCAAATGTAAGGATTATCGGTGAAATGGATCGTTTTAGCGCGATGACGCTTTTGCATGATGAAGCGATTTATTTGCATGAAGGGATTCAATATCAAGTAGAGAAGCTCGACTGGGACCATAAAAAGGCTTATGTCAGAAAAGTCGATGTCGAATATTATACAGATGCAAACCTGGCAGTTCAGTTAAAAGTATTAGAAATTGATAAAACGAAGGAAAAAAGCCGTACGTCATTGCACTATGGTGACGTCACTGTCAATGCCCTGCCGACCATTTTTAAAAAAATTAAAATGACCACTTTTGAAAATATCGGGTCTGGTCCTATTCATTTGCCGGAAGAAGAACTGCACACAAGTGCAGCTTGGCTTGAAATCAAAGCAGCAGATGAAGACATCGGGGAAAAGACGCTGGAACAGCTGCTTCATGGCATCTCAAATGTGCTGCAGCATATTGTCCCTGTGTATATAATGTGTGACCGAAACGATGTTCATGTCATTTCTCAAATCAAAGCAGCCCATACCGGATTGCCGACGATCTTTTTGTACGATCATTATCCGGGCGGCATCGGTTTGGCTGAGGAAGTCTTCAAACGTTTTTCAGACATTAATGAAGCCGCAAAACAGCTCATTAAACAATGTCCTTGTCATGACGGCTGTCCGTCTTGTATAGGAACCGAAATAGAAGGGATAAAAGCAAAAGAAAGAATTTTGCGGCTGTTGGATCAAATGTCGTAAGAAGGAGGTCAGGTATGTCATTAAAAGGGAAACTCCAGCGAATGAAAAAGCATATGGTGCTTGACGAAGGAGAACATAAAATAGAAGCAGGCAAACAAGAAAACCATTTCGCTGAAATTCCGTTTCTAGAAGAGTGGGAGGCTTTTGGCATGAAGCCTTTTTTCTTCGAAGATGAATACTGCCTCGTCAGAGAAGTAGAATATCCGCTTTCTCACCGCCATGGGTTATACAGTTTTTCTGAACTTGATGAAGTGACCAGACTGTGGAATCAAAGCAGCCTGTCGCATACTTTGTCAGCAAAAGGGTATCACAAAAACAGTCTCTTTTTCTTTGATACAGAAACAACTGGTCTTGGAGGCGGAGCCGGAAATACCATTTTTTTGCTTGGTCATGCGAGAGTATATGAAGACCGAGTGACAGTCAAACAGCATCTTTTGCCCAAACCGGGGAATGAAGTCGCCTTGTATCAAAGCTTTTTAAGCGAGGTTGACATTACATCACTTGTAACCTACAACGGAAAAGCCTTTGATTGGCCGCAGGTGAAAACAAGGCACACATTGATCCGTGACAGACTTCCGAAGCTTCCGGAGTTCGGTCACTTTGACCTTCTGCATGGGGCAAGACGCCTATGGAAACACAAAATGGACCGCGTATCACTTGGTACGGTTGAAAAAGAGGAGCTCGGCATACGCAGACAGGAAGACACACCGGGCTACTTGGCGCCAATGCTTTACTTTCATTTTATCAAGGCGCAAGAGCCTGATCTTCTAAAGGGAGTCCTGCATCATAATGAAATGGATGTGCTCTCGCTCATTTCATTGTACATTCATATGTCTAAAAAAATTCTGTCAGCATCTTATGCGCCAAAAGAGCACATTGAGTACAGTGAAGCTTATGCCATGGCGAAATGGTTTATGGCCCATAAAGAAACGGACCAAGCGGTCAAACAGCTCGAAAGGCTTAAAGAAAAATCGTTTGAGGATGAGGACAGAGCACGGCTGGACTTATCACTCCTGTACAAAAAACAAAACCGGTTGGAGGAAGCAGTGCCGCTTTGGGAAAAGCTGTCTCGCTCCCAAAATCAGAAGTGCAGATACGCTGCTATGATAGAGCTTGCGAAATATTTTGAGCATAAGAAAAAAGAGTTTGGGAAAGCATTGTATATAGCAGAACAATTACTTAACGATGCGGCATTCATAACAGAAAAGAAAGCAGAAAAACTGCATGAGAGAATAGCCCGGCTGAAAAGGAAATATTCCTCGTAAATATTCCCCGGGAAAGCGCAAAAGACGACTTGTTTCGCCATGAATTTTTTTGCTGAATTCACATTGATTTTGTTGTAGAATAGCGGCGAATCCTGTAAAATGACGTTAGTTATTTTTAAAGGGAGAGTTGGTATGTATAAGGGTGTTTTTTACTTGTTCTTTGTTGTGGTATTTTTGATTGCTTTCGTGTTTTCAAACTTTAAAGACAGCTTAATTGTACATTTTTAAAATAGGTCTTTGTATTAGAACATGTACCCCTTATTTTTCATAACTTAGTAATGTAATAAAGTTTATGGAAAGGGGATTTCATCATGCATCACTGCAGACCGCACATGATGGCGCCGATTGTCCATCCTACTCATTGCTGTGAACACCATACGTTTTCAAATACTATCGTGCCGCATATTCACCCACAGCACACAACAAACGTAAATCACCAGCATTTTCAGCACGTTCACTACTTTCCACACACTTTCTCAAATGTTGATCCGGCAACGCATCAGCATTTTCAAGCAGGAAGACCTTGCTGCGACTAGTATGGAAACGTGCAGCTTGATGGTGTAAACAAACAGCACATCAAAATGGGGCCCAATGGGAGCCCCATTTTTTAAAGCAGGTGAAGGAATGAAAGTATTGGCAGTAACAGGATACAAGCCATTTGAACTCGGGATTTTTAAACATGATGATAAGGCACTGTATTACATAAAAAAAGCGATCAAAAACCGGCTGGTCGGACTTTTAGACGAGGGCTTAGAATGGATTTTAATATCGGGCCAGCTTGGGGCGGAACTGTGGGCGGCTGAAGCGGCATATGATCTGCAGGAGGAATACCCTGATTTAAAGGTGGCTGTGATTACTCCTTTTTACGATCAGGATAAGAACTGGAAAGAGCCCAATAAGGAGCTTTATGAAGCTGTCCTGGCACAGGCTGACTACGAAGAAAGCCTGACTCACAGGCCGTATGAAAGCCCACTTCAGTTTAAACAAAAAAATCAGTTCTTCATAGAAAAATCAGACGCGCTGATGCTTTTGTATGATCCTGAGAGGGAAGGTTCTCCAAGGTACATGCTTGAGACGGCTGAAAAGAGACGCGAACAGGATGGCTATCCCATTTACTTTATCACAATGGATGACTTGAGAGTCACAGTAGAGGAAGACAGCTACTCATAGCGATAAGAGAAATTTGACAACCGTACAGTTTTCTGAAAAAATATATGTAATGATTCACAATACGAGGTGAAAAAGATGCTTGCTGATAAAGTAAAGCTTTCTGCGAAAGAAATTTTGGAAAAAGAATTTAAAACAGGCGTTAGAGGCTACAAGCAAGAAGACGTTGACAAATTTTTAGATATGATTATTAAGGATTATGAAACCTTCCATCAAGAAATTGAAGAATTGCAGCAGGAAAATCTGCAGCTGAAAAAACAGCTTGAAGAAGCCAGCAAAAAACAGCCTGTGCAATCTAACACAACAAACTTTGATATTTTAAAACGGCTGTCCAACTTAGAAAAACACGTTTTTGGCAGCAAGCTTTACGATTGATCGCGTTTGAAAAAAATGGCCTTGTAAATTGCAATCAGTTGTTATATAATAAGTCATGTTCTTAACGTTCGGGTAATCGCTGCAGATCTTGAATCTGTAGAGGAAAGTCCATGCTCGCACGGTGCTGAGATGCCCGTAGTGTTCGTGCCTAGCGAAGTCATAAGCTAGGGCAGTCTTTAGAGGCTGACGGCAGGAAAAAAGCCTACGTCCTTTGGATATGGCTAAGTATCCTTGAAAGTGCCACAGTGACGAAGTCTCACTAGAAATGGTGAGAGTGGAACGCGGTAAACCCCTCGAGCGAGAAACCCAAATTTAGGTAGGGGAACCTTCTTAACGGAATTCAACGGAGAGAAGGACAGAATGCTTTCTGTAGATAGATGATTGCCGCCCGAGTACGAGGTGATGAGCCGTTTGCAGTACGACGGAACAAAACATGGCTTACAGAACGTTAGATCACTTACATTAAAATGATGAAAACAAGCTCTCCCTATAAGGAGAGCTTTTATCTTGAAAAGAGAAAAAGTTTTAAAGACAGGGTGATACGATGACGAAGTATACACTAATTGCGACGGCTCCGATGGGCATTGAAGCTGTTGTCGCTAAGGAAGTACGAGATTTAGGATACGAGTGCAAGGTTGATAACGGAAAAGTTATTTTTGAAGGTGATGCGCTTGCCATTTGCCGTGCGAACCTTTGGCTTAGAACAGCCGACCGTATAAAGGTTCAGGTAACTTCTTTTAAAGCGAAAACATTTGATGAACTATTTGAAAAAACGAAAGCGATTAACTGGCGCTCATTTATACCTGAAAACGGGAAATTCCCTGTCATCGGGAAATCAGTAAAATCAACACTTGCAAGTGTTCCTGACTGTCAGCGGATCGTCAAAAAAGCAATTGTTGAAAAGCTCAAGCTACAGTCCGGCAAAGCCAATGACTGGATTGAAGAAACGGGTGCCGAGTATAAGGTGGAAATTTCTTTATTGAAAGATCAGGCGGTGATTACGCTGGATTCGTCAGGGACAGGCCTCCACAAACGAGGATACCGTGTTGATCAGGGCGGCGCGCCGATTAAAGAAACACTTGCTGCCGCTTTAGTGCAATTAACCAATTGGACCCCGGACCGTCCATTTGTCGATCCTTTCTGCGGTTCCGGAACGATCGCAATTGAAGCCGCGCTAATCGGCCAAAACATCGCCCCGGGTTTTAACCGCGATTTTGTCTCTGAGGATTGGGAATGGATCGGTAAGGATCTGTGGGACAAAGCACGGCTTGAAGTCGAAGAAAAGGCGAACTATGACCAGCCGCTTACGATTTTCGCAAGCGACATAGACCACCGCTTGGTTCAAATCGCAAAAGAGAATGCAGAGGAAGCAGGGTTGGGGGATTTAATCCAATTTAAGCAGATGCAGGTCAAGGACTTCACGACAAATCTGGAGTTTGGCGTAATTGTCGGCAATCCGCCTTACGGAGAACGTCTCGGCGAGAAAAAAGCCGTTGAGCAGATGTACAAAGAAATGGGACAGGCGTTCAAACCGCTTGATACTTGGTCTGTGTATATGCTGACATCAAATGAGAATTTTGAGGAAGCATACGGCAGAAAAGCGACGAAGAAACGAAAGCTCTTTAATGGATTTATTAAAACGGATTATTATCAATACTGGTCAAACGTAAGACCACAGCGCAAGAAAACAGAAAACGCATAAAAAGAAGACGCTCTGCGTGCGTCTTCTTTCATCTTTCAGCCATATTCTATCGTTACCAACGGTGCGCTTTCGCGTTGCTTCTCAATATAATGTTGGTTTGGGACATTTCTGTGTGACCGTTTACTTGAGACTTAGAACGTTTAGGCCGCGTCCAATTGTGATGAAACAGTTCAGAATGCTGATCTAATCGATTTCTATAACTCATGTCAACATCACTCCCTGATAGAATATTGTTGATAAGACGGATATTCTGGGTACGGAATATCGAATGTAGTTTGTGCATATTTCCGCGATAACATGCGGTAAGCATGTATATAAAATGAAAAGTTCGCATACAATGATGATTATTTCAATCAGAGGTGATCTCATGCTGAACAGCGAACATTTTAAACTTATTCAAAGGGCGCTTGACACAACAGCCAACGAGCTGAAGGAGCTCGGGGCTGATTCGTCTCCGTCTGTGATGTCGCATGCACTAAATGATTTAGAAAAAGCGGTGGAACATATTTATTCAACAGACCATCCTTTTTTATCGGCGCATGTGATCAATCGAAAGTAAGTTGTAAAAAAAACTTGGCATTGCCAAGTTTTTTTATTGTATTCATCAGTAGAAAATGATATTATTGGTGGTCTGAATGTCGAATAGTTGGGGGTTGGAACTAGGTGACAACATCACGTTTGCCTTTTTCTTTAACGAAAACAAAGAATTTTTATGAAGAATTGAACAATTGGATTGGTGACGTGTTTTACGATATCCTTCCCGAGAAAGGGTTTGATCTTCGGGATGAGCAAGTATTTATGGCTTTTCAGCTGGAGCGGGCGTTTAAAGAGAAAAAAGTCATGTTTGCTGAAGCTGGAGTGGGAACGGGGAAAACACTGGTTTATCTTCTTTTTGCGATCAGCTATGCAAGATATGTCGGCAAACCTGCCATTATCGCTTGTGCTGATGAAACATTAATCGAACAGCTAGTGAAAAAAGAAGGCGATATTTCAAAGCTGGCTGAGCATTTGGACCTGAAAATTGATACAAGGCTGTCGAAGTCCCATGAGCAATATTTATGCTTGAAGAAGCTTGAAAAAACGATGCAGCGATCTGATGATGATCAATGGCTGGATCTTTATGAGTCATTACCGTCATTTGTTCATGAATCACAGGCGATGCAGCGCTTTTATCCGTATGGCGATCGTAAGCAGTACGCAAATTTATCGAATGAAGAATGGTCTGAAGTAAGCTACGACTCGTTTCAGGATTGTCTGACTTGTGATATGAGACACAGATGCGGTTTGACACTTTCCAGAGATTATTACCGCAAGTCAACGGACTTGATCATTTGTTCCCATGATTTTTATATGGAGCATGTGTGGACGGAAGAATCGCGCAAACGAGAGGGCCAGCTGCCGCTCTTGCCTGATCATAGCGCAGTTGTATTTGATGAAGGGCATCTGTTAGAGTTTGCTGCACAAAAAGCGTTAACCTACAGAGTGAAGCAGTCTACTCTTGAATTGTTTTTAGAACGTTTGCTTCAAAATGACATCAGAGAAGAGTTTGCTGAGCTGATTGAAGATGCGCTTGCTGCAAACGATGAGTTTTTCTATGTTCTTTCTGAAGAATCAAAAGAAGTAGCCGGTTCACACCGTTTAGAAATAAAAAATGACCAGCGTGTCAAAAAGGCGGCGGACGAGCTTTGCTGTTTGCTTGAAAAAATCGGTGAAGCTCTTGTTTTCGAGTCTGAAATGTACACGATTGATCAATACGAGCTGTCAGTTGTGGAAGAATATGTTGAACAAATGGCATATTCATTATCTCTATATCAAAAGGATGCGATCAGCTGGCTTGAGAAAAAGGAAGCAGAATCAACCTTTGTTGTGATGCCAAGAACGGTAGCGGAAGTACTTGGCGAAAAAGTGTTTTCTAAGAAAATTCCTTATATCTTTTCTTCTGCCACGCTGTCAGAAGGCGGTTCGTTTGATTATATTGCCGACAGTCTCGGGATTCACGATCACTTGTCATTAACCGTTGATTCTCCTTATGATTATGACGAGCAAATGACCGTTAATCTATATGCGAAAAGAGATATGGCTGCTGAACAAAAAACGGCTGAAACGATTGAAACAATCAAACATTATCAAGGCAGAACGCTGGTGCTTTTCCCTTCTTTTGAGGAATTAAACGAGTTTAAGCAGCTATCGTCGGCTTGGGAGCTGCCGTATCCGATTTTCTTTGAAGGTGATGAGGAAATCAGCAGTTTAGTGGAGAAATTCCAAGAGGAAGAGGAAACCGTACTTTGTTCGGTTCACTTATGGGAAGGACTCGATATTCCTGGTGATGCATTGAAGAATGTTACGATTTGGTCATTGCCATTCCCTCCTCATGATCCGGTATTTACAGCGAAACGCAACGGGGCGAAAAAAGATCCGTTCGAAGAAGTTGATTTGCCATATATGTTATTACGCGTACGACAGGGCATCGGGCGTCTGATTCGTTCGAATCAAGACAACGGCTCGATTCACATTTACGCTGGCGGAGAAAATGAACGCATCATTGATGAAGTCAAAAAGGTCTTGCCTGTTGAACCGCATATGATGTAATAGAAAAAGCTGACGATCGTGTTCGTCAGCTTTTTACATTTGTCAGCGGGATAGCCAGCCGCCGTCAACTGCTAAAATATGACCATTTACATAATCTGAAGCACGTGATGCCAAAAAGACTGCGGTTCCTCCGATATCATCTGCTTTTCCCCAGCGGCCGGCTGGGATTCTTTTCAAAATGTCTTCATTTCGCTTTTCATCATCCCGAATAGGCTGTGTATTCGCGGTAGAAATATAACCCGGAGCTATTGCGTTGACCTGAACACCAGACGCCGCCCATTCATTTGCAAATGATTTTGTCAAACCGGCAACCGCGTGTTTGCTCGCTGTGTAAGCGGGAACGAGGATACCGCCTTGAAAAGATAGGAGAGAAGCGATATTAATAACCTTTCCATATCCTCTTTTAAGCATGTGGCTGCCTGCCAGCTGTGTGAGAATAAACAAGCTGTTTAGATTGACATTCAGTACGTGATGCCAGTTCTCTTCTGCAAAGTGTTCCGCTTTTTCCCGATGAATAATGCCGGCATTATTGACAAGGATGTCGATCTGCCGATTTTCAAACAGCTCAGCTGCAGAATCCTTTATTGTATCTGGCTTGCTCATGTCCAATGTAAAAGGTGTAAACGTTCGGCCTTCCTGTTCCACAAGCTGCTGTGTTTCAGACAGACTGCTTTTATGTGCTGTGCCGATAATATCAGCGCCAGCCCCGGCCAGCGCTTTGGCAATTCCTTGCCCGATTCCCGTTCCCGGTCCTGTTACCAACGCTGTTTTTCCTTCTAATGAGAAGGCGTCATGTAGATAACTCATCTTATTTCAGCCCATCCATCGGTACGACATCCATGTCCGTGAATGTGTAGTTTTCTCCAGCCATCGCCCACACAAAGCTGTAGTTTGATGTTCCTGCGCCAGAGTGGATAGACCAGGCAGGAGAAAGGACAGCCTGCTCATTTCCGACAACTAGGTGGCGTGTTTCATCCGGCTGACCCATGAAGTGAAACACTTTCGAATCCTTCTCAAGATCAAGGTAAAGATAAGCCTCCATCCGGCGGTCATGGACGTGTGCCGGCATGGTATTCCAATTGTTGTTTTGATCTAACATCGTAATTCCCATCATAAGCTGACAGCTTTTAATGCCATCTTGATGAATGACCTTGTACAAGCTTCTAACATTAGACGCTGCATCATCGCCAAGCCGTGCCGGTGTCAGTTCCGAAAGAGCGGCTTTTTGCGTCGGATAGCTTTGATGAGCACAAGCGGAAACGAAGTAAAACTTAGCTTGTTCTCCGTTCAGGTTTGTAAATGCTACATCCTGATTGCCCATTCCGATATAGAGAAAATCCTTTGTTTGAAGCACATATTCATCATCACCAACCCTGACAGCGCCAGGCTGGCCGACATTAATAATCCCGATTTCACGCCGTTCTAAAAAGAAATCTGTTTTAAGGAAATCCCCGGCATCAAGCTTCACTTCACCTTGCCCGGGAGCGGCGCCGCCGATGACAACCCGGTCTTCATGTGAGTAATACATCGTAAGTTTGTTTTCCGTAAATAAAGTATCCATTAAGAAATGACTGCGAAGCTCCTCTGTTGTAAAGCGTTTTACTTGTTCAGGGTGTACAGAATAACGATTTTCCATTGTATTTCCCCCTTGGTTAGGATTTCAGCATCACTTGAATGAAAATGTTTTGGTAACGGTTTCAAAGAAAATTTTAGGATAAATAGTGAAAAGAGTCAACGGAAAAATTGTGAATAAGCACATTATTAAAAAAACTCTTTCTTATTTTTAAAAATATGGTATTCTTTTGTTGTAACGGTTTTGAAATCGGTTTCAAATATATGAGATACAGGAGCACTTGAATGAAAAAGAAAACAACAGGCCATACGACCATCAAAGACGTAGCTGAATATGCAGGAGTTTCGAAATCGACAGTTTCCCGTTATATCAACGGAAAAATTGATGCGATTTCTCCTGAAAAAGTGAAAAACATTAAAAAGGCAATCTCAGAATTGAATTATCGACCAAGTAAAATGGCACAAGGTTTGAAAATAAAAAAAAGCAAATTAATTGGATTTGTTGTAGCTGACATTACAAATCCTTTTTCAGTCGCGGCTTTCAGAGGAGTCGAAGAGGTTTGTGATCAATATGGCTACAGCATTATGGTATGCAACACAGATAACAGCCCTGAAAAAGAGCGGGAAATGCTCTTAAAGCTTGAAGCCCATTCGGTTGAAGGGTTGATTTTAAACGCAACCGGAGAAAACAAGGATGTACTGCAGGCCTTTGCCGAGCAGCAAATTCCAACGATATTAATTGACCGGAAACTTCCGGATCTGAAACTGGATACGGTAACGACTGACAACAGAAGGATCACAAAAGAGATTCTTCAAAAGATTTACAGCAAAGGGTACACTGATGTCGCGCTGTTTACCGAACCGATTTCATCAATCAGCCCTCGTGCAGAAAGAGCAACTGTGTATCAGGAAATGGCTTCGGCCCAAAATGCGAACGGTCTTGTAAGAATGTATGAAATTGACGCAAAAAATAAGGAGCAGCTTAAGGTGGCGCTTCGTTCTTTTCACAAAGATATGCCGGAGCAAAAAAAAGCGATTCTGGCTTTGAACGGCTTAATTATGCTGAAAATCATCAGCTGTATGGAAGAGCTTGGCCTGCGCATCCCTCAAGATATAGGGATTGCTGGGTTCGATGATACGGAATGGTATAAACTGATCGGTCCGGGCATTACAACGATTGCCCAGCCGTCACATGATATGGGCAGGACGGCGATGGAACGTGTATTAAAAAGGATTGAAGGTGACAAGGGTGCCCCTCAAACCATTGAATTAGAGGCAGAAGTCATCATGAGGCAGTCACTTTAATCCTAGGTGCCCTCAACTAAGAGGAGGTTGGGAAGAGATGAAGCTTGATGCGGTGACATTCGGGGAATCGATGGCCATGTTTTACGCAAATGAATACGGAGGCCTTCATGAAGTATCCACTTTTTCTAAAGGGCTTGCCGGAGCGGAAAGTAATGTCGCCTGCGGCCTGGCCAGACTCGGGTTTCAGATGGGATGGATGAGCAAGGTAGGCAATGATCAGCTCGGAACATTTATTTTACATGAGCTTAAAAAAGAGCGGGTGGATGTGTCCCGCGTGATCCGCTCGCAGGACGGAAACCCCACTGGTCTCCTGCTGAAGTCAAAAGTGAAAGAAGGCGATCCGCAAGTTACCTATTACAGGAAAAACTCAGCTGCAAGCACATTAACTTCTTCTGAATATCCGAGAGATTATTTTCAATCCGCAGGCCATTTGCATGTAACAGGCATTCCGCCTGCCTTATCAGCCGATATGAAGGACTTCACGTATCATGTAATGAACGACATGAGAAACGCCGGGAAGACGATTTCACTTGATCCCAATTTGAGACCTTCACTTTGGCCTGATCAAGCAACAATGGTATACACCATAAATGATTTGGCTGGGCTTGCAGACTGGTTTTTCCCTGGGATCGCAGAGGGAGAGCTATTAACCGGAGAAAAAACACCTGAAGGCATTGCTGACTTTTATCTGAAAAAAGGTGTAAGCTTTGTCGCTATTAAACTCGGAAAAGAAGGCGCTTACTTTAAAACGAGGACAAGTGAAGGATTTGCAGAAGGCTTTCGGGTCGACCGGGTGGTTGATACAGTCGGTGCCGGAGACGGATTTGCAGTCGGTGTGATCAGTGGTATCCTCGACGGTTTGTCGTACAAGGATGCGGTGCAAAGGGGAAATGCGATTGGTGCATTGCAAGTGCAGGCACCGGGGGATATGGACGGCCTGCCGACCAGGGAGAAATTAGCCGCATATTTATCTGCTCAAAGAACGGTTTACCAAAAGAAAGGGGATTATTAATATGGAGTCTAAAATCGTTGAAAACCGTCTGAAAGAAGCAAAACTGATTGCAGTCATCCGCTCAAAGGATAAACAGGAGGCTTCTCAGCAGATTGAGAGTTTACTAGATAAAGGGATTCGCGCGGTTGAAGTGACTTATACGACACCTGGGGCTTCGGATATTATCGATTCCTTCCGTAATAGAGAAGATATCTTAATTGGCGCGGGCACGGTCATCACTGCACAGCAAGCGGGAGAAGCTGCTGAGGCTGGCGCGCAGTTTATTGTCAGTCCAGGTTTTTCATCTGACCTTGCTGAACACCTTACTTTCTTAAAGACGCATTATATCCCTGGCGTATTGACTCCGAGCGAAATCATGCAAGCGCTGACATGCGGTTTTACCACATTGAAACTATTCCCAAGCGGTGTGTTTGGCATCCCGTTTATGAAAAATTTAGCGGGCCCTTTCCCGCAGGTAACCTTTATTCCGACAGGCGGGATACATCCGTCTGAAGTGCCGAATTGGCTCAAGGCCGGAGCTGGCGCCGTCGGTGTCGGAAGCCAGCTGGGCAGCTGTTCAAAAGAAGATTTGCACGCTGTTTTCCAAGTGTAAGTGGAAGTGTTTTTTCATAACCGGAGGATAGGAGAATCCACATATGAAAATCAAAGCGACTATAGAACGGGTACCTGGCGGAATGATGATTATTCCGCTGTTTCTGGGAGCGGCGCTCAATACGTTCGCGCCTGGAACAGCGGAGTTCTTTGGAGGATTTACGGGTGCTTTGATTACCGGAACGCTGCCGATACTGGGTGTTTTTATTTTTTGCGTAGGAGCAACGATTGATTTTCGTTCTTCAGGCTATATCGCAAGGAAAGGGATCACATTATTATTGGGGAAGGTCGGATTTGCGGCGCTGCTTGGCGTGATCGCAGCGCAATTTATACCTGATGAAGGCATACAATCCGGCTTTTTTGCAGGTCTTTCTGTTTTAGCAATTGTCGCAGTGATGAATGAAACGAACGGTGGCCTGTATTTGGCGCTTATGAACCATATGGGAAGAAAAGAGGATGCTGGCGCTTTTGCGTTTATCAGTACAGAATCAGGACCTTTTATGACCATGGTGACGTTTGGTGTGACGGGACTTGCCGCATTTCCGTGGGAGACGCTGGCAGCGACAGTCATCCCGTTTTTACTCGGTTGTATACTTGGAAATCTTGATCATGATCTCAGAGACTTATTCAGTAAGGTTGTGCCGGCAATCATCCCGTTTTTTGCCTTTTCCCTTGGCAACACCTTGAATTTTGGTATGCTGATCCAATCGGGGCTGGTCGGCATTTTGATCGGTGTTGCTGTCGTCATTTTATCGGGAAGCTCCTTGTTTTTGCTTGATCGTTTTGTTGCGAGGGGAGATGGTGTCGCGGGAGTGGCGGCTTCTTCTACGGCGGGGGCGGCTGTAGCCGTGCCATACGCATTAGCGGAAGCAAATGCTTCGTTTGCGCCAGTTGCCGAATCAGCTACTGCAATCATAGCGACAAGCGTTATCGTCACCTCGCTGTTAACCCCGCTGGCAACAGTATGGGTGGATAAAAAAATCAATAAGAAAAAACGGAAAACACCGCCGCCAAAAAATCAAATGACAATCAGCTGAACAAAGAAGACTGCCGCCATGCCGGCAGTCTCTTATACAAACAATTTGACTTTCATACCCCCTTCCATTAGCCTGTAATGGAGCGGCTAGAATAGGGAGGGAATGGATATGCAGATACATACATATGAGAAAGAATTTTTTGATCTTTTAAAAAGAATCTCACATTACAGCGAAGCAGTTGCGTTAATGCATTGGGACTCCAGAACAGGCGCGCCCAAAAACGGCTCAGAGGACCGTGCCGAAAGCATCGGCCAGCTTTCAACAGATATATTCAATATCCAGACATCAGATCGGATGAAGGAGCTCATCGATGCCCTGTATGAACGTTTTGATGACTTGTCTGAAGATACGAAAAAGGCAGTGGAGCTGGCGAAAAAAGAGTATGAAGAGAATAAAAAAATTCCTGAGGCTGAATACAGGGAATACGTGATTCTGTGTTCAAAGGCAGAAACTGCGTGGGAAGAAGCGAAAGGAAAATCTGATTTCAGCTTGTTTTCCCCTTATTTAGAACAGCTGATTGAATTCAATAAACGGTTTATTACGTACTGGGGTTATCAAGAGCATCCTTATGATGCATTGCTTGATTTGTTTGAGCCGGGTGTCACGGTAAATGTGCTTGATCAGCTGTTTTCCGAGCTTAAGGAAGCAATTATTCCTCTTGTTAAGCAGGTGACAGCCTCTGGAAATAAACCAGATACAAGCTTTATCACAAAATCGTTCCCTAAAGAAAAGCAAAAAGAGCTCAGCCTGTATTTTTTACAGGAGCTTGGCTACGATTTTGATGGTGGACGGCTTGATGAAACGGTTCATCCGTTTGCGACCACGATGAACCGCGGAGACGTTCGGGTCACGACGAGATACGATGAAAAAGACTTTCGTACGGCGATCTTTGGCACCATTCATGAGTGCGGCCACGCGGTATATGAGCAAAATATTGACGAAGCACTGAGCGGCACGAACCTATCAGACGGTGCATCAATGGGAATCCATGAATCTCAATCATTATTTTACGAAAATTTTATCGGCCGCAACAAACATTTTTGGACACCGTATTATAAAAAGATTCAAGAAGCATCACCTGAACAGTTCAACGGTATCTCTCTGGATGATTTTGTTCGTGCAATTAATGAATCTAAACCTTCATTTATCAGGGTTGAAGCGGATGAATTAACGTATCCTCTTCATATTATCATCCGGTATGAAATTGAAAAGGCGATTTTTAGCAATGAAGTGTCAGTAGAAGAACTGCCGTCACTATGGAATCAAAAATACCAGGATTATTTAGGGATTACACCGCAGACGGACGCAGAGGGGATTTTACAGGACGTCCATTGGGCAGGAGGAGATTTCGGCTATTTCCCATCCTATGCGCTCGGTTACATGTATGCGGCTCAGCTGAAACAAAAAATGCTTGGGGATATTCCTGAATTTGACACTCTCTTGGAAAGAGGGGAATTCCATCCGATAAAGCAATGGCTGACGGAAAAAGTACACATTCACGGAAAACGGAAAAAGCCGTTAGACATTATTAAAGATGCGACAGGAGAAGAGCTGAATGTACGCTATTTGATTGAATATTTGTCAACCAAATATTCAAATCTCTATCTGTCGTAATCAAAAGCCTGGCGGCGCGGCCGTCAGGCTTTTTTATGATCGAAATGTCTTGAAAGGCGAATGTTGTTTCAGAAAATATGAATAAAGTTCGGGGGTTTTCATATTTCGTCTATGCAAGAGATTAGAATCTTGATATAATTTATTACAATATTATAGGAACACTCATATAATCGCGTGGATATGGCACGCAAGTTTCTACCGGGCACCGTAAATGTCCGACTATGAGTGAGCAATGAGACCGCGCGTGTGTACGGTTTTTTGTTATATCAGCATTGCTTGCTCTTTTTTGAGCGGGCAATGCTTTTTTTATTCTCATAAACGGAGGTAAGACAGGATGGAAGCACTGAAACGGAAAATAAGGGAAGAAGGCGTGGTATTATCTGATCAGGTATTGAAAGTGGATTCTTTTTTAAATCACCAAATTGATCCGCTGCTCATGCAGAAAATCGGTGACGAATTTGCCGCCAGATTTGCAAATGACGGTATTACTAAAATTGTGACAATTGAATCATCCGGAATCGCTCCCGCCGTAATGACAGGTTTGAAGCTTGGTGTGCCGGTTGTCTTCGCGAGAAAACATAAATCATTAACACTCACTGACAACTTGCTGACAGCGTCTGTTTATTCCTTTACAAAGCAAACAGAAAGGCAAATCGCAGTCTCAGGAACCCACCTGTCGGATAAGGATCATGTGCTGATTATCGATGATTTCTTGGCAAATGGGCAAGCGGCGCACGGGCTCGTATCGGTTGTGAAGCAGGCAGGAGCTTCTATTGCGGGACTTGGCATTGTCATTGAAAAGTCATTTCAGCCGGGAAGAGATGAACTTATGAACTTAGGCTACCGGGTGGAATCTTTGGCAAGAATTCAGTCTTTAGAAGAAGGCAAAGTGACCTTCGTTCAGGAGGTTCATTCATGAAAAACGGATTTGGCAAAACGCTGTCTTTAGGAATACAGCATGTACTCGCCATGTATGCCGGTGCCATTGTCGTTCCTCTGATTGTCGGAAAAGCAATGGGCTTGACTGTCGAACAGCTGACCTACTTAGTATCGATTGACATTTTTATGTGCGGGGTGGCTACTCTTCTGCAAGTGTGGAGTAACCGATTTTTCGGGATCGGGCTTCCGGTAGTCCTTGGCTGTACATTTACAGCTGTATCGCCGATGATTGCGATTGGATCTGAATACGGGGTTTCAGCGGTTTATGGAAGCATTATCGCTTCAGGTATTCTTGTCATTCTGATTTCATTTTTCTTTGGAAAGCTCGTATCGTTTTTTCCGCCGGTCGTGACAGGCTCAGTTGTTACAATTATCGGTATTACGCTTATGCCGGTAGCCATGAATAACATGGCCGGCGGTGAAGGAAGCGCAGATTTCGGAGATCTTTCCAATCTTGCTCTCGCTTTTATCGTTTTGAGTATCATTGTGCTTTTATATCGTTTTACGAAAGGCTTTATCAAATCCATCTCGATTTTGATCGGTATTTTGATTGGGACTTTCATCGCTTATTTTATGGGGAAAGTCCAATTTGATAACGTTTCGGACGCGGCAGTTGTTCAAATGATTCAGCCATTTTACTTCGGAGCGCCGTCTTTTCACGCAGCGCCTATTATTACGATGTCCATCGTTGCAATTGTCAGCCTTGTAGAATCAACTGGTGTTTACTTTGCCTTAGGTGACCTGACGAACCGCCGTCTGACAGAGAAGGATTTGTCAAAAGGCTATCGCGCTGAAGGGCTGGCTGTGCTGCTGGGGGGTATTTTTAACGCTTTTCCTTACACGGCATTTTCTCAAAATGTCGGGCTTGTACAGCTCACAGGAATCAAGAAAAATACCGTAATTGTTGCCACGGGTGCAATCTTAATGGCATTTGGGCTGTTTCCGAAGATCGCTGCTTTCACGACCATTATTCCATCTGCTGTTTTGGGAGGTGCAATGGTGGCGATGTTTGGAATGGTAATCGCTTACGGAATCAAAATGCTCAGCCGCATTGATTTTGCAAAGCAGGAAAATTTGCTGATTGTTGCCTGCTCAGTGGGTCTGGGTCTCGGTGTGACAGTTGTACCGGATATTTTTAAGCAGCTGCCGAGTGCCTTAACGCTTCTTACAACCAACGGCATTGTCGCAGGCAGCTTCACTGCAGTAATCTTAAACATAATATATAACGTATTTTCTAAAGCTAAAAAAACAGAACAAAAAGCTGACATCACTGAGCAAAAAATAGCAGTCTAAACTCCGTCGCGGCGGAGTTTTTTGCATATAAAAAAGGCCGTTGCGGCACAATGTATGCAAAGAGGTGATCACATGGCGTTTATTTTATCCATCGGAACAAGTCTTCCTGCTTACGATGTAAACCAAGAGAAAGCGACTGAGTTCGCCCGCTATATGTTTCAGCATTCCTTTAAAGATATTGACCGGCTGTTAACCTCCTTTAAAAACGGGCAGATTCACTCGAGACAATTTGTCAAGCCGATTGAATGGTATAAAGAGGATCACAGCTTCGAAGAAAAAAATCAAATATACATAGAAGAAACACTTAAGCACAGCAGAGAAGCGGTGAGAGAGTGCCTTTCACATCCTGATTTTTTTCAAGAAGCCATCCCTTATGAGAAAGTCGATGCTGTTTTTTTCGTCTCCAGCACGGGCCTTTCCACACCGAGCATCGATGCGCGCCTCATGAATGAACTTCCGTTTTCTCCACATACGAAGCGGATTCCGCTTTGGGGACTCGGCTGTGCAGGAGGAGCCAGCGGACTAGCGCGCGCTGCCGAATACTGCAAAGCGTATCCTGAGGCTTTCGTGCTCGTCATTGCTGCCGAGCTGTGCAGCCTGACATTCCAGCCGGAAGATAAAACGAAGAGCAATTTTATCGGCACCTCGCTTTTTGGCGACGGCATTGCTGCAGCCTTATTATGCGGAGAGAAGGCAGACCGCAGGAAATCAAAAATGAAGCTTGTACCAAAGATAGCAGATTCCCAATCTGTTTTAATGAAACAATCAGAAGATGTTATGGGCTGGGACTTTACTGATCAAGGGTTCAAAGTCATTTTCTCAAGAGACATTCCGACTTTGGTGGAAAAATGGCTCAAAACAAATGTACAGTTTTTTTTGGACAAACATCAGCTGTCATTCAGTGATATTAGTGTTTTTTTGGCACATCCAGGCGGAAAAAAAGTGATCGATGCATACATCAAATCTCTTGAGCTGTCATTAGAAAAGCTTTTAGCTGCACAAAGCATATTGCAAAAGCACGGAAATATGTCTTCAGCCACCATATTGTATGTGATCAAAGAGCATCTGCTGAACGGACATAAAAAGGAAGCAGAATCGGGACTAATTGGCGCATTAGGGCCGGGATTTTCATCAGAGCTGCTGTTATTCAGCTGGGAAAAGGGGGCTTGACTCATGTTTTGGTTGTTAATCGCCATTCTCATTACTCAAAGAGCAGCTGAAATGGCAGTAGCCAGACAAAACGAACAAAAGGTCAAGAAACAAGGGGCGATTGAATTCGGGGAGAGCCACTATCCGTATATCATCATCATGCATATCCTTTTTTTCCTGTCTTTAATTGTGGAAGTGCTGCTGATGAACAAACAACCGTCAAGCTGGTGGATCGGTATCGCTGCGGCTATTTTAAGCGTGCAGGCAGTACGGTATTGGGCACTTTGTTCCTTAGGAGCATATTGGAATACGAAAATCCTTGTCGTACCAGGTGTGGAACTTGTAAAAAAAGGCCCTTATAAATGGATGAAGCATCCAAACTATACCGTTGTTATATTAGAAATCTTACTGATTCCGCTACTGTATCAAGCGTACGTCACCATGTGTCTATTTTCCATTGTCAACGCCGTGTTGTTAACTGTCAGGATACGTACAGAAGACAAAGCATTAGAGGAATACAGTATAAAATAGAGATTGAAAATCATTCTCATTCATGTTAAGATGAATGTGAAAAAGATTCTCAATCAGGATGGTGAAGCAAATGACAATGCTATTTTTGCTTGGGGCGGTTTGTACATATAGTGTATTAATTGGTTTTGTACTAAAAGGAATCTCTAATAAAACTGTTTAAATTGAATCTGGAACTTGTCAAAGTTGCAGATTTTTTTTTATAGAAGCTGCCGTAATGGCGGCTTTTTTCTATTCTCTTAAAGAAATTTGGCTCATTCTTGTGTAAAATGAAAGAGGAATGTATTCAGATCTTTCGAAAAAGATTCACAATTGATACGGCACAAAGGGGTTCAGATTTATGACAGAACATAGCAGAAAAGAGCTTTTGCACAAAACAGGGGAACTTTATAAGCAATTCATCGAGAATCAAGATGAAGACAGAGCCGCTAAACTGGCTGCAGTCATGAAAAAAGCGGTAGATGAAGAAGTTTATATCGCGTTTACCGGGCATTATTCAGCGGGGAAATCGTCACTGCTGAACTGTCTATTAATGGAGAATATATTGCCGACAAGCCCGATCCCGACAAGCGCTAATCTTGTTGTAATCAGAAACGGGGATAAGCGTGTTCGGCTTCATACAACAGACGGGGCGTGTGCTGAGCTGGCGGGGGCTTACCAGAAAGACAAGGTACAGCAATATTGCAAAGATGGGGAGCAGATTGAAAGCGTTGAAATTTTTGACCAATATACTGAGATCGATTCTGGGGTTGCCTATATTGATACTCCTGGGATTGATTCAACAGATGATGCCCATTTTCTATCTGCGGCGTCTATTCTCAATCAGGTGGATGCGCTTTTTTATGTCGTTCACTATAATCATGTGCACGCTGAGGAAAATGTAAAGTTTCTCAGGTCAATAAAAGAAAGCATTCAGAATGTGTACTTTATCGTCAATCAAATTGACCGCCACGATGAGACGGAGACACAGTTCGAAGACTATAAAGCACAGGTAGAGGAGATGCTTTGCAATGAAGGCATTTCAAAGGAATCACTTTATTTTACGTCAGTGACAGAACCGAACCACCCGTTTAATCAGATTGGGGTCTTGAGAGAAGAGTTAAAAAGAATAGAACAGCTAACAAAAAGCAATTTGCAGGCTTTAACAAAACAAAAAGTCCGTAATCTGCTGAAGGAACATACAGAAATCCTTTTGAAAGACGAAACAGACGGTCCAACCTTTGCCGAACAGCTTGATATTCAAACTGACCTGGTCCAATCGCTGCGTGATCAATTGGATGAGGCGGCAAAACAACCGACTGAGGCAGAAAACACGATGCAGGAAGAAGTCAATCGCATGTTAAAAAACGCCAACCTGACGCCCTTTGAAATGCGTGAGCTGGCAGCTGCATTCCTAGAATCGCGAGAGCCGTCTTTTAAAACTGGTTTTTTCTTTTCTAAAGCAAAAACTGCACAGGAAAGAGATAGAAGAAGGGATGCTTTTTTCTCTGATGTGAAAAACCGAACAGAGGCCGAAGCGGACTGGCACATGATAGACACGTTCCATAAACTCGCCAAGGAATTTGATGTTCATACAGCTGAAAGTGAAAAGCTGATTCAGGCCTATCGCACCCCGCTTGAAATTGACATGATTGAGCATGCTGTCAAGCATGGTGCAGCATTTTCTTCCGAATATGTATTGCAGTATACAAAAGATTTGGCAGAGCTGATTCGCAAAAAGGCGAAAAGAGAAGCGGCAGACATCATAAAGGCGCTTACCGCGATGGTGAAAGAGCGTGTTACCAAAGACTTGCAAGCGATTAATGGCCGTCTCATTCAGGAATCAGAAAAACTCTCACACCTCCAAGAACAGGCCCGTTTAGAAAATAATGCCCGCAAGAAAGCCGATTGCATATGGGCTATTTGGGAAGAGAAGTCCGCATGCCCGATGCATGTAGACAACGACTGGTTTAAAACGAAGAAAAAAACAGTAGCGGCTCCAAAACAGAAACGAAGCCAAGGCCAGCAGACGCAGCAGTCAATGCAGAAACCAGAAATCAAAATGGAGCAAGAATTGCCGCTTCAAAACCAGATTGAACGCTTTCATACGTTGTCTGACCTTTTAGGTGAATACAGCATGTTATCAAAGCAAATTTCAGCTTTTCGGAATAGAATTAAAAGACTTGAGGAACGGAAATTTACACTTGCTCTTTTTGGAGGCTTCAGTTCGGGAAAATCATCATTTGCCAATGCGCTTGTTGGCGAAAAGGTGCTGCCGTCCTCACCAACGCCAACCACAGCCACAATTAACAAAATTACAAAAGCAACCAAAGATAACAGCAACAAAACAGCGGATGTGGTGTTTAAGACAGAGGAAGATATAACGGCTGACATTTTACAGCTCACCGGAATAGAAAAAGAACCTTCAGGCGGTTCTTTCACAGAGAAATGGGAAAAAACAGTCAAAAAAAGCCGGTTGCCGGAAGAACACATCAAATTGATCAGCAACTTCCTGTTTGCATACGAAAAGTATCAGCAATATATACAGGAACAAAAGAAATTAACGATTCCGCTGTCTAAATTAAAGCCATATGTGGCAGAGGAGACAACGGCCTGCGCTGTGAAGGAGGTAACAGTCTATTATACATGCCCACTGACTGAAAAAGGGATTACGATCGTTGATACGCCCGGCGCGAGCAGCATGAATAAACGGCATACAGAGCTGGCGTTCCAATATATTAAAGATGCCGATGCGTTTTTTTATATGACTTATTATCAGCATTCCTTCTCGAAAGGAGACCGTTCATTTTTGCGAAAGCTCGGGCTGGTTAAAGAATCGCTCAGCATGGATAAAATGTTTTTCGTCATTAATGCGGCAGACCTTGCGAAAGATCAAACAGAGCTCGGAACAGTGACCGATTATGTCAACGCAGAGCTTGTAAAAGAAGGAATTCATGAACCGCAGCTCTTTACTGTATCAAGTAAAGAGGAACTGCTGGGCAGTCCGGAATCATTTTATAACCAGTTCCCGAAAGTAAGAAAACGCTTAGACCAGTTTATCGAAGTGGATGTAAAAAAAGCGGCAGCTGCACAGCTTAGTTCCGAAGCAGACAAACTATGCGAAACAGTTTTTCAGCTTCACCAATCCCAACATCAGTCCAGGGAGGAAAAGGAAGCACAGAAAAAGCGCCTTATGCTTTCATTTGAGCGGACTGCAGCCGAGATTGAGAAACGGCGAAACGCAGAAACCATTATTGAGAAAGTAAAAAAAGACACAAAAGAGCAACTTTACCATATTACACAGCGATTATCCTTTTATGCAAATGATTTATTAAAATCGGCATTTCATCCCGGGCTTCAGAACGGCGATTGGAAAAGGAATGTAGGTAAGGCGATGACAACCGCCTTAAAAGAATATCAGTTTGAATATGTTCAGGAAATCAAAACGCTTGATGTTCGCATGAGCGGATTCATTGAGCGGTATATTGCCGAAGAGTGGCTGGAAAGATTTCAAAAAACATTAAACGAGGATGGTTACTTTTCCATTTATACGGGTAATCAGTATTCGAACGGCATACAGCTTAAGGAAGTTGAACCTGAATTTGATGAACGTGCCTTTGAGCAGGAACGAAAAGAGATCAAATCACCGAAGCAGTTTTTTGAACAGAAAGGAAAAATGGCCTTCATCGAAGCTATACGAATGAAACTCACGAAAATCACAGAGGTTTGGGTGAAAAATGAAGAAGAAAGCCTTATCTCTCATTACACAGATCATCTTAGACGTTTACAGGTGGATATGGCTGAAAAAGCAATGGAACAAATAAAGAATCAAAAAGATACGTATTTAGGAGGATATGGGGAAGGGGAACATGCGAAAGAGATTGAAAAGGCATACCAAGCATGCATCTCCTGGCAAAGATCAGACCATACAATCAAAATGTAAAATTCAGTTGGATTGTATGTCAAGTCATGATAGACTAAATAGAAAAAAGTGAGATGAACGATTCATGTCAGAGGTACATAAAGCAATTTCAGCACATTCAGCAAAACAGCATGAGCATATCAAAGCATTTATGCGTCTTGAAAACATGCGTGAAATGGCCATTGAAGAAGCGGTTTCAAAATGCAAAAACGATGAGCCTTTTACTACAGATGCAATTAATGAATGTACCGAGCAGATCAATCAGCTTGCCAAAAAAGGCATCGTCCCGACAAGACGCCTTGTATCAAAAGAAATGGTCAGAGAATACGTAAGCCGTATGTAAGCTGGATGATCCTGTCGCGAGTGAATCTCCTGTCGGAAGCAAATACTATATGTATCCGACGTAAGGGGGGATTCATGTTGGGCAGAACAAAACTGGGAAACAGAAATGCACAGGCCAATAATAATGCCAAAAAGAAAAACGGATTTCAAACCCATTTTGACTCTTACGCAGGACGCGAAGCTGAAAAGCTGATCGCCAGCAACAAAAGACACAACGACTGATGACAGGAAAACAGTATCTCTAATTGAAGAGATGCTGTTTTTTATTTTTGCGCTGCTTTATGGTAAAATAGAAAGAATGAATGAAAAGGGAGTATATCTTATGAATAATAAACTATTGCTAGTTGACGGCATGGCTCTTTTATTCCGGGCGTTTTTTGCCACGGCCGTGCATCGCAACTTTATGATAAATGAGAGCGGGGTGCCGACGAACGGCGTCAACGGATTCTTAAAGCATTTGATTACAGCTGTTGAAACTTTCCAGCCGACACACGTCATCTGCTGCTGGGACATGGGAAGCAAAACGTACCGAAATGACCTGTACCAAGATTATAAAGCGAACCGAAACGCACCGCCTGTGGAGCTGATCCCGCAGTTTGATTTGGCAAAGGAAGCGGCCGCTGAGCTTGGTATCATGAATATCGGCTTTGCCGGGTATGAAGCGGATGATTGTATCGGAACTCTTGCCGCTTTGTTTGCGGATGAAGCGGACATTACGATCGTAACAGGGGATAAAGATTTACTTCAGCTGTTAACGGATAAAGTAAGCGTGGCTCTGCTCCAAAAAGGCATTGGAAATTATAAAGTCTATACAAAAGATACTTTTTATGAAGAAACGGGCGTTTTGCCGAAGGCTTTGATTGATATTAAAGCTCTTATGGGTGATTCCAGTGATAACTATCCCGGCGTCAATGGGATTGGAGAAAAAACGGCCTACAAACTGATTCGGGAATACGAAACGATTGACCGTTTATTAGAAAATCTTTCTCTTCTTCCGAAGGGACAGCAGGGGAAAATTCAGCAAGGGCTGAACGATTTGGAGATGTCGAGGAAACTTGCGGAAATTCATTGTTCTGTACCGTTGGTCTGCACACTGAAAGATGCTCTATTTACCCTGCAGATGGAACAGGCGGCTGACATGCTTCGCCGCCACCAAATTAAAGGAATTGAGCGCATGCTTGAAAAGCTGAACGCTAGAGAGATCGTGTAGATCTTCTCTAGCGTTTTGTATTGCTCTTTTTGGCTCTTTCTTCAAGCTCTGTTTTAGGGTCATTATGTGTATTGCCTTCCAGATCGCCTTGCGGAGTAACACCGCCGGTCAGCCGGCCTTTATCTTTCTTTTTCATGTTTGTTCACCTCATCATTAGGATGACCATTGATCGAGATTTAATTCTTATCATTCAGCCGAATCGCTTCTTTTGCCAGATGATCGGCTTTTTGGTTTTGCTTGCCCGGTATCCATTTGATGAAAAAAAGAGGGAAGGCCGCTTTTAATTGGATGATCTCTTCCACATACGGGTGAAACGCTTTATTTTTAACCATTTCAAACTCAGCGGCCCGTTCCACAATATCTGAATCGGTTCGAAAGGAAACAGATTGGTACCCGCGCTTTGCACATAGCCTCATCCCTTCAATTAATGCAAGAAATTCCGCTTCCTGGTTTGTATGCATTCCGATTGGAATAGAGAAAGATTCTGCTTTTCCTTCATGTTTGATAAAAATGCCGATCCCGGATGGTCCGGGATTACCGGCGCTTGCGCCGTCTACATATATTTCTGTAGGCATTATGAACTCCTTTCATCATTTGGTATCATTTTTTTTGCTGCATAAGCATAAGGCAATGAAATCAAAGATACCGCAAACTTAATCAAATATGTAGAAATAAAAATATGAAGCCAAACGCCTGCGGAATAAATGCCAAAAAAAGCGACAAAAGTGAATATAAATGTGTCAAACAGCTGGCTGACTGCTGTACTGCCGCCGTTTCTGAGCCATAAAAGCCGATCAGAAGGAAATATCCTTCTGATTGCCGAATATACATAAACATCCAGCGTTTGGCTGAAGATAAAGGCAAGCAGACTTCCTAACGCTACTCGTGGAAGGAATCCGAAAATCGTTTCCAGCGCTGTTTGTGATATGTCACTGGAAGCCGGTTCGAAAAGCAACACGCCTTGCATGACAAATGTCAGCGTCAGGAGCGTTGAGAATCCCAGCCATACTGCTTTTTTGGCTTCAGCTGGTCCGTATTTTTCATTCAGCACATCTGTCGCAAAAAAGATTGTGCCGTACATCACATTCCCGAGCGTTGCTGTTAAGCCATACAGTTCGACTGTTTTTACGACTTGAAGGTTGGCACAGACTGTCGCAAAACCGATCCAAACAAATAGTCCCATTTTGCCAAATCCTTTATAAAATAAAAGAACAATGATAAAATGAATGATCGCAAAAATGATCCAAAATGAATTATTAAACAAAATGAAAATGCTTCCTTTCCGGGTTAGGAGATTGGTTTGATTATAGCACAAGCCCGGCAACTAATGAATGGTAAGGTGATTGTAATGAAGCTCAGACCGCATATGAAAATAGAAGCGAAAGGGACGGGATCGGTCTCATTTTTGGGAGAAGACTGGCTGACAGCACAGCAAGCGCGGATGCTCGCCAGAGAGTTTGGCCGTTTTCCATACATGAAAGAACTCTTGTTTGAAGACGAGAAAGGCGGCAGCTGGTCGCTGAAGGAATTGGAAAAGCTGACAGAGGAGCTTGCTCAGGAGCCTGATGACATTACTGTTTATTTTGATGGCAGTTTCGATAAGGAGAGTGAACTGGCCGGACTCGGAATCGTCATTTATTATTCATTGGGAGGAATCCGGCATCGTTTGAGAAAAAATAAAAGCTTTCGGCTGAAAACCAATAATGAAGCTGAATACGCGGCGCTGTATGAAGCAATAAGAGAAGTTAGAGAGCTTGGGGCAAGCAGAAATTCAATCACGATCAAAGGAGACTCCCTTGTTGTGCTGAATCAGCTTGACGGCAGCTGGCCTTGCTATGATCCGTCTCATAATGAATGGCTGGACAAAATAGAAGCACTCCTTGAATCGCTGAAGCTTACTCCAACCTACGAAACCATACAGCGGAAAGACAACCAGGAAGCTGACGGGCTCGCTAAAAAAATTCTATCCCATCAATTTGTAGAAAGCCACACGAAATTAGACCGTAACGGAGATGACGATCTTGGATAAGAAAATGATCTTTAAAGAACTGACAGAACTGCACGATGAATATTGCAAGGACTGTTTTATTAAGAAGCAGTTTCGCAAGGAATTTGGCAAAACCTATGCGCATTCATTTTGTATTAATAAATGTACGGTTGGTGAAAAGCTGAAAGCATACGGAGATGTCTTAACCAATCACTAAAGAATAAAAAACCGCAGAAGCTGCGGTTTTTTATTCTTTAAATTCATCAAGCTGATGCTGGCTGTCATCCAGCAGCTGCTGTTGCTGCTGGACAAATTCAGGATCATCGAGAGCTGCCAGCTCTTCAGATTGTGACAGTTCTCTTGCATCCTCAATGGCTTGGTATGCGGAATCGACCAATGTTGTGCTTTGGCCTCTCGTTGCGGCTCCTGTCGTTTTCTGCGCTGTTTCCACCGCCAGTTCCAGCTGCCGCTTATCCGTAAAGCCAGTCTGATCCTCATCATGAAATTCTAAACTCACAACAAACACCTCCGCAATTATTTTGCAGAGTTTTTTTAAAATTTATGTACTAAAATAGAAAATAAAATGAAAATAAGCCGATATAACTATTGAACCAGAATAAATAGGACTGTTTTACTATTTTAGGTATCTTGGCAGAGAAGGGGAACGCAGCTATGGATGATAAAGACTTGAAGTCGATCCTTCACAAAACATTTATAGAAATATACAGTGATTTAGAAGAACTGGCGGATATTGCGAAAAAAGGGAAGCCATCAATGGAAAAACATGTTGAAGAGATTGAACAGAGGTGTAAACAAAATATTTTGGCGATTGAAATCCAGATGAAAATCAAATAGGAGAGGCAAATGCCTCTCCTCTATTTGTCATCTCATCATCATGTATTGAGTTTAGAGTTTTACAACATTAGAAGCTTGAGGTCCACGATTACCTTCGACAATTTCAAAAGAAACTTCTTGTCCTTCTTCTAATGATTTGTATCCTTCTCCTTCGATAGCTGTGAAGTGAACAAATACATCGTCTCCGCCTTCAACTTCAATGAAGCCGAATCCTTTTTCGTTGTTGAACCATTTTACTTTACCGTTTTGCATATTGCTTAATTCCTCCCAGTACTGTAGCACCTGTGTGCTAAAAAAAATTTTGTCATCATTTAACGCTGATTCATTGTTAAATGATGGTTCAACTATACACCATCTGGGAGCACGCGTCAAGTTTCGAAACTGCTTATTTTCAAAAGAAGAAGAGCAAGTTTCACAAAAAAAATGTAACCGCTTTTAAAAATAGATAAATTTAAATTAAAAGAGCACACGAAAATCGTATGCTCTCCAAAAACATCATTAAGATAGCGCTCTGGTTTTTTGTTTGGCCGTCATCATTTCTGATTCCTTCAGGATATCCTCTAAAATCACTTCAGATGAGTTTGCTAAATGAAGATCCTTAATGTTTTTCTTCATACGCTGTAACGTATCTTCATCCGCGAGAAGGGAAGTGACTGACTCGAGAATTTCTTCATGACGGTTCACGACGATCGCAGCTCCGCGATCTTCAAAGAAGTTTGCATTTTCTTTTTCCTGGCCAGGCACGGGTTTGTACAGAATGACAGGCACACCGATAGCAGTTGCTTCTGTCAAAGTAATGCCTCCAGGTTTTGTTATCATGCAATCTGTGATCCGGAACAGCTCATCAATGCGTTCCACATAGCCAAGAACTTTTAATTTGTCACCGTTCTCTGCTTCAAGCGCACTTAAAGATTCTTTTAAAGCCGTGTTTCTTCCACACACCACGATCACTTGCACATGGTCATCTTTGACAAGGTTTTCACACAGCTCTTTTACATTCTTTAATACACCGTGGGCGCCTGCCATGATCAGAAGCACTTTTTTGTTTGGTGAAAGATTATACTTTTTATATATCGGTTCCACTGGCATAGATTCTTCAAATTGCGGCCTGATTGGAATACCGGTGATTTTTACATTGCTTGGATGAGTGCCAATCTCCAGCAGTTTTTCCTTCACATAATCTGTTGCCACATAATATTTATCCACGTTTTCGTGAACCCAAATTTTATGAAGGCAAAAATCAGTCATGACGTTGAAAGTAGGGATGACTCTCCCTGTTCGGCGTCTGTATTCCGGCACGACGATCATCGGAAATGTATTAATAATAATATCGGGCTGATGTTCATCGACAAGTTCGCCCAATCGTTTATTGCCCATTTTAAAGTAAATATTAAATTTACGTTTATTATAGATTTTGTCAACTCCGTAATAAAACAAACGATAAAACTGTTTCCCGATTGAGAAGCTTTTTAAATAAAGGTACTGAGTTACCTCTGAAACAATCGGATTTGACTCTTGGTACAAATTAGAAACTGTTACATGCTGAAAGCCGAGACGTACACATTGCTCATAAAGCGTTTTGGCTACCTGCACATGTCCATTTCCGTAATTTGCAGTCAAAATTAACACTCTTTTATTGGTATTCAAGTAAATTCACCTCAATGTAATCAACAACAAGCAAGCTTCATGCATCGTAAGGAGTTATTGTCTATACATAAACATAACACAAATACATAATCGAATTATTAATGCAGTGAAAAAATTAAGCTAATTTTAAAAGATTTGGATTCCATTATTTTTAATTTTTGTTATACGCATACTGAATCAGATGTATTTTATCATATTTTTTGCTCAGCGTATCACTAAAAAAGAAAAATTAGTCCCATTCATAAGGAGTTTCTTGGTAAACGTAATAATTCAGCCAGTTCATAAACAATAATGTCGCATGCGCTTTCCAGCGATTCACAGGCTCTTTGCTGTCTTCTGCAAAATAATGTTTAGGCGGCTCGACAGTAGAAAGGTTTCGTTCAAGATCCCTTTCATACTCTTGAAGAAGCGTATTTGTATCATATTCAGGGTGCCCTGTTAAAAAGACTTGTTTTTCGTCTTTAGACACAATTAAGCAAACCCCAGCTTCCTTCGATGCGGTAAGAATATTTAACTCGGACACTGCTTGAAGCTGCTCCATATTTATATTTGTATGCCGGGAATGCGGCACGTAGTATAGCTCGTCAAAACCTCTTACCAATCTTTCGTGTTTTGCAAGAACTGTATGTTCGAACACACCGAAAATTTTTTTCGGCGTTTGAATTTTTTCAACTCCGTAATGGTAATACAAACCTGCTTGAGCGCCCCAACAAATATGCAAGGTTGAAGTGACGTTTGTTTTGCTCCACTCCATGATCTCTTTGAGCTCCTCCCAATATGAAACATCTTCAAACGCCAAATGCTCGATCGGCGCACCGGTGATAATCATGCCGTCAAACTTCTTGTGACGGATATTGGAAAAAGTCGTGTAAAATTCGTCAAGGTGTTCTCTTGCAGTATTTTTCGGCGTGTGTGTGCTTGGGATTAAAAATGTAAAATGAACCTGTAAAGGAGAATTTCCAAGCAATCTGAGAAGTTGAGTCTCTGTTTGGATTTTTTTCGGCATCAAATTCAATATGATAATTTTTTGCGGCCGGATATCCTGATGAAATGCTCTGCTTTCATCCATTACAAATATATGTTCACTCTCAAGCACCTGTTTTGCCGGCAGGTGTGTTGGTATATTAATAGGCAACGTGCCACCCCCATCATTTCCCCGTTGATTTTCTTCATTATAGGAATTTTCACGCCAATTTTCAATCTATCTATAAGTGTTGAGGGAGAAACAACAGAAAACTCTTTAAATAAAACGCATAGATACGCCTTTTGGTTTCACAGTGAAATGATTTTCCATGATGTATCTCAGAAGGGGATTGTATTGTTTTATAGAATGATAAGATAAAAAATGAGCGACAAAAATTATAATGAGTAGATGCTCACCACTTATGTGATACATTTTTTAAGAGTTCTGATAAATGATGTTTGCATTTTGAATTGAGGTATAAAAAAGGTAAAATAATCAGCAGCAGGGACATAGGAGGGACTTACATGTCTATATATGATATGAGAGTACGTACAATAACAGGGAAAGACATGACACTTCAGCCTTTTGCCGGAAAGGTACTGATGATCGTGAATACAGCGAGTAAATGTGGGTTTACTCCCCAATTGAAGCAGCTTCAAGAATTATATGATACATATCAGCAGGAGGGCTTGGAGATCTTAGGGTTCCCCTGCAATCAATTTATGAATCAAGAGCCTGGTGATGAGGCAGACATACAGGATTTTTGCGAAACAAATTACGGTGTTACGTTTCCTATGTTTTCAAAAGTAGAAGTAAATGGAAAAAATGCACATCCGCTGTTTGTGTATTTGACTGAGCACGCGAAAGGAATGCTGGGAACTAAGGCAATCAAGTGGAATTTCACGAAGTTTATAGTGGACAGAAATGGAGAAATCGCTGGGCGCTATTCACCAAATACAAATCCGAAAGAGCTGGAAGACGTTATCATGGAGCTATTAGGGCAATAAAGAGGTGTTTTTATGCAGGAATTGAAGCAGTCAGACCAAATCAGGACATGGGTGCAATCTGTCTTAAAAGGCGAAAGTTCTGGACATGATTGGCTACATGTATCAAGAGTTGCAGATATTGCTGTGTATATTGGAGAAAAGGAAGACGCGAATTTGTTCATCGTTGAAACTGCGGCGTTGGTTCATGATTTAATTGATGTCAAACTTCCTGATACGGTCAGGCTTTCTTTGAGCGAAGTAAATGATCAGCTTGTTACTTTCGGAATTAGAAAAGAGGATGCTGACAGAGTGATTGACATCATCACAAAGATGTCCTTTCGGGACAGGGAGAAGCTTGAGGGGGCGCCGCTCTCCATTGAGGGAAAGGTCGTACAGGACGCTGACAGGCTTGATGCGATCGGTGCAGTCGGTATTGCCAGAGCTTTTATGTTTGCAGGCGCAAAAGGGCACGGCCTTTATGGAGATGATCAAAGCGCCTACGAACATTTTTTTCATAAGCTGCTGCGGCTGAAAGATATGATGAATACAGACACCGCACGGGAACTGGCAGAAGAAAGACACAATTTTATGCTTCAGTTTATCCATCAATTAGAAAAAGACATCCCGGTATTGATGCCAAAACGTCGTAATAGAAGGCATGGGGCGACTATGATAGAATAAGTCACAGATATGCTATAGGAGGACAATCATGAAGATAAAATCAATTGAACCTACGCCAAGCCCGAATACAATGAAGGTTATCTTAACAGAAGAGCTTCCGGCGGGAAAAAGCAATAACTATAAACCGGATCAAGCAGAAGGCGCACCGCTTGTTATATCTGAAATCCTTAAAATTGAAGGGGTTAAAGGAGTATACCACGTTGCTGACTTTCTTGCTGTTGAACGGAACGCAAGATACGACTGGAAAGACATTTTACCGCAAGTCCGCACTGCATTTGGGATGGAAAGTGCTGAAAGCGCGGAAGGAAACCGCAAAGATCAAGAGTCTTTTGGAGAGGTAAAAGTTTTTGTGCAGATGTTCAGCGGCATTCCTATGCAGGTCAAATTGACGGATGGAGAGCGGGAAGAGCGCTTCGGTTTACCTGAACGCTTTCAGCAGGCGATCTTAAAACTCAGATCTGAAGCCTCAAATGTTGTGTTTGAGCGGGCCTGGAAAGAACAAGGCGTTAGATTCGGCGACTTTAATGAAATTGGTCATGACGTGACAGAAGAGCTTCAGGCCGCATACAGTGATGAACGTTTGAAACGGCTGACAGAAGCAGCCGCTCAAGGAAAGGGCGAAGCAAAACAAGCTTTACAACGCAAAGCGTATAAAGTAACGCTCGACATGCTGGATGATGAGGACTGGAAAAAGCGTTATGCACATCTGGAACAGATGGATCCGAAAGAGGAGGATATCCCGGTTTTACAGAAGGCATTAGATGATCCCAAGGTGTCCATCAGAAGACAGGCAGTTGTATACTTAGGAATGATTGAAACACCTGATGTTCTTCCTCTATTATATAAAGCACTTGAGGACAAAGCTGTCTCAGTCAGAAGAACGGCTGGAGACTGCCTGTCAGATATCGGCGACCCTCAAGCCATTCCTGCTATGATCAAGTCGTTAAGCGACTCCAGCAAGCTTGTCCGCTGGCGTGCGGCTATGTTCCTGTACGAGGTCGGCGATGAAAGTGCAATTGAAGCTTTGCGCGCTGCCGAAGACGATCCGGAATTTGAGGTCAGCCTTCAAGTGAAAATGGCGCTTGAACGTATTGAGCATGGAGAAGAAGCAAAAGGTTCTGTTTGGAAGCAAATGACAGAGAGTAGAAAAAAAGGTGAATAAAACCAAGAAAAGGGTGCAGCTCATGCACCTTTTTTATGTGAATTCACTTTTTATAAAAATTATTTCGAATATTGTTGAAAAATGATTAAAAACTATATATAGTAAGTAACAATATTAATAGTTGGAGGGTTCAGATCGACAGAATGTTATATAAATATAAAAAAACATAAGAGAAACAATCCAGGGGAGGGCGGCCTGTATTTGATCTTTTTGCAAAAACAGCCCAAAAATAAACTGAAAATTGTTAAAATAAAAATCAATCCAACAATTCAAAGTGTTTAGGAGGATCACCATGGCAGAATTACGCAGTAACATGATCACACAAGGAATCGACAGAGCTCCGCACCGCAGTTTGCTTCGAGCAGCAGGTGTAAAAGAAGAGGATTTCGGCAAGCCGTTTATTGCGGTTTGTAATTCATACATTGATATCGTTCCCGGTCATGTTCACTTGCAGGAGTTTGGGAAAATCGTAAAAGAAGCAATTAGAGAAGCTGGGGGCGTACCGTTTGAATTTAATACCATCGGAGTAGATGATGGCATCGCGATGGGGCATATCGGTATGAGATATTCATTGCCGAGCCGTGAAATCATCGCTGACTCTGTGGAAACGGTTGTATCCGCACACTGGTTTGACGGAATGGTCTGTATACCGAACTGCGACAAAATCACACCGGGAATGCTCATGGCGGCAATGCGCATCAACATTCCGACGATTTTTGTCAGCGGCGGGCCGATGGCGGCAGGAAGAACAAGTGACGGACGGAAAATCTCTCTTTCCTCAGTATTCGAAGGGGTAGGCGCTTACCAAGCAGGAAAAATCAACGAAAACGAGCTTCAAGAATTAGAGCAGTTCGGATGTCCAACATGTGGGTCTTGCTCTGGCATGTTTACGGCGAATTCAATGAACTGCCTGTCCGAAGCACTTGGACTTGCTTTGCCGGGTAACGGAACCATTCTCGCGACATCACCGGAACGCAAAGAGTTTGTCAGAAAGTCGGCTACGCAATTAATGGAAACCATTCGCAAAGATATCAAACCGCGTGATATCGTCACTGTAAAAGCGATTGATAACGCATTTGCACTCGATATGGCGCTCGGCGGTTCAACAAATACCGTTCTTCATACGCTTGCCCTTGCAAACGAGGCCGGCGTTGAATACTCTTTAGAACGCATTAACGAAGTCGCTGAGCGCGTACCGCACTTGGCCAAGCTGGCGCCTGCATCTGATGTGTTTATTGAAGATCTTCATGAAGCGGGCGGTGTGTCAGCGGCACTGAATGAGCTTTCCAAGAAAGAAGGAGCGCTTCATTTGGACGCGCTGACTGTTACAGGAAAGACACTTGGAGAAACCATTGCTGGACATGAAGTAAAGGATTATGACGTCATCCATCCGCTGGATCAACCATTCACTGAAAAGGGCGGACTTGCTGTTTTATTCGGTAATCTGGCTCCAGACGGCGCTATCATTAAAACAGGCGGCGTACAAAACGGTATCACAAGACACGAAGGGCCGGCTGTCGTATTTGATTCTCAGGATGAGGCACTTGATGGCATTATCAACCGGAAAGTAAAAGAAGGCGACGTTGTCATCATCCGATACGAAGGACCAAAAGGCGGTCCTGGCATGCCGGAAATGCTTGCGCCTACATCCCAAATCGTCGGAATGGGACTTGGCCCAAAAGTGGCATTGATTACAGACGGACGTTTTTCCGGAGCCTCCCGAGGTCTCTCAATCGGTCACGTATCACCAGAGGCCGCAGAGGGAGGACCGCTTGCCTTTGTTGAAAACGGAGACCATATCATCGTTGATATTGAAAAACGCATTTTGGATGTACAAGTGCCTGAAGAAGAATGGGAAAAACGAAAAGCCAACTGGAAAGGGTTTGAACCGAAAGTGAAAACCGGCTACTTGGCACGTTATTCTAAACTTGTGACAAGCGCCAACACCGGCGGTATCATGAAAATCTAGACAACGGGGAACTCTTTCTTCTATTTTAAGGCGTGAACATTTGAAATCCGGCCCTCTCTATAGTATCCTTACTTCAGATGAAGGATAATAGAGGGGGCTTTTTTTATGTCAATGGCTTATGAAGAATACATGCGCCAGCTTGTCGTACCGATGCGCCGTGAACTGACTGGGGCAGGTTTTGATGAATTAACAACAGCGGAAGAAGTAGAAAACTTTATGGAAAAGGCAGAGGGCACAACACTTGTAGTCGTTAACTCTGTGTGCGGGTGTGCGGCAGGCCTTGCGCGTCCTGCGGCAACACAGGCAGTCCTCCAGAATGACAAAACACCTGACAATACGGTGACTGTATTTGCGGGCCAAGATAAAGAAGCTACTGCAAAAATGCGTGAGTATTTTACTGGCCAGGAGCCTTCTTCACCATCAATGGCTCTTTTGAAAGGCAAAGAAGTCGTACATTTTATTCCACGTCATGAAATTGAAGGACATGATATGGAAGAGATTATGAAAAATTTGACCGCTGCCTTTGATGCACACTGCTAAATGCCCGTTTTCCGGGCATTTTCTTTTTAGGAGTACTGAAGATGATAACAACAAGCTATAGACCGTCTGAACATACCATAAAAACCGCAAAGAAGCTTTCAAAAGAGCTGAATATGCCATTTTGCGGCCGAAATAAACAAACGGTTGAAAACCTGCTGAAGTCAGCTGAACGTGATTTGCTAGTGGTCGGCAAAGAACGGTTTGAACTTTATACGAAACAAGGTGCAAAATTCTTTTTTCACCCGAATACAGCGATGTTCAGAGCTAAACGCTTCATACGGGGGGAGCAGGAGCCGATGCTTCGGGCAGCTGGTTTATCGGAAGGGGACACATTTTTAGATTGCACACTCGGACTAGGTTCGGACACCATTATCGCAAGTATTGCAGTAGGCAAAACGGGTTCTGTGATTGGGATTGAAAAAAACCATCTTGTGTCCGTTCTCGTGAGGACGGGACTGCAATCATGGGAAACGGGCATAGAAGAGCTTCAGGCTGCAATGAGAAGAATTCAAGTGAAGAATGGTGATTGCTTTGAATACATCAAGCAGCTTCCTGACAACTCTGTTGATGTGGTTTATTTTGATCCAATGTTTCATGAGCCTGTAGAGACGTCTGACGGTATCGCGCCTTTACGGGATTTGGCAGAGGACTCAGTTTTGGATGAAGGGTGTATCAAAGAAGCGGTGCGCGCTGCCAGAAAGAGTGTTGTGCTAAAAGACCACTGGAAAAGCCCGCGATTTGAACAGTTTGGTTTTAACGTCATGAAAAGAAAAACAGCATTGTTTCATTATGGCGTTATTCAAGCCGCAAGCAAAACAAGCCCGTGATTGATATCACGGGCTTTCTGTTAATCGGTGACTTCCATGACGACAAAGTATAACAATGTTAAGAGTGAAACTGTGGCAAACAGAGCGTCAATCATGCGGAAAGCCTCCTTTCATAGAATATTGTAAGCGTTATTACACAAACCGCAAAGCAACGAATCTCCTAATTTGCATATCAGTTTCATATCATACATGACTTGCATGTTTCGGTTGTGCTAAAATAAGAGAAATATGACAATAAAATAGAGAGGAATAAGCAGTCATGAAATTGTGGATGAGAAAGACTCTTGTAGTTTTATTTACCATTGTAACCTTCGGGCTCGTATCTCCTCCGGCTGCTCTTATGGCGGACAAGCCCTCCGGACAGCCGAGCAGTCTTGAGCAGAATGATTACACCGCTTTTTATGATGAGCATGATCTGTACGATGATAATGAGTTGGAAGACAGGCAAGACCCTGAACTGCTTTTTCAATCGTACAAGGAACAGCTCCTCGATAGTGCTGAGGATCAGTCCTTTTTGAAATTCGGCAGCAAAATCGCTCCGGTCATTGAGGATGACTATCGGAAAGAGATCCTGCCGCAAATTGAAAACGTGATTAGTGATTATTTAGCAACATTGCAAGATGATGAGGCGTATCAAGATGTCGTAATTTCCAGCATGCCTTCAGCGGGCAAAAAGGAAAAAATGTTCAACGTTTACAATCGGACGACTGGAGAAGATCTCATCAGATTTCATGTGCGAAGAGACCACCCGCCTCACGACGGCTACTGGTTTAATTTTCACTATCATACAGCAGAAGATGGATTTCAATCACATCATGAGCTTGGGAGCATTTATTGGGACCGCAACACGCCTCCCAACTGGATGAGTGCGTAAAGGAGATGCCATGACATGAGGAAGTACACAATGAATGAAATGGTCGATATAACAAAAGATATGCTAAATAAACGGGGTGTTATGATAGAAGATATTGCGCGGATTGTTCAAAAACTTCAGGAAAAATACAATCCAAATCTTCCGCTCAGTGTATGTATGGAGAACGTAGATAAGGTGCTGAACAAACGTGAAATTATTCATGCTGTTTTAACAGGTCTTGCGCTTGATCAGCTCGCTGAGCAGAAACTTCTTCCGGAACCGCTGCAGCACCTTGTCGAAACGGATGAACCGCTTTATGGCATAGATGAAATTATCCCTCTTTCTATCGTTAATGTGTACGGATCGATAGGCTTGACCAACTTCGGTTATTTGGATAAAGAGAAGATTGGAATCATTAAGGAACTTGATGAAAGTACAGACGGTATTCATACCTTTTTGGATGATATTGTGGCAGCCCTTGCGGCAGCAGCGGCGAGCAGAATTGCTCATACGCATCAGGATCTGCAAGACGAAGAAAAAGAACAGGATGAAAAACCTGTCATCAGCTGACAATAAAAAAAT
>NZ_JALAYA010000031.1:137885-233883 GCF_026796395.1 Bacillus sp. T17B1
AAAAAAATGAAACAGTATAGGGATTTATGCAGACATGTATTAGAGCATGGCGAAAAAAAGGGAGACCGGACAGGGACCGGAACAATCAGCACCTTCGGGTATCAAATGAGATTTCATTTACAGGAAGGCTTTCCGATGCTGACCACAAAAAAACTCCACTTTAAATCAATTGCGCATGAGCTGCTATGGTTTTTAAAAGGAGATACTAATGTACGATATCTGCAGGAAAACGGAGTACGAATCTGGAATGAGTGGGCTGATGAAAATGGTGAACTCGGACCTGTATACGGTTCACAATGGCGTTCTTGGCGGGGAGCTGACGGGGAAACCGTAGATCAAATTTCCCGCCTTATTGAAGATATTAAGACAAATCCGAACTCCAGACGCTTAATCGTGAGCGCATGGAATGTTGGTGAAATTGATAAAATGGCATTGCCGCCGTGTCATTGCCTGTTCCAATTCTACGTGTCTGATGGCAAGCTGTCCTGTCAGCTGTATCAACGCTCTGCTGATGTTTTCCTCGGTGTGCCGTTTAATATTGCTTCTTATGCCCTGTTAACCATGATGATTGCTCATGTGACTGGGCTTGAACCGGGCGAGTTTATTCATACATTTGGCGATGTCCATATTTATCAAAATCATATTGAACAGGTCAATTTGCAGCTGACAAGAGACGTGCGCCCGCTGCCGAAGCTTCGTTTCGCCAGAGAAATTGATTCTATTTTCAACTTTACATTTGAGGATTTTATCATAGAGGATTATGATCCGCACCCTCATATTAAAGGAGCGGTCAGCGTATGATTTCGTTCATTTTTGCGATGGATGCCAACAGGCTGATCGGCAAAGACAATGATTTGCCGTGGCATTTGCCCAATGATCTTGCGTACTTTAAAAAAGTAACATCGGGCCATTCAATCATTATGGGCCGGAAAACATATGAATCGATTGGACGTCCGCTTCCGAACCGGAAAAATATTGTCGTCACATCAGCTCCGGCTTCAGAATTTCCGGGATGCACGGTTGTCAGTTCGTTAAGGGATGTTTTGGACATTTGTTCAGGCTCTGGTGAATGCTTTGTGATCGGAGGGGCTCAGCTCTATACTGCGCTGTTCCCTTATGCGGACAGATTGTATATGACGAAAATTCATCACGAGTTTGAGGGTGACCGCCACTTCCCAGAATTTGACGAAATCAATTGGAAACTGGTTTCTTCTGAGCGGGGGATCAAGGACGAAAAAAACCCATACGATTATGAGTTTCTAGTGTATGAAAAAAAGAATTCTTCTGAAGCGGGAGGATTTTAATTGGTTCGTTACAGCTTGCTAGTGGTTTATATTGTGTATATGCTGTTAAAAAATATGAAACAATTATTTAATCAAAGGATGCTTGATCCACGTCTGTCATACAAAAAACAGATGACCCTTGTCTACGAGCAGCCGAAGGCGTTTTTGGAAGGCTGTATCGGCATCACCGGTTCAGTTGTGACGATTAATCAGCCTGAACCAATACCGCGCGGTCCTGTTTTGTATGTGCATCCTCGTTTGCGTTTGGCTGAACTGGCCTTAATTGCTGGATATATTGAAGAACCGGCCGGTTTTATTGCCAATCCAAAAGTGTTTCGCTTGCCTTTTATCGGGCAATGGCTTGATCGGATGGATGTGATTTCAGACGGCGATTCAGAAAAGGTATATGAAGATGTGACGAAACAGCTGGAAAAAGGACAGAGCCTGATTCTTTCATTAGACGGTTCTATAGATCCTGTAGAGCTTGCGTTCCGCTATCATCTTCCGTTGGTGATGGTGGAAACGAAAGGAACAGATGACCTGCAAAAGGGATCGTTTTTTAAACGTTTAAAACCAGCAGACATTGAAATGTCCTTTTCAAAAGCTTTTATACCTGCAAATGAAAAACAATTACGTGCATGAAAAAGCGCAGTCTTAAAGACTGCGCTTTTCTGTTACGAAATAAACGGCACCTTCACACAATAAAACAACACACAGAAAAACATCGCAGCGCTTCCGCCTAATACAAAGCTGTGCCAAATGGCGTGATGGAAGGGGATCTTTTTCCAAATATAAAAGATGGTTCCGACAGAGTATAAAATGCCGCCGAGAAAAAGAAGGCTGAATCCCGCTCCGCTCAGTGAAGCGTATAAAGGTTTAACCGCGATAATCATCAGCCATCCCATAATCAAATACACTAAGGTTGACAATAGAATAAACCGTTTCACGAAGAATATTTTAAAAACGATTCCTCCTAGGGCAAGAGACCAAACGATAACCAGCAGGGTGAAGCCAAGTGTGCCTTTCAGCGGCCCCAGCAAAAAAGGCGTATAGGTTCCGGCAATGAGTATGTAAATGGCGCTATGATCAATAATCTCCAAAATATCCTTTGTCTTTTTATGTGTGATACTGTGAAGCAATGTGGAGCTCAAATATAACAGCAGCATAGAGACACCGAATATTGTAAAGCTGACTATGTCCCATGCAGATCCGTAATGAGCTGCAAATATGATCAAAAACACTAATGCTGGTATGGATAAGATCACACCGATCCCGTGTGTTATCGCATTCGCGATCTCTTCTTTAATTGTAAACAAGTGCATTCTCCTTTCGATCGTTAGATCATTTGATTTTTCAGCGTTTCTAAAAAGCTTAAACCCTCTAAAGTAATTTTAGTGCCGGCGCGTCCTCGGCTTTTTGTGACATAATCTTTTTTCTCCAAATAATCGAGACGGCTTCTGACCTGCTGCGGAGATAACGAGGTTTGGGTGTTTTTGCTGTGTTCCGAAATGATTCGTCTGCTGGCGGGTTCTCCTTTTTCGTTTAACGCTTTTATTGTTTCCAAAATAAACAAAAACTCGGCTTTTTCCATTAAAGTCAGCAGCTTTGCTTTTTTCTTCTCTTTTCCGTCTATTGCACCCCTAATATATGGAGGCAGGTCATATGGATGAATCGTTCCTCCGTTTGCGACTGCCGCCATATAATCTGCGGCGTTTTTTAACTCCCTGACATTGCCTTCATATGTGTGTTGCTCTAGCATCGAAAAGACTGAGGGGTCAATCAACAATTGCTGACCGGAATTTGAGAGAAAATATTGTGTCAAAAGCGGTATATCGCTTTTTCGTTCAGACAGTTCGGGCAGTGTGAGCGTTAAGATATTTAGTCTGTAAAATAAGTCTTGCCTGAATGTATAGTCTGCGCATCCATCTGCGGAAGCACAGATAATTCTCGGTTTCTCCGTGTCTGAATCAAGCACTTTTAACAGCTGAGCTTGTACAGAGGCAGGCATGCGCCATACTTCATCAAGAAAAAGGGTTCCTCGAGCCGTTTCTTGAAAGACACCTGAGTTTCCGTTAGGACCAAAAAGCTCACGCATAAGGCTTTCTTCCGAATGGGTACTGCAATTGACGCTGATAAAAGGTTCGCTGTATCTCGAAGATCCCTGGTGTATTGCTTGTGCGAAAAGATCTTTTCCTGTTCCGATTTTTCCTGTTATCAGGACAGGAAGCTCTGATCGTGAGAACTGCTTGGCGATTCGCTTCGCTTCTAGAAATGTTTGATGTTCTCCGATGAGATGTTGAAATGTGTTAGGTATTGGTGCGGTATTCATCAATTGGCTCCTTTTGGTTCTAATTGGTTTTATTATATCATGCCTTTTGGCTGAAAACACGTTTTATTTACGATCATCTTTTTTCTTAGGCCTCCCAGGATATTGGTGAAGCAGGTGTAACCACAAGATATAGTGGAGGTAGTCAGTATTTTTTTAAATTATTAAAAAATTAATTGTCTTATTTTTTGAATATTCGTGTTATAATGGCATATTAAATAGGGATTTAAAACAAGAAAGGAATCTGTACATGAAACCGTTGCTTAAAGAAAACTCTCTCATCCAAGTGAAAGACATTTTGAAGGCTCATCAAAACGTGAAGGACGTTGTCATTCACACACCATTGCAAAGGAATGACAGACTCTCTGAGAGATATGAATGCAATATCTATTTGAAACGTGAAGACTTGCAAGTTGTCAGATCTTTTAAGCTCAGAGGGGCTTATCATAAAATCAAACAGCTTTCCAGCGAGCAGACTGAGAACGGAGTTGTGTGTGCAAGTGCCGGAAACCACGCTCAAGGTGTGGCGTTCTCGTGTAAACATCTCGGCATTCACGGGAAAATTTTTATGCCGTCCACTACACCGAAACAAAAAGTATCTCAAGTTGAACTATTCGGTAAAGGGTTTATCGATATTATTTTGACAGGTGATACGTTTGACGATGCGTATAAAAGCGCTGTTGAATGCTGTGAGGCGGAATCCCGGACGTTTATCCATCCGTTCGATGATCCGGATGTGATGGCCGGACAGGGAACGTTGGCAGTCGAAATCTTAAACGACATTGATACAGAACCCCATTTTCTTTTTGCAAGTGTCGGAGGAGGCGGGCTTCTCTCAGGAGTAGGTACATATTTGAAAAATGTGTCTCCTGATACAAAAGTAATTGCTGTTGAGCCGGCGGGAGCGGCATCCTATTTTGAATCAAACAAAGCTGGGCATGTCGTCACACTTGATAAAATTGATAAGTTTGTAGATGGAGCAGCAGTTAAAAAAATTGGTGAGGAAACGTTCCAAACGCTGGAATATGTCGTTGATGACATCCTCCTTGTGCCTGAAGGAAAAGTATGTACATCCATTCTTGAATTATATAACGAATGTGCGATAGTTGCTGAACCGGCTGGAGCTCTTTCTGTCGCAGCGCTTGATTTGTACAAAGATGAAATTAAAGGCAAAAATGTGGTATGTGTGGTCAGCGGGGGCAATAACGATATCGGAAGAATGCAGGAAATGAAGGAGCGGTCCTTGATTTTTGAAGGGCTTCAGCATTATTTTATCGTCAATTTTCCGCAAAGAGCGGGGGCGCTCCGCGAATTTCTTGACGAAGTTCTCGGACCTAATGATGATATTACAAGATTTGAATATACGAAGAAAAATAATAAAAGCAACGGACCTGCTCTTGTCGGCATTGAACTGCAGAACAAGGCCGACTATGGGCCGCTGATTGAACGGATGAACAGAAAACCGCTTCATTATGTAGAGGTGAATAAGGATGAGGACCTGTTCCATTTGCTGATCTAATTTTTTTACACAACCGCGCAAAATGACAGACAGTCCGGCTGGCATTGTATATAATAGAAGAAAAACAAAAAAGAGGATTGATAGCTTGTTACTCAAAAGCCTAGAGTTCAAACGCAGTGACGGGATTCAGGTGAAAGTGACAGAAATACCTGTATTAAAGGAAGATGAGCACTATTTCTTTATGTTACATCACCATTTGCAATTCTACTTAAAAGAAGTGTTTTCATCAAACAGCAGGGCAAAAGTGTATTCTTTCCGACATTATATGAAGCGCCGGATGAAATGGACAGATTATCAGGCTGTTTTTCATCAAGAGGTGTTAAAGCACAACGCGTAACATGCCGTTTATACCTGTATGTCCCCCTTTGAATCAGTGAATGGGAGGCATGCAGGATTTTTTTTGCCCAGTATCGAATACAAGCATGGGACACAGCAAGTAAGGACGATTTTAGAAAGCGCTTTTACGCTGGCTGGAAAGGGTGAATGTCATGAAGGTTATCAAAGGTGTAATGGCAGGGCTGTTTTTTCTGCTTTTGTGTGCCTGCGGGGGACAACAGATTAAAGATCCGCTCAATTACGAGGTGGAGCCTTTTACATTTCAAAATCAAGATGGCAAGAACGTTTCTTTAGAGAGTTTAAAAGGAGAAGTATGGCTGGCAGATTTTATTTTTACCAATTGTGAAACGGTATGTCCGCCGATGACGGCTCATATGACCGATCTGCAAAAAAAACTGAAAGCCGAGCATATAGATGTCCGCATCGTATCGTTTAGTGTTGATCCAGAAAACGATAAGCCGAAGCAGCTGAAGAAATTCGCCGCAAATTATCCATTATCCTTTGATAATTGGGATTTCCTCACGGGTTACAGCCAGAGTGATATTGAGGCGTTCGCGCTTAAGAGCTTTAAAGCGATTGTGAAGAAACCGGAGGGAGAGGACCAAGTCATTCATCAATCTTCTTTTTATTTGGTAGGCCCGGACGGCAAGGTGCTGAAAGATTACAATGGAGTGGAAAATACACCGTACGATGATATTATCGCCGATGTAAAGTCAGCCAGTACACACAAGTAAGCTAGAAGACTATGCATTTGCAAATCTTCTAAAACATGATACACTTTCCACTAGTAGAATGGGAAGGAGCAACAAGATTGAAGCTGCGCATTTTTTCAATCATGGCCGGTTTGATTTTGCTTCTTACTGCTTGTACGAATATACGTACAGCATCTGAGGGAAAACAAAAAGCTCATGAACCGAAAACGAAAGAGGACATTGTCATTGCGGCTGTCGGAGATTCGCTGACAGAAGGAATCGGAGATCCCGACGGAAAGGGATATGTCGGCAAGGTGGCAGATTCCATCCGTTCAGAAAAGCAAGTCAAAACGGTAGTCGTAAAAAATTATGCCGTAAAAGGGAACCGTTCGGATGACTTATTAGAGAAATTAAAAGATAAAAAGGTTCAAAAAGGCATAAAGGACGCAGATTATGTCTTTTTTACCATTGGCGGTAACGATCTGATGAAAGTCCTTCGCCAAAACTTTCTTCAATTAACCGTTGAACCGTTTCAGGAAGCGGAAAAGCCGTATGAAAAGCGTTTTGGAAAAATCATTTCTGAAATTCGGGAGCTGAATAATCACGCTGAGCTGATTTATGTCAGCATGTATAATCCGTTTACGTTTACGTTATCTGAATTAAGTGAAATAAACGGAGTCGTCACTAATTGGAACGATATTGCTGAAAAAGAGCTGAAAAAAGATAAACATGCAAAGATCATTCATATCGCAGACTTGTTCAATCAAAAAAGTGACAGCAGCCGAATTTCTGAGGAAGATGATTTTCATCCTAACGGTACGGGTTATACCCTCATTGCAAAACGCGTCTATCAAGCCATAAAAAAAGAAGGATTACCGAAAGAGTAGGGTGACACATGAATAAGTGGAAACGACTATTTTTTATATTGCTTGCAATTAATATTATCCTCGCCGTTGGATTTATGGCACTTGTTATGATGCCGGGAGAACAAGCCCAGGTGAAGAATTCAGCTGAGAGCGAATATGGATTTCAAGTGACAAGCACAAAAGAATCATTAGCTGCGTTTGTCAACTCATATTTAAACGACAAAGCATCAACCAAGCTTGATTATAAAGTAGATATTAGTGATGATGTTCATGTCGCAGGGAAAATCAAGGCCTTTTCCACGTCGATTGATGCGTTTGTCGCTTTTGAACCGACCGTGAAAAAAAATGGCGATGTGGAGCTGAATGTCACGAAATTTTCGTTAGGGAAATTGAGTATACCAATTAGCTTTGTGTTAAATTATATGGATAGCTTTTACGAATTGCCATCATTTGTCCACGTTCATCCTGGCGATAAAAGCATCGAAGTGCGTCTGTCAGAAATGCCTTTAACGAATGGAATGTATGTCAAAGCGGACAAAATAAATTTAGAAAAAGATGAAATTGAATTTTCCTATTACCATCCTAAACAATAGAGGTGACTGAAAATGAAACGGATTTACCAGTATTTCAGTTTATTATCCTTTACATTTTCCCTGTATTTCGGCTGGCTTGCTTATCATCATCTAGCCGCTGAAGATATGGATCAAACGTATTTGAACATTTCCTATTGTGCCTTGTTCCTAAGCGTGATGGTGTTTACATTCGGTATGAGAGACCGGAAAAAAACCGATAAATCATGAAAAAAGAGACATGAAACAACGTCTCTTTTTTCGTGCGGTTTGACGAAAATTTGATAACACAAGGAGAAAAAATGAAAGCATATGATTTTACACAGGGGAACGTGCTGAAACAGCTTGTGCTGTTTTCAACACCTATTATGCTCGGAAACGCCTTGCAGGTTTCCTTTCAATTGATAGACAGTTTGTGGATCGGCAATTTATTGGGGGCAAAGGCTCTAGGGGCAGCTGCGGTATCAAGCACGATTGTTTTAACCGTACTGTCTTTTATTTTGGGTCTTAACAATGCGACGTTAACCATTTTGTCACAGCAAAAGGGTAAAGACGATGAAAAAGGAATGAAGTCGTATATTAACGCTTTTGTCGTTTTATTAACAGGCCTAAGCATCGGATTCGGCGCGGCCGGTTTTTTTCTGTCAGAGCACTTGCTTCGTCTTCTGAAGACACCGGAGTCAATGATACCGCTTGCTGGGACCTATTTACAGATTCAATTTATCGGCATTTTATTTTTATTTGGTTATAACTTTATCAGTACTGTGCTTCGGGCGCTCGGCGACAGCAAGACACCTCTCCGGTTTATCGCGTTTGCCGTTGTGCTGAATACAGTGTTGGCACCGCTCTTTATTTCTGTGTTCCGCATGGGAATAGCGGGAGCTGCTTATTCGACGATTTTGTCACAGGGCATTGCATTTCTGTATGGATTGTACTATGTCATCAAACATAAGCTCGTGCCGTTCTCTATACCGCGAGTGCCCAAGTGGGAAGAGTCCGCGCTGATTTTGAAACTCGGAATTCCAGCCGGTTTGCAGATGATGGTGATTACAGGCGGAATGATGGCGATTATGAGTGTTGTGAACTCATACGGGGAGCATGTGGTATCGGGCTTCGGCGCGGTGCAGCGGCTCGACAGCATCATCACGCTTCCAGCAATGGCTGCCGGTACGGCGGTCAACAGTATGGCAGGGCAAAATATCGGAATCGGAAACGATAAAAGAGTGGGAACGATTGCAAGGCTAGGTGTGATGGCTGTTATTTCTTGCATGCTGGTGATTGCAGTTATGATTTGGGTATTTGGTAAATACCTCATGAGGTTATTTATCAGCGAGCCAGATGCGGTTGCGTTCGGTGAACAATATTTGCGGTGGATCGCGTTTTTCTATCCTTTTATCGGAATTAACTTCGTCCTGAACGGAATCGTCAGAGCTTCGGGAGCGATGCTGCAGGTTCTGGTTTTAAATTTGATTTCGTTTTGGGTTTTGAGATATCCTTTCACAGCTCTATTTTCAGCTTGGCTTGGACAGAAAGGGATCGGGCTCGGAATCGGAATGAGTTTTGTATTAAGCAGCTGTGCGGCGTTTTTGTATTACAAATACGGCCGCTGGAAAACAATGAAACTGTTCACTGAAAAATAAGTGAGGCGCTGCGAAAAGCACATACCCATATATAGCGGTATGTGCTTTTTTTCATCGTTTTTTATCAAGTTTGCTGAAGAGCTCGATTAATGTAGCGAGTTCAGCATCACTGTAGCAGTCAAAACGTTTAAAGAAATATTCCGTTTTTTTCTCGTTGAAATGCTGAAGGACTTTTTCGCCCGCTTCAGTGATATGAATGCGGATGATGCGTCTGTCTTCCTTCGATCTGATTCGCGTAATCCATTCTTTTTCTACCAGCGCATCGGTCACAGCCGTAATGTGGCTTGCGGATACCTCTAAAATAGGCGCGAATTCGGTGACTTTTTTAGGCCCTTGTTCACTGAGGATCCGCAGAATGGTGAATTCATTCCGTGACAGCTCTTTATCTAGAATCTCATTGATTTCATTGCGTATTTGTTTAAAGACTTTACGGAGTAAATTTTCCATATCGTACATCATCTGTGTTCTTACTTTCAAATTTGTGAACCTCCATTACATAAGCATATTGCTTAAAACCTATAGATTTTATTGGGAAGCAGAATCATTTTCATTCTATTTTTACATGCTATAATATAATAATACCACGTATGAACAAAGGAGGCACCAGTATGTCTGAAAAAAAAGAAATCGCCACATTTGCAGGAGGCTGTTTTTGGTGTATGGTTAAGCCTTTTGACGAACAGCCGGGGATTGAAAAAGTGGTGTCCGGGTATACAGGCGGCCATATTGAAAACCCTACGTATGAAGAGGTGTGCAGTGAAACGACAGGACATCGTGAAGCCGTTCAAATCACGTTTAATCCTGATGTGTTCCCTTATGAAAAACTGCTTGAATTATTTTGGCAGCAAATTGACCCGACAGATGCCGGCGGCCAGTTTGCCGATCGCGGCAGTTCCTACCGTGCAGCCATTTTTTATCATAATGATACACAAAAGGAGCTTGCGGAAGCTTCCAAGCAGCGCCTGGCGGAAAGCGGAATATTTAAAGATCCGATTGTAACGGATATCTTAAAAGCTGAACCTTTCTATGAAGCGGAAGGCTATCATCAGCATTTTTATAAAAAAAATCCAGGACATTATCAGCGCTACCGGACAGGTTCTGGACGTGCCGGATTTATCAGCGAGCATTGGGGGGCGAAATAAATGGCGAACAATAAAGAAGAAAAAATTCAGTCACTAAACCGCATGCAATATGAGGTGACGCAAAATAACGGCACGGAGCCGCCGTTTCAAAATGAATATTGGAATCATAAGGAAGAAGGGCTGTATGTTGACATTGTGTCAGGCAAGCCGTTGTTTACATCCAAGGATAAATTTGATTCCCACTGCGGCTGGCCAAGCTTTACAAAGCCGGTTGAAGAAGAAGAAGTGGAAGAAAAACTAGACACGAGCCACGGCATGATTCGCACAGAAGTGAGAAGCCGTACTGCGGATTCTCATCTTGGCCATGTATTTAATGATGGGCCGGGGCCAAGCGGGCTTCGTTACTGCATAAATTCAGCGGCGCTGCGGTTTGTGCCGAAAGATAAGCTGAAAGAAGAAGGATACGAAAGCTATCTGAAATTCTTTAATAAATAAAACACAAAAAACAGGCCTGCCTATTGGATAGACAGGCTTGTTTTTATGCCTTTTTTTCTTGATGCAATTCCTTAATAATCTTGGCAATTCTGTCTTTTGTAATGAGAGGAGCTTGATCTGATTGATACCCAGGCAAATTGACTTTGCGAAAAACTGGATGTTTTTCTGGCTCCGGAAGGATTGCATAAAGATTGCCCCATTCATACAGTGATTCAACTTCATGAGGGGATGTTAATTCTTCGTGAAGCTTTTCACCTGGACGTTTGCCGACTTCTACTGCAGCCGGCCGCGGGAGCCCGTGCTGCGATGCATATTCTTCAAACCCATGAATCAGTTCTTCAAGTTTCAATGATTCCATTTTAAAAATAAAGGTCTCTCCGCCTTTTGTAATAGCAGCTGATTGCAATGTCAGTGTAGCCGCATCGTCTATTGACATAAAAAATCTGGTCATGTTCTTGTCTGTGATGGTCAGCGGTTCACCCTCCATCATTTGTTCAAATAAAATAGGGATGACCGAACCCCTTGAACCGAGAACATTTCCGAAGCGGACCGAACAAAACACGGTTCCTCTGTTTTGAACATGGCGGTTTGCTTGATGAAACAGCTTTTCAGATAACAGCTTGGTGGCACCCATTGTGTTCACAGGAGATACAGCTTTATCTGTTCATCGAGATACTGACTACGAAAACGAACTTTCCTTAGTATCAGTCAGCGTATCACCGGTTAGAAGGCCGAACCTAAGAATAGGTGTTATCTCAAATTGTGCAGGTACTGGGCCTTTTCTTTTAGCTGTCATTTTAACAATTACTTTTTCTAATGCAATTCTGAGTAAGTTGTTTTTTTCTTCTTTATCATTTGATGTCTCGTAAATTTGAATCAAGTTTTTCATTTGGCCTCTTACTATACTGATATCAATACCTGATTTAATATCTGTCAGACCATTTAACTCATCTTTGGCTTTTTTTAGTTCTTTCATTTCCTTGTCCAATGTTGCTTTTCGCTGAAGAAAAATTTCGTCAGAGTAAATACCACTTTCGTACTTATCAAAGATGAAATTCAGTTTATTTTGCAACTCTTTCTCACGTTGCTCGAATTGTTCATTAATCTGTTTTTGAGATTTGATGTTGTTCTTATTCTCGTGTGAATGAATCATGTCTTCAATAAGGTTTGTAAGTTCCTTATCATTTAATGATTGAAACAGTCTGAAATAATCTAATATTGCTTCTTCAACATCATTATACCGAACATTCATACACTTGTTATTGAGGCATCTGAGCACTTTAACATGATATAAGCTTTCAGTACCGTTTTTGTTTTGTCTCTTTCTTTTGGCTTCATATTTTGACAATGGCCCACCACAGTCAGCACAAATACATACACCGGCCAATTCATTTAATTTATAATCGCTTCTATTTGGCAGCAAAGGTATTTTGTTTTCGATTTTTTTATTCGCCTCCTCGAATTGATCTTTATCAATAATGGGAGTGTGTGCGTCAGGTACAATTATTTGTTCATTCTCAGGTCTAATTGTTCTCTTACCGTCTTTTTCTTTCTCTCTGACTTTATACTTAACAGTTCCTATATAAGCTTCATTTTCAAGAATGGCTTTTACAGTGAACCGATTCCATTTTTTCTTTCCTGCAGGGGAGGGGATTTGCAGATTGGTTAAGTGAGTCGCAATTGCATTGTAACTGTAATCCTTTCCATTTAGACCGTTCAGAAATAAATCAAATATTAGTTCAACAACCTTTGCTTCCTCCTCAACTGGATCTAGTTTAGACGTCTTTTTGTTTAACTGGTATCCATAAGGTGCAAGTCCAGATATCCATTTTCCCTGTGCTGCATAAGTGTATTTAGCTCCTGTCATACGCTCCCTAGTCATTTCAAATTCTTCTCTAGCCATAAATAATTCAAACCGAATCTGACGCATGTCTACAGGGTTTCTAGGATCATAAACCTTATATGGGGTAATTATGATCAATCGTTTGCTTTGAAGAAGGTTAACAATCTGTCCGGCATCGCTATAACTCCCACGACTAAGTCTTGTTATTTCTTTAACTGCAATTGCCTGATATTTACCTTCCTCAAGATCTTTAAGGCACTCTTTAAAAACAGGGCGCCCCTCAATGCTTTCCCCTGATCCAATCTCCATTTTTAATTCATAAGGGATTTCAATGGCCGTAAGTATTTTATTCATGAGTTCTTTTTGTTCTGTGAGTGTGTCTTCACCTGTTCTTTTTTCTCGTTCCATGTCCTGACGAGAACGTCTCAGATAACCTAAAATATTTGTGATGTTGTAAGAATTGACAATGTTTTTTAACTCCAAAAATTTAGCACCTCTTTATTGTGTTTAATGTCAAAACAGAAGTATCTGTAAAAACATTCTATCTAACATTGAATACAAAAACAACAAAATAATTTGAAAGATTCGTATTCTTTTAATATTGATTTTGTATGTGTTATGAATTCTTAACCCTATATTTGACCTTACCTTTAATAGGCCAGGCTTTTGTCCATTTTCCGCAGTTCCTACGCATCTATTTATGACGGAAAAAAGTTTTACTTCTTCTGTCCCAAAAAGCGAAAAAGATGTGCCAATCCGGAAGCCAATACGCAATTAATAGTAACAGAAGAAATTTGCGCGACATTTATTCGACGTGCATATTATCGGTTGTGAAAAAATTTATTTCGATGTCGCAAAAATACCGGTAGCGTACCCGTTATATAAGTGTAGGTGGAAGTTCCAGTAAGTAGGCATCCATCTTGGAAAGTCTATACGCAACTTATAATGTCGGAAGAAATTTTCGCTGAATTGTGCGGTTAGCAAAAGTCAGGGGTATTATCTATTGAAGTATATGAGAGAGGTGGATGAATCATTGACTATGAGTAACTCTAGGATAAAACAAGGTTCTTTCACAGCTTTGTTAATTATCTCAACTAACTATCTATAATGCTTGTGCACACCCTTGCTTAACCTACAATAAAAGTCTAATGAGGAGGAAAGAATAATGGAACAAACACAAATCGCAATTTTATCACTAATCATCGCTGCTATTGGTGTGATCGAAGGTTTATTAATTGCTCTGTTCCCAAAACTATTTCCGGCAATAGGAGCACTCTTATTAAGCTTGAATTTTTATGTATGGATAATAATCTTTTTACTGTTTATTATTGCGGGTTTAATATACATAGTTATTAGGAGATGATCTAAATAAAATTTCACATTTTATTTAAACCTGAAAGCTGCTTGAATACATCACAAATATAAAGTATCCTATAGATGTATCATAGTTGGTATATCAGCCACTATAGGCCAGAGAGTTCCCTCACATACTCTCTGGCTTTTCTTCTAAGGTAAGCCTCAAGTCAAGAACATCACCGTCTGTTTTATTTTCATGGATGAAGCAATACATAGCCTATCCCTGGTTAGAGGAACCTTATTAACTAAATACACGGTATTGACTATCATTAGCCAATTAACTAAAAACCAACTACAAAGAAAATTCCACGGTAATAATAACGTTAAGCATACATATATAATTCAATATAGCTTGGTAATGAGAGAGGGGACATAACATGACTAAAGGTATTAAAATAACATTGTGGAGCATCTTAGCTATATTCATTGTATTAGCAATAATAGGAGTTGTATCTTATTATCAAACCTCATCATATTAAAAAACTGCCCATTAAATGTGGTTTAAAAGCAGGAGGAAAACATGCGTATTAAGTATTCGGTATTTCATTGCTTTTAAGTCTTTTTCCTTTTTTGCTTCAAGTGTTTGACCGCCTCAAAGATGTCATTTTGGTTGCTTCAACAGTGGATACAGAGGAAAGTACGATTGGTTAGTTATCACCCCTATCTTTTTTTGTTTTAAGCATAGTTTTCTATTACAGTCTCCCAAAAGAGGAATTGAAAAGAGATCATGTTGATTTAATGCTAAGTAAAAGAAACCGATCAAGGCAGTCAATTTCAGGCTGTTTTTTCTGTTATTGGAATAGATTATTGTGGTAAAATTTTCATAGAGTAGACTTGAAAGGAGAATGATATGAAGGTTTTTGAAGCTAATTCATTACTCTCTGAAGCAGATAAAAGAACCAAAGAGTATAAGGAACTAAGGTCGCAAATGGTGAAGCTCAAAAAAGCGTTTAAAGCTGTAGCTGACCTAGACGACAGCGAGTTTTCAGGTAAGGGTGCAGACAACATTAAAGCATTTTATTATGATCATGTCGGTGTGACAGATCAATGGATTGATCTTATTGATATGAAGATTGCTTTCTTAAGCAGCGTTTCTGCAAAACTGGAAGATGCCAAGATGTCTGATGCTTACATAGAAGAATCTTTTTTAGAACATGAACTTGTAAATGCATACACAAAATCAAAATCCATTATGTCTGAACAGAAAAAAGCAATGAAAGACATTCTGAATGACATCAATGACATCCTTCCACTTGAAATATTCTCAACAGAAGACTTCAAAGACAAACTTTCTTCTGCAGATGACAAACGTGAAAATACAATCGATAAGCTAAACAAGCTTGATGAGGATTTGAAAACAGAATATGCTGAAACAGAGCCTAACGAACAATTTATTCAGCAAGATTTTAAAAAGCTGCAGGAATCAACAGGCAAAGGCAAGAATGCTACACCGATTCACTATAACGCTAAAGCGTATAGAGAAAGTGACATACATAAGAAAAAAGGCGATATTGAGCAGCATTCTGAAGCTTATTTAACCGTGAAGAAAGAAGAAGCGAAAGAACGAGAAATTAAGGAATTGAAAAAGAAACTTAATGACGGTGTATCTGATCCTGATGAATATTTAGAGATTGCTAAGAAAGTAGGGTACGAGAATCTGGAGCCGTCTCAAGTACAGCTAGCAATGCAAATTGAACAAGCAAAGCAGCTAGAAGAAGCAGGAGAGATCACTTGGGATATTATTAAAGGAGTAAGTGTAGCTGCATATGATGTCGTTAAGGATACGGTAGTTGGTGCCAAAGACTTAGCAGTTGGTACTTGGGAATTTTCACAGCTTTCTGATGAGCAGAAGCTATTAAAAATAACTGGTACCATAATTGAAACACCTACTTATGCTAAAATTATTTGGAAAGACTTATCTGATTCCTGGAATGATAAAATGGTCAATGGTGATGCTTATTCGAGAGCACACTATATAACTTATGCTGTTGGAAGCCTTGTTGGATTAAAAGGTGGAGGCTCTATTCTTAAAGGGTCAAGTAAGTTAGCTACAACTGGAGCAGCCAAGGTCGATAAAGTCTTAGGGGCTGGAGAAAAAGCAATTACTAATAGCGTAAAGACTGGAATTGATAAAGGAAAAACCTTCATTAATTCTATTTCATTAAATAATAATCAATTGGCGTATGCAGGTATCCTTCAGGATATAAAGAATACTCACAATGTAAAAAACACATCAATATTGAAAGAAGCGATAGACGAGAAGAACAGTGTGCTTTATAAATCGGCTGGTAGCGATGATTTTGTAGGAACACTAAAAGGTGAACAGGTTCTTTTAAAAGGTGTTAAAGTTAAGGAAATTAGCTACACAAAGAGAAGTCCAGAAGAAACAGCAAAACTTAGAAGAAAGTTCAACAGTTCTATAAAAAAACAATTCTTAAAAGGTCTATCAAATGATCCCAATAAAGTTAAGAAACTTAAGAAGGCCGGCTTAACAGATAAGGATATTGCCCGAATGAAGGATGGGTTAAATCCAAAAGGATATCAAGTTCACCATAAGCTTCCTCTAGATGACGGTGGCACAAACGACATGGATAACTTGATTCTGATCAAAAATGATCCTTATCATAAAGCAATAACTAATGAGCAAAATTCGTTGACAAAAGGTTTGACACCGGGGGAAACAAAGAAGATTAATTGGCCTATTCCTAATGGTGAGATATATCCAAGTGAGAAATAAGGGGGCAGTATTATGTGGGTAAATTTATTAGAGGAAATTCGAAAAACTGAAGCAAAGTATGGAGATGAATTAAATTCTCCTGTTACAGACCAGGAAATTAGAAATTTTGAAGAAGCGGTATTAGGCAAGTTCCCTGTAAATGAAATTCCTTCAGGATATAAAAAATTCCTTCAAACTGTAAACGGATTAGATTTTAATGGCTTGGTAATCTATGGATTGGATCAAGAATTACTGAGAGAAGAAAGTGATGAAGAAGTTTATGGTTTTATTGAAACAAATGAACAGTGGCACGAAAATGATGAGCAGAAAAAATATCTGTTTTTTGGTGACTCAGATACAGCCTGGTATTGCTTAGATGTAATTGAAAATGAGTACCTAGAGCTTGATAAACCCTCTGGAACAACGATGAACAAATTTGATGATTTTAACGTCATGCTAGCTGATGCATTGAAAATTAGTTTAGACAACTAAACAAAAGTATTGCAATTGTATGAGATGAAGCAGAAGTAAGCATCCACAATTCAATAAAATAATGGTTTTACCCACAAAGCAATAGTATTGCAAATACCATTTTTATATGGTTATAATTAGGATGAAGATTATACTTTTTAAAGTATAAAAAATGCATTTGCTTAACAAGAAATGCATAAAATAAAAAGACCAGGGTGCTACCAACACCCCGGCTCTGTACAAAAAGCTGCCCATCAAAGGGCTTGCTCGATGTGGTTTCTTGGTAGACCTATCCCTTCAGGTTCTGACGCTCAAGGGAGGTCTATTTTTTATTTATATACGTCAACAGGGCAATTATAAACGACCCGAATGCAAGCATCAGCATTAATGCCTGAAATGTTGACATAGCATCACCCCCTTTCATTAGGGGATGAGCAAGACTCCCTTGAGTGAGCAAACTAAATGTACAGGAAATATTATACTATACATAAATGCCCTTGTCGTTGAAAATTCACAATAAATTGACAATATGAAAAGAACTTGCAAAATGCAGGTTCTTTTTTATATCAATTGTTAAACATTTTTACCCATTTACCGATATTCAACAGGTGGATATACTTCAATAAAGACTTATTAGATAATAATGATAAGCGCATACTCACTAGATAAACACAATTAAATATTTGTAGTCGATATTTAGAAAGAGGGTTCATATGGATGATAATGAAGAAATAGTAAAAGTATTAGGTGTATGTATTATGTTTCTAGGGGTTTTGAGTTTATGTGGGCTAGAATTAGGCAACAATTATCTTTTTGGAATATCAGTTTGCGCCTGTTTTCTTACATTCTCCGATTTAATGGATACAGAAAAACAAAAACAAAAAAATTAAAAATCCTTTTATATTTCATGGGTATTTTTGCGATAATAGTAATGCCCCACTTACCTATTGATACAATTAATGATTTGGGAGCTTATACAAATTTTTATAGTTTAGTTGGATTGGGAGCAGTGATTGCGTTTCTTCCACAAAAAATAAAAGAAGTTAAACTAAAAGATAAAAGGATTAGAGAACTGGAAACTGAAATTGCGGAAATGAAGAAGTCTAATCTAAAAAGCGAATAGAGTGAATAAAAATTATTTGTAGAAAGGGGATTGGGGAAAAGCCTTATAAATGGAAGACAATAATCTATTTAAAAAGAACAGTTTTAAAGCACCTTATATTAGGGTGCTTTTAATTTTTCTCATCTGCATGAACGAATATTAGGGTATTTATTGGAAGAATATCGTTACCAACATTTACATCGAACTTTTGTTCTTATTTATATTGAATAAAGAACATTTGTTCTGTTAATATTAGATCAATAAAGGAGTGAGTCGATATGCTTAGGGATCGAGGAACAATTAAATGGACATCAATGATGCTTCCAGAACATTTAACACAACTTAAACAAGATTTGATTGATGTTTCAAAAATTGAAAAACCATCCTTAGATGACCAACAAATTGAAGAGATGGATCTTCTCGTCTCTGAGGCACTTGAATTTAATAAAGAGTTGAAATTCAAACTCTTTAACAATGGGTTCGTTGAAAATGTCACCGGCAGAGTCCATTACATTAATTTTGAACAACAAAAGCTACACTTAAAAGACCAGAACGACAATACAGTTTATATCAACATGAATAACATCATAGGAGCTACATATAATGATTGATTACTCACAATTTCCACGGAAGAATATACTTTGTGTCGATATGAAATCCTTTTATGCTTCTGTATCAGCTATAACAATGGGGCTTAATCCTTTAACATGCTATCTTGCTGTTGTAGGGAATACGGAGAGACAGGGAAGTGTAGTATTAGCTGCATCTCCTGCACTTAAAAAAGATTTTGGAATTAAAACAGGATCGAGACTTTTTGAGATACCTGAAGATCCGAGAATACACATTGTAAATCCACAAATGAAGCTTTTCATCAGAGTTTCAACTGAGATTACAAAACTGTTTTACAGATTTGTTCCTGAAAAATGTGTCCACACGTATTCAATTGATGAATCTTTTTTAGATGCAGGAAAAGAAGATCCTGAAGAAATGGCCAAAGCAATTCAAAGCAGCATGTGGAGAGAATTTGGTTTGATGTGCACAGTAGGCATTGGAGATAATATGTTGCTCAGTAAGCTTGCGCTTGATCTGGAGAGTAAGAAAACAAAGAGTGGTATTGCACGTTGGAGATATGAAGATGTGCCAAATAAACTCTGGAAGGTTCACCCGTTGTCTAAAATGTGGGGGATAGGAGGGAGGATGGAAAGAAATCTAAATCGGATGGGAATATCGACTGTAGGTCAGTTAGCTAAATTTCCTTTAGAGCTGCTTGAAAAGAAGTTCGGAATAATGGGAAACCAGTTGTACTACCATGCACATGGAATCGATTTATCAGAAATTGGAGCTCCATTGATGCAAGGACAGATTAGTTTTGGTAAGAGTCAGATTTTACTGAGGGATTATACAAGGAGAGAAGAGATTAAGGCTGTTCTTTTGGAGATTTGTGAGGAAGTTGCAAGAAGGGCACGAACACATAATAAAGTTGGTCGGACAATCAGCCTGGGAATTGGTTACAGTAAAGATGAGCTTGGTGGTGGATTTCATCGATCCAAAACAATTGATCTTCCCACAAATATCACTATGGATATATATAGATGCTGCTTGATACTCTTTAATAAGTTTTACTCGGGTAAAACAGTGAGAAGTATCTCAGTTACGTTATCAAATATTGAGGATGATGTTAATCAGCAGTTGAGTTTATTTGAAGTGGATAATGAAAAGAGAAGGAAACTCGGGTTTGTAATGGATGGAATTAGAAGCAAATACGGCTCTAAAGCGATTCTGAGAGCCATTTCTTATACACCTGCAGGAACTGCGCTTCACAGAGCTGGGCTTACTGGTGGACATAAATCATGAGAATAGAGGGAAGCTCCCTCCATTCTCCTTACTTAATTATTAGTTTTTACGTTTCGGCTCTTTCAGCAACTTTGAGCGTATCGTTTTGTTGTTGGAGATAGGAAGCACCCACTGTTCCGGCAACACCGAATAATAGAACTGCGCAGATAATTAGTTTTGTTTTCATATTGCTTCTCCCCTTTTAATTTGTCTTCTTGCTTCATTTGCCAAACGATAAAATTCAATTGCACCCCAAGCTTCTTTTTTTGCTGTGAGAAAATCAGCTACAACAACTCCATAGCTTTCCATATCAGGGTACATACCTCTTTCTCTGAAGAACTTGAACGCTTCTCTTACTAAATTTAAATCCGGGTCCAAGAAAAGACCTTTAACCATTTTCAGCTTTTCAATAACTACTTCATTATTGTACTGTTCTGCTATCTGCTTTGATTGTTCATAAAACGCTTGAGCATTTTTAGTATCATTTTGCCTTCCTTTTAAGAAGGAGATAACAAACAATGTTTTAGCTGCATAATCATGGTTTTCTGGCTCAATGATTTGGAGCGACTTATTAAAGTGAAAAAATGCTTTATCAAGTTCTTCCATTTGATTATAACATAATCCAATATTAAACAGTGCTGAACGTATTAAATGTCCACGATTCTTCTCATTTTTATTCAGCTCTTCTGCTTCTTGGTAAGCTTTATATGCTCTTTTTAACGCCTCATCAAACTTCATGCTGTCCAGTAAATTGCCAAATATGACGAATTGACAACGTACTTTTTGTACCCCGTATGTAGAGTTTCCATCAACATCAGGTTGCTTTTTAAAAATATTATAGGCTCTCATGGCATAGTTCATTGAAAAATAAGTCTGTTTCATGTGGTAATACACTTCTGACAATTTAAAATAAAATTCAGCTTTTTCAACTTCAATATCTTCGCTATCGATGGAGTCCAAATGTTTCTCTGCTTGTCTATAGTGATTAAGGGAGAACGTCAACTCTTTTTGTCTAAAATAGAACATGCCCATGAAAAAATAATAGTAATATTCGAGCATACCTGTTAGGTTTTCATGACCTTCATATTCTTTTAACTCACCATAATTTTTCTCAATGTCCTTTATGGCGTTAGGGTACATATACGATAGCATTAATTTATGTCTAAATTCGAGTAGAGAGTAGTATAGCAAGACATCTTGATTCTCTTCCATAATCTTTATTTCTTGCATAACTTCTTTTCGCATTTCCTCTGCTCTACCGACCCAATTCTTTTTAATTGCCACATACCAATGATTCATTTTTGTCGCTACCAAGTCATAGGGAATGACTTTTTCAGTCTTCAAGTTTCAAACCCCTTTCTGTCCTTTTTATTATATAGTTGCACCGAAGGAAAGAAATGTAAAGTAATTTGTATGAAAATTACAAATAAATTGATTATAAACATGGAACTTGAAAAAACGAAAAAAATACCCTCCTCAATTAAGAGAAGGGTAGTGGATTTATCTAGGTGAATCATAATCCATTGCTTGTTCACTATCAGAAATACCTTGAGTTGTTGGGTCAACAATGATCCCCATTGCTGTTAAAAAAGTTAGAAGTGCATTAAATTTCTCTGTTAAATCGTCACCAAATACAGTCAAGTCGTATCCAAAAGCAGAGGCAATAGCTTGTACGAATAACAGCGTTGCAGAGAAAATCGCAACAAGGAATGTTTTCTTTTTCAGTCTTACTTTCCAGTTGATTTTAGTCATTTAATCGTCTCCTGTTAATTTTATTTGAGGCCAAAATGTATGAGTAACCATGCACCGATAATAGTGGCAATTACACTTGGCAGCACCTTGAATACAAGGTCTTTTGTAAATTGAGAGGGGTCAATTTTTCGAGTGGAATCAGAGCGTTCCAATATTTCAACTCGATTGTCCAGTTTTTCATATGATTTGCTTAGATTTTTTAAACTGTTACTCATTTCGTTAAGAGTGCTGAACTGTTCTCTTGATTGCGCTTGAGAGTCTTTGTTAATTTCGACTTGTTGCTCAACAAGTGTTGCGATACGACCGATAACATTTGTTCTTTCTTCAAGAGAGTCAATCTTGTTATTGGTGTGTTTTGCTTTTTCTTCTAGTGCACTTAATCTTGAAATGGTGCTTTGCTCAAAGTTATCCATTTGTCACCAACCTTTAATGAATATAGAAAGGTGACATTACATCACCTCCTAAAATTAAGAGGATAGTCACTGATACATTAGATCAACAAATATCCTCCGAGATAATTGAATATAATTAGATTTTTGAACCAAACTGTCCTGAGATATATCCACGTTTACCGTTATAAATAACTTCCCAGTAACCTTTGGAATTGTTTTTACCTTTAACTGAACCAGAAATTGAAATAGTGTTTCCAAGCTTGGCTGTGCCAATATTTTTAGAACTATTTCGATCAGGTTTGTCCATTACAATTGCTGCGCTTGATACACCAACAATTTTGATTTTTCCAACGGATTTAATAGATGAGGGGCTTGAAGAAGTCGTTGATGTAGTTTTTGGGGCAGGAGAAGAGGTTTTAACTGATCCTGTAACATCAACATATTTGTCAGAAGCAGTGATGTAATATGTAGCACCTTTAGAGTTCTTAACTTTGTATTGATACGCAGATCCAACTTTAACTTTCTCTACAACTGTAGGGAATCCAATATCTTTATTTACTGTGCCGACAACATCTTTATCTTCCCATGATGGTTTTGAGTAGAAACGAAGACCATTAACTTTTGATTTAAGGGAACCACTTGCTGCTGATGAAGAGGATGTAGTTGGTTTGGTTGATGTTTTAGTTGGAGTAGTTGATTTGCCACCGAGAGCTTTTAATTCAGTAGCAATTGCAGCTTTAACTTCATCCCAACGACCTTCATCTAAAACACGGTGAGGACAATACTTACCTGACCACTCTTGGTGTTTTTTCACTCGCTCAACTCCCCAGCCACGTTCTTTGAGTAATTGTGCAATGAACTTAATTGCCAGTGCTTCTGCTTTTCTGTACCGTTCTCCACCAGATTTAGAGTAGCAAACTTCCACACCAATTGATTTACGGTTTCCTGTCCCGTGTTCTCCATCACCACAGTGCCATGCATTACGGTTTGTAGGAAGTCCTTGAACAACTTCTTCATCATCTACTGCGAAATGATATGATACTGTTGCGTTATTGTTTCTCATATAGCTAATTTCATTATTTGCCGATGCATCATTGGCTGTATTATGGAATGTGATATACTCAGCTGTCATTGCATAAGGACATTTAATTGTATATTTGCTTGATGGTACCAGCATTTGTCTCGCTTGAATTGTCATAAAAACATCTCTCCTAATAATTAAATTTGAGCACAAAAAAGAGAGAAGGGGACTAAACCCAATCTCTCTTTATCTCACGTATGCTCCTGTTATCTCTGTCTTTCAAGTGTGTATTTTGAATAAAATCTATATTTTATCTAGAACATAACCACCCCCTTAATTTAACGAATTTAGATTGTAGGGGTGATAAGGCATAGCGCTACACCATATCCTCGTTCTTGTGAATACGGGGTTGTGATACGCATTACATAGTAACCTGAACCATCCTCAGATTTTGACCCTTTACCGGTTTTAGGAATTATACGATCACCAGCTGTAACAGTCCCATCAATACGTACAAATATCTGGCCAAACATTCCTACGATATTCCATTCAGGACGATCAGACCGAGCAATATAATCTTCAGAAGGTTCATAATAAGGATTTTCTTTCGGAACTGTTTTAGTTTCGATTCTTTGTGTACCGTCTTCATTTGTAACTGTCACATCAATATTTTCGTAAATTAAACCGCCAAATTCGTTCTTCAAATAACGGCCTTGCCAGTTAAATGCTGCTTCGCCCAAAACTACACCAGCTGTTTCAGAAATCACTCCTAAAACTTTATCTCCTGTGTTAGCTTTTCTGATTTTGTCACCTTCTAGAGTTACAAAATAACCAGAAGGGATGGCTTTACCATCAATCGATTCAAAGTACTCGGCGTAATCTGAGAATGTTGAGGCACCTTTAACTTGACCGGTAAGATTAATATTCCCATTCTTTGCATCTAATTGAATCTTTGTATTTGCTGTAGAGGGTGCACCTGTAGCAGCATACCCTAAAGCAACTGTGTAACCTGTTTTATTGGCAACACCTTGGGAAGCTATGACCATCCTAGATGATCCAGTGCCTTCAATAGAAGAGTTATTTGAAGCGGCAACCATTGAACGACTGCCTTCAGATGTGGTTTTAGAACCGCCAGATGAAGCGATTACTACGTTACGAGGGCCATCGGCTTTAGATCCGCCCGTTGTTGCTATAACTGCAGAAGCAGTACCTGTTGCTTGTCCACCACCAGAAGAAGCAGCTACAAGGCTAGTATTTTTAGCAGCATAGCCAGAAGTTGTCGCAATCCTTGTGCCACCTTTAATATTCTTTGGCACAAAGGATGTATAGGTTTTTCCGGCAATCCTTGAGGCGATAGCGTATCTATCACAATTAACTGCGTTAATATCAACTTGTGAGTTTGTACAATATACACCAATAGAACCCTCTTTGTTATAACCTATTAAATTTGCTTGATTAATACTAACATTACTAATAGCGCTCCCGATTCTGATGCCAATTAAAGCAGATTCAAAAACATTGATTTCAGATAAAGAAACAAAGTCAGATTTTTGACTTCCTCCATAGATATAAATATCTGCACCGGCTGTTTTAAAGCCAGATATAGAAACACTATCAAAAGTAATGTTTCTGCTTTTATACTGGGTAGCAATAGCTGGATTTCCTTTATAATCGTAAGCTGGATCACCAATTGCTGTGAAATTTGAAATGTTAACATTCTTATATGCGGATACCACTAAAGCTCTCGGTGTCATACCAGTATATAATCTATCATTAAATACTGGTTTAATTGAAGTACAGTTGGATAAAGTTACATCTCTAGCTGTTTTAGACTCAGGATCACTGGCTTTATGAAAACCCACATGTCTAAAATCAAAACCTCGAATATCATGCTCAGATACACAGTTTGAAAAGTGAACATTTTGTGCTGCTGGAGCTCGTTTGTGTGCTTTAACTTCAAATCCTCTACAGTTATTTTTACTTACACAGTTAATTAACCATACTTTCATAGAACCATCATCAATTTCAAATCCATTTGTGTTGCTAGATCCTGATGTATGAGCTGATCCATTTCCATCATATGAATAACAATTTGTTATAAAAATATACTCTGAAAAGTGGGTTGTAAAACCATCATCACCAAAGTTCGTTGCCGTACAGTTATTAATCCAAACGTATTTACTTCCGCCTGGTTGATAAACATCTTCTGTATCAGTAAGGGAGTTATAAGAAGGGGAAGTGACATCGAATCCGTGTAATCCGGCATCTTTAGCATGGACATTATTTACCCATACAAATTGTGAATTGGTAATGTTTAAGCAACTTGAGTTGGGGCCAGAGGAAATGCTATTGTTGGTTTTCTGAAGGTTCCAGTCAAGTAATAGGTTCTCAAAAATGATGTACTTAGAATTTTGAACAGTTGTAATAACATGGCTGTATGCGGGAGCATCTTTATGAAGTTTAATAACTGAGAGTTTACCTGTTCCATATAATCTAGTATAGGATGGAACTTTCAATCCTTTAACCATATATATTCCAGCTGGCACAAATACTTCTGCATATCCCATTTCAAAAGCTTTGTTAAAGGCTGCAGTGTCATCAGTCACACCATCGCCTTTAGCTCCAAAATCTGCAACGCTAACTCTACGCTGAATTAATGCATTTAATATCTTCTCGACCAGGTTTGTACCCGTAATATGAAAGTCATCTATGTTCCCAATTTGATTAGATAGTCCATCAACTTTCTCAGTGATACTACTTGAAACACTGCTTACTTGTTTTAGGATATCCTCGAAAGTTTGCTTAATTGATGGCGCAGTGTAAGAAACGCCATCTGATTTAAGCAATTCAATCGACATGGGAACATAGGAACCGGTATTTTTATCATAATATTTAAATCCCATCTAATTCCTCCAAATTAAAAAAGAGACTAGTAGATTCTCTTTCTAATCAATTTCATACCAAACCATACCTGATTCAGGTGCAACATTTGATATGATTACTCTTTGTTTTTCCGGTACCAAGCCTTCATCTTGATACCATATATAATTCGCACTAAACGGTTCGACTGCACTTAATAGAATATTAAAACCTTCATATACTTCTGAAGTACCAATGTCTACCCAGTCAAATCCATCCCACCTATAGACTGTTTTTGTTTCTTTAACTGCAACAGTCCAGCCAATGAGCGGGTTTGGATATGTTGTAATAATATCGGCGTATGTATAAACTGAAGGCTTATAAATTTTTCTTGTGTTTTCAACAACATATTCATAATCGGATGTAGCTTCTCTGCACCATTTAGTTATTTCAATACATCGCTTTGTAACACATTCACATTCAGCAATCCGTTCATTCATTCGAATTATTGCATCTTCAGCTTCATCAATAAGCCCTTGTAGAGTTTCAATTACCATATTCCCTTGACGCTTTATCCAAATTCGAGAGGCGGGAAAGAAGGAAGCTCCTTCGCCACTGTAATTGAAGGTAAGTGATTTTCCTTCGTTTGAGGCATTAAAAAAGACCACTCCCATAAGGTAATCAACCTTAAAATAGTTGTCGTCAAGTTCTCCATCTTCAATTTCTCGCCATTCCTTATTGTCCCCAGTAACTTCAACACGAAATTCTCTGTTCGGAATCTCAGTTAGGAGTGCTCTTCCATTAAATATTGTCAATGTTTCATTGTAAGTTAGGTACGGGTCTTCGACTGAACCTATTCTCTTTTTACTTAGTATCGGGTCATTGTATAATTCAGTAAAATCCGCCAGTTTAATCACCTCCGTTAATTTTGTTGATAAGCTTCCCAGATATATTTAACGTTTAATTTATTGCCCCTAAAATTGCTATCTGCTCCTGTAATAAACATGAAGTTGCCTAAAGCGCCGTAACCTGTATCTCCGCCTTTTAAGGATAATCCGGTTGAAGTTACCTGATAGGTATAACCACCCAAAGTGCTTTCAATAACAAGTTGACTGTCCTCGGTTGAAATTGGAGTTATTTTTACCAAATCGGGAGTAAAGGTGAGTGGGATTGCTTTACTTGGAGTACCGTCACCTATATAAGAACCCTTTGCAAACTTTGGGGGAGTGAGGATATCTTCAACTAATACATAATCAGATGATGCCCGTCCACCTAACATCTCTGCATTACCATCTATTGAACCACTAATTATCCCTGATTCATTTCGAACGGGGATTGAGTTTGGGGAAGTTGATGTAGAAGCAGGAAAACCATTCAAGGAGTCTGCTGATCCTGCAGATGAGACAATCCATTCCTCTCCGTTAAACAGTTCCTGTTTATTAGTCTTTGGGTCAATCCAAATTGTCCCTGTTTCTGGATCTTCTGGCTTAGCTTCCGTGGAGATTGTATAGAGACCGTTAACTTTTCCACTAAGGCTTCCTTTTACTTCAATTGAAGGAGAAGGGAGGTAGGGGTTTTCAGAAGGATGGCTTGATTTAACTATATCCGAAAGAAGAATCTGATTTATATCTATATCTGCATCTACTCTTCGGTATGCTTGGACACCAATAGTGTAGTACATATTTGAAGGTAATCCGGTAAAAGTGGCTGTACGTCTGTCATATTTAACATTTTGTAAGTTCTCACTAGCTTGCACAGAGCCAAATGTGTACTCCTCATTGTCATCACTACCGTGTAAGTAAACCTCAAATCCATCAATGTTGTATTTGTCCTCATCGGAATCAACATAGTCCCACTGAATGGTAATATCAACTGAACCGTTATCATTTACCTTGTGGGTAATTGCAGTGCCATCAGAAGCAATGGCAGGAGGGGCCGGCTGTACTGAGATTCTGTCATTTCGGATATTGAAGTTTTCAGTGACTTTGTCCCATTCAATCTTTCTTTTGTTTAATTCAGTACTTATTTTGTTTGTTCTGTAAACGGTCTTAATGATTTTCTCAAAATCAGATTGAACTCTTTTTCCATTTGTAACTGTGACACTAATATTTGATTGTTCAAAATCAATTGTTATTGCTGAAAGTATGGCTTTAATATCGGTATTTAAATCACTCTGTTGAACTCGTACTATGTCTCCTAAACTGAACCTATCCCAGTTATGTTTTTCACTAATACAGTTAAAAAAATTTACAATATCGAGTGTTACATTCACTGGTGGGGTATTACGACTTTCGAGTTCTTCGTTGGCATCATCATAAAGTTCATTCTCATCATAGATGCTGTCATTTGACCACTCAGTTGTCGAAATGAAACGTGAGAGCAGTTTTTGCTGATTTTCACTAAAATTGTTCTCAAAAGAAAGCTTTTCTTTAAGCTTAGAAATTGAAGCAGATATTTGAGAAATTGTTGATTCAATCGTAGCAATTTGGTTTTTCTTTTCTGCAACTGCTTTCTGCTTTACGGCAAGTTGAGCTTTTAGTTGACTTGTGTCATCTCCAGCTTTCTTCGCAACTTCAATTCGATCTAATAACTTTTGGGCTTCTAGATCAAGTGTGTAAAGCTCATTATTCAATTCGGTTAAACCAGTTTCAGCTTCGTTTTTTTGGGTGAGAAGTTTATTAAACGCATTTCCTTCGCTATTAACAAGATCATTATAATCAAGAATTGCATGACAAAGTTCATCTGGCATATAGGCACTGTGGGAAATTACATTTCGTTGTTCGTCACGTTGAAAGGGGAAGAGGAAATAAGAGAAATCATCAATGTACGATTGGCCAGTCGGGTTCACTGAATTAATACTTATGCCATCTTTTCCAGTAGCATACAGTCTTGTTACCAATTCGTCTGCATCATCAGAATCGTCCATGCTAATCATATATTGCCGAGGGTTCAGTTTAAGGCCTTTGTATTTCGAAATGTCTGATTCTTTATAAAAGCTTACAGTTTCATTTACTGTATCAAAGACTGGGACTGCATCGAACTTCTCGCAGATTGAATATAAAAAATCAAGCTTGTTAGTTGATGATACGTCAAACTGTCTCCGTTTTATGTTAAAGAGAGTATCTATGTATCCAACCGTCCAACTGGTATTCTTTAAACAGTCTGTAACTACTTCCTGGAGATTTTTAGATGTCTCCTCATATTTAAGAACTTTTATTCTACTCAATTCATGTTGAAGAGATCTGCACTCAATTTGTATAGTATCCATTTCACTGCTGAAAGACTTGGTTCTTTTTGTGATAATAAACCAAATCGTAAGCCCATAGAACTCAGTTTTAATTAGGTACCAGGGGTTTAGTAAATCTACAACATGATTCCTTTTAATGACCCCATCATAGGTGGCCTTAAGCGGAATAGAGAAGGAGAGTTCGTGAACGCTGCTTCCATGATTTAAAGTTACAGTTGGATTCAGAACTTCATCAATGTTGGCTATTTTAGTCTTGTCTGGCTTAGCAAGGGATAAGCGTATGTTTTTTATTTCTGTATCCTTGCGAATAGTTATCAATTTTTCACCTTCTTATCGATACTTAAATCTGAAAGTGAGTCTCAGTTTGCATTTTCCGGTCACTTTTAATCGATTTTTTCCGTAATCCAATCTAATATAATTGTCATTGAAATCATCGTATCTTTCATTCCCATATAAAGACGACTCGATTATTTCTTTATCGCCATTCACTTTAACAATTTCTCTGTCTTTTAGATTGCTGAATATAAAGGGATCAGTATAATCACTCAAGTTCTCGATTTTTACATCGCCGTCGCCAATTTTAAGAATTTCAACAGTAGGGTAAATCGCAACATCACCTTTGTTATGGAGTTCAATGATTTTCATTTCTGATGATATATCAAAGGAATGAGTACTTGTGTTTCGACTATATGCATAAGGGGAGTTGCATTTCATTGTCAAACGAACATATCCATGTCTAGCCGCATTATGGACTAGATCACTGGTATCTACGGGCATTGCATAATACACAATGTCTAAATTTTCACTGAAAGCTAAGGGCTTGTAATCATCGACATCTAACCAGCGCTTAATTGCTCTTATTTTTTTCTCATCATAATTTTCACCAACATAAAAGTTTAAAGGGAATTGTTTAGACTCTCTTTTGACTCCTTCAGTGTACGGCTCTGATCTTCCTTTTACATAAGTTTCATTAACTGATCGTGAGCCCAAAAAAGATTCCTCAACTAACCCTGATTCTGTGTTAACGTTTTCTACACCGTAGTCGATCGACTTTACGTTATCAAACATGAAATATTGGCTCTGTCTAATCACTTTTTCACCCCCAATATAAATAGAGCCGGCAATCTTAGCCGACTCATGTGATGTTGAAATTTAGTCCATTATTTTTAAGCCCATTTGCTAATTGTTTGTACACTAAGCTTGCAGTTTCTTTAGCATTGCTAGCTTCTGTTACATTAATTGTGATTGAGTTCTGATTGTTTGATGTATTTCCTTGAGGTGTAGCAGGAGATACAGTAGGTGTTGATAAGTTCTTAAGAGCTGGAATTAAGCCTTTAGTTAGATTTGTTTGGCTAGTAACTGCAGCGTTCATTGCTGGGGTGACAAGAGCTATACTCTTACTTAAAACATCTGAAATTTTACCAGGTTGACCCCATTTAGAGGCAGTCTTTGTTGAACTATCAGTAGACGTTTGACGAACTTGCTTTACAGCTTCCAGCATGTTTTCAGTATCAGTCTTATTTAAGATAAGTTCCTTGTCATGTAAGAATGCAAGCTTCCCTGTTCCAAGTCCTGTGCCTGTATAGCCACCAGAAGCAAATGATGACACCTTTTTACCTGTTGTATTTCCAGTTGTGACGGTATTTAATGCACTGGCAGCGTCCTTAAGCTTATCAATCAAGTTATTGGAGATACTTTTCCCAATCGAATTCATATTCTCGTTTATGAACTTGGTGAATTCATTAAGCTGCTTAGCGATGTCAGTGATTTTACCATCCATAAGCTTATCTTCAAGCTTTTTAAATGCTCGTTCATCATTTACCAGGTCATCGTACTTGTTGTTGATTGACTCTTCATCTTTTTCAAGCTGATCCTGTAGGGCTTCTTTTCGTTTTGTGTTGCTACGATCTTTAATATACTCATCCAAAGCTTCCTGTTGTTCTTGAAGCTGTTTTTCTAGGTCTTTGACTTGAGATTTTGCCTCAGAGGAGTCGTCCATGGAAAGCTTATTGATCTTATCTTTTGTTTCTTGTATTGCTTGGTTTTTCTCCTTCAATTCCTTCTGATACTTAGCTTCTTCGTCTTCTTTGTCGATCTCATCAATCTTATCTTGGGTTGCTTTCTGATGGGCTTCTAACTCAATATCCCGCATCTTTTCGTACATCTCTTTGTAGATGGATACAACTTCATCAGCCAATGATTTATAGATATCCTTGATCGACTTCTTGGTGTTATAAAGCTCAAGATTGAAATCTTTCTGTTTATCTTTCCAGTTTTCAATTTCTTCAGTGATCTGTTCCTGGATGTCAGGGAAACCTTTCGCAGCTTTCTTTTGTTCTTCAAGCTGCTTAATGTATTTCCTCGCTTCCTTTTGTTGCTGTTGGATGAGCTTTATTTGGTTGCTATAGTATTTAACCTTGTCTTCATCTTCTTCAGTCATTGAAATTTTGTTATCGACATCTTTAATTTTCCCTTGGGTTTTAGAAGATGACTTTTCAATTGACTTGAGTGTCTCATCAACTTTAGATTGAACAAGTTGTTTCTGTAGCTCACGAACCTGGTCTTGAACAGAAATTAAATCTAACTTGGCTTGTTTTAGCTCTTCTTGAAGCTGTGCACGTTGAGCCGAGTTCAATGCTTTATTTGTTTTTATTTCTTTTTGAATCCAATTAACTTTTTGTTGTTGTATTTTAGCTTGTTCTGCAACAGCTTTTTTCTGATCAGAGGTGTATTTGCGGAATTCCTTGCTGTCAGAAGTGTATCGGTTAGCCATTGATTCATCTTTAGCAATCCGAACATCAAAATCCCCAATTCTTTTATCAAACTCATCGAGTTTAGATTGAACTAGTTCATACTGAAGTTCTTGAATCTGATCATTGACTGAACTGATATCACCTTGGAGGGAGAGAAGATCAGATTTAGCCTGAGCTATCCCTTGTTGCCGTTCTGCCTCAGCTTGTGACGCATCTGAAATAGAAGTTCCAATACCTTGCATGTACTTTTCAGGATCGATTGTTTTTCCATTTTGTTCGATCTGTAAATGAAGGTGGTTCCCAGTCGAGTTCCCTGTACTACCAACTTTACCAATAGTTTGACCGGCTTTAACTGATTGACCTGCTTTTACAGAAGGAGTGTTAAGCATGTGCATGTACTTGGCAACTGTTCCATCATCTTGTTTAATAACAACCCAGTTACCTGCAGTTTTACTGTAGCCAGCAATTTGGACTTTACCACTTTGAAGAGATTTAATTGCTGTACCTGCTTTTGCAGCAAAATCAGTTCCTTTGTGTGGAGAGGAGCGGAGACCGGATTCCTGTTGTCCATATTTGGAGCTTACCCTAAAAGCGCTATTATTTGTATAATAGCTGGCGATTGAAGAAGTGGCAGAGGAGAGGGATTTGCTGTAGTTGGCCATGATCTTCTTGACGTAATTTTGTGTTTCTTTAAAAGGAGGGATACCACCATATTTAATTACGTTACCAGGCCCAGCATTATATGCAGCCAATGCTTTTTCAACATTACCGCCAAACTTTTCAAGTTGTTGGGCGAGGTACTTTGTTCCACCCATAACATTTTGATAAGGATCGTAAGCGTTATTTACTCCCAAGCTTTTTGCTGTTGCTGGCATCAGTTGCATTAATCCCATGGCACCTACACCAGATCGTGCTTTAGCATTAAACCCTGATTCTTGCTGAATTACAGCTGCAATGAGGGCAGGGTCAACATTGTATTTACTAGCTGCTGAATTTATGTAGCTTGAATACTTGCCTGAATATGATCCACCAGTTGAGGAGGGGGTTCCGCCAGAAGAAGTTGTAGAGGTTACAATACCATATTGAGTAACGTTACCGGATTTAATTTGATCTTTAAGCAGTTTGGCTTGTTCCTGCATAAGCTTTTTCTTTTGTTGTAGAGCTTTTATCTCTTTTTTAATAGCGTCTCTATACTTTTGAGAATACTTCGGATAATCATTGACCTGTTTGTTGTACTTATCAATTTCAGTATTAACTTTTTCTAATGCTTCCTTGTATTTATCAGCAACATACATTGAAGTTTTTATTTCTTCAGAAGCTTTTTCTGCAGATGAAGACATGTCTTCCATTGATGTACCAGTCTCTGATAGGGAAGAAGAGGCTAAATTAGCTAATTTATCAAGTTCTTTAAGTTGATCTGTAATATCAGTAACTTGATTTAAATCTTCTTGAGTTTTAGGAAGGTATTGAATTGCTCCACCATTACCTTTTTTCATCTCATCAAGTATTTTTTGCTTTTGTGTTTCAAGATCTGACTTCATATTATAAGCATCTTGAACTGTCTTGATCGCTTTAACTTCAGATTTATACATATTAATCTTCTTGTTTAAAGCATTAGCTTGATTTATTAGATCTTGCTTAACAGACTGTTGCATGTCATTGTACGCTTTTAGCTTTGTGTCACGGAGCTTAACAACTGCATCTCTGTTTATTTTCACAACGCCATTTTCAATTGAAATAGCGTCTGCAAGATCGTTTTCCTTCTGTATGAGTTTCATAGCTTCTGTCGCTGATAAGCTCTTACCTTTTGCCATTTTCTCTAGTAGCTCATTTAAAGGGGAGATGTTATCTGCCATAGCATCATATGCATCGTTTTGCATTGCGGAAATTGCTAAATCATTTTGCTTAGAATCAACAAGTTCACTAATAATGGAGCTAATTGCTTCAAAGTCACCTTTGGCATCTTTAAGTTTGTCAGATAGAGTGCCAACAGCTTCCCCTAAAGCATCTACGCCTTCTCCATTTTCATCCCATGTTACTTTAGCTGATTCCGCTGAATTGTTTGTTGAGTCAATAGCATCCTTTAAATCTCCATAAGAAAGCACAAGCCCATTATTTTTGTCTTTGCCGCTCATAGCTTGATTTATAAGCTGTTCAAGCCCTTGTGAAGCTCTTGAGAAGTTATCTTTGTTTCCTGATTGTAGAGCTTTTTGTATATCATCCATGTATTTTGCTACATTAATGGAAAATGACTCAAGTTCTGTAGGATCCATCTTGCTAAAATCAATTTTATTAAATACATCATTAATTTGTTTAGAGAGGTTTGGGTTAATCTTTACTGAATTGAAAGCATCAACAGTTTGAAGCACTTGCTCACGGATTTTTGACTGTGAGCTAGCTAGTTTCTGTAAAGTGCTCACAGCTTTTTCTTCAGCTTTAATTCCTTTATTTTTAATTGAACTGTCATCTGCAAAAGGATTTTCAAAGTATGACCAAAAATCTTTACCTTTTGAGTATGCATCAGCCATCTTTTTATATTGATCAATTTCACCCTGAAGACTTTTGATTTCTTTCAAACTATCCGAAAAAGTGTCTTTAGCGCCTGTTTGAATATCTTTCTTATTAAGGTCGGCTAGTTCTTGTGTATATTTGATGGCATCTTGTAGAGCGTCATTATTTTTAATTATTGCTTGCCCTTGTGAGTCGTAACCAGCAACTAAATTAGGAAACGTTTGAGCTAATTGTTGCGTGACCTGAAGATATTCCTGTTCTTTTTCAGAACTTAAAGTACCTAATTCTTTTGCTTTTTGAAGCTCTTTATATTGAGCAATTAATTGATCAGTTGTGTCTTTATTAGTTGTAATTGCCTCAATACTTGTTATTTTGGCTTGTTCAAAATCTTCTCGTGCTTGTTTTAATTTGGAATATGAGGATATTAGCTTCTCAATAACAACACCAAAAGCCATCATTGCTGCCATAGGAAGGAAGCTACCAGCTAAGAAAGCCCCTGTAGTCATTGCTGCCTTTTTTAAGTTCGTAAGTGAAGTTGAAAAAGCAGTCGTGATTTTACTCCAAATTGCTGTTTTGGCTGAAGCTGCTGTCACTCCAACCGTAAAAGTATTAAAATTCAGGATAAGATTTTTTAGAGCCGCACCCATTGCAGTGCCTGAAGTTAAAGCACTTGCACGAAGTGAAGAGTTAAATAATATAACTGCAGCTGTCGCTGCTCCAAATACTTGCGGCAGTAATCCAACGGACTTGGTTACTTGGGCACTTAATTGCATCAGACTTTTCAATGCTTCAGCAAATACTACGATACTATCAGATATCAGTGCTTCACCAGATGCAACTGACATCTCTGTAAAAGCATTAGATAAACGATTAATTCTTGCTTGCAAACTATCGGCATATTTTTGTTGTTCTTTCCATGAGCTACCGATGGAATTAGCGGCTGTATTTGCTGCACTTTGGGCAATGGAGAAATTATTCATCATCGCGTTAAAACGTGACAATTGGTAAATGCCTGCAACGCCTATGGATGTGTTTTGTTTCTGGGCATCGCTCAATGTATCCCATTTCCCAGCAAGTTCCTCAATTAATTCACTTGAAGACTTAGCTTCACCACCAGCTGTTTTAACTGAGATACCGATCTGTTCTAATGCTTTGATTGAACTCTGGTTATTACCAATACGAGCAAAAATCGTCTTTAATGAGTTACCAACAATATTCCCAGATTCACGAGTAGTACTAGCAATTGCTGTTGTATACCCAATTAAGTCGTTTAATTCAACACCAAAAGTTGAAGCAGTGGAGCCAGCTTTTCTAATACTGTTTGCAAGGTCTAATGTGCTAACAGCATAGTTGTTATCAACTTCATTAAGTTTATCAGCAATTGAGATTGAATCGCCGGCAGCTACATTAAAGTTAAGCATTGCAGCTGTTAAGGTATTAACAGTATCGGTAGGATTTAAATCCGAGATGTTCTGTAATATCTGAGCGGTTTTAGTTACATCGCCAAGTTCAGATTCACTATAACCCATTCTCCCAAATGCGCCAGTGATTTCAAGAATATCTGAAATTTTATTTGACAGTTGATCACCGAGATCAATTGAGGATTGAAGAAGTTCATTAAACTTGTAATCAGGTAAATCCATTACACGTCTAATGTCTGTCATTAATGTATCGATTTGAATAACTTGTTCCACCATTGACTTTAATGCTTGAACGCCAGAATAGAACATTGTCCCACTTAAAAAATATGCGGGCATTCGACTGAATGATTGCGCTAATTGTTCTCCAAACCCTGACACATTAGAAGAAGCAGACGATGCATTTGCAGATACCTCTCTGAATTGCATATTCAGATTCTGCATTTGTGTTCTTAAATTAGGTGTTCTTGCAGTAAGTTGGTTAACTGAGTTGAGGTAATTCTGTAGAGCAGTGGAGTTAGCTGTACTAAGTGAACTGCCGTAACGAGCATTGAGGTTTTGAACATTTATTTGCGCTTGACGTTGATATAATTGAACTTGATGCTCAAGTTCTTTTGTTTTTGCTTTAGCAGTAGATGAATCATCAAGCCGCTTAATACGATTAGCAATTTGATCAATTTGAGCTGCTGTTTGTGCACCATTAATTGAAGTCGAGAGACGAGTGAGCACTTGGGAGGACATTAGTCCTTTTGCTCTCAACTTTTCAAGGCTTTGATTTAGTTGTTCAATTGCTTTCCGTTGTTGATCGTAGTTAGTTGTAGTTCTTGAAGAAGTTGCATTAGTTTTAGGATCAGTCGTATAAACAATGTCTTCAAAACCATCACGGTTTTTCTGTACAACCTTCGTGGTTTGGCCTTGTAGGTTCTTTTGTTCGGTCTTTTTTTGTACTTGACCTAATTTTTCAGTAGCTTGAACGAGTTTGTTAACTTCTTGAGTTTCTTGCCTTAGAGCAGCATTGCGATTATTAATTATTTTCGTTTCACGTTGAAGAATCTCACCGTTTTTCTTGTATTGCTGGGTGAGTTTTTCAACTGATCCATCAGCATTCTTAATTACAGTGGACGTTTCTTTTACTGTTTGATTATAGGATTTTAGATTTTTTTGATACGCATCTACAGCAGAAGAGAATTCTTGCAGAGCTTTTAAGGTTGTAGAATCAATATTTGTGTTGAGTTTGAGGGAGTTAAGCTTCTTTTCTAAAGATTTGATTTGCTGATTTAACTGTTCGACAGTTTTTGATGAGGTATCAGCTTGTGGGGTTAATATGATTTTGAGGTTTTGACTCAAGTAAGAATCACTTCCTTTCAGTAGAGGAGGGGGAAAATAAAAAAAGCCACTCAGCTATTGAGCGACTTTACTTCCTTTGCGTATTGCTATTTCCATAATCCCTTGCCAAATTTCAACATTAGATAAAGCTTCCTTAACTTTTTGATCATCTTGTTTAAATCCTTTAGTGTTTTCTAAGCCAGTATCAGTTTTACTTGGTAAGAACTCTATTTTAGTGATGGGGTTAGAAAAATCATCAAGTTTTAACTTAAGATCAATCTTTCTAAAATATTTGGACTCAGTTCTGTCTGAAGATAATCCTCCAACAAGAGCCCCAATACCTCCTGCAGCAAGTCCTCCGATAACGGCTCCTGCCATTTGACTACCTCTAGAAACTCTTGTTATGGATTGATCGTCAACGGCTATCTCAGCTTCGATTATCTTGCTAAATGGGATAGATTTTTCTTCAATCGCCAAAATTTCATTGAAATGATGAATAACAAACTTATTTTCGGATTCAACCAAAGTCAGTTTTTTATTTTTATCTGGGGTTAGATATGACTTACAGTCCTTTGGGTAATTTCCTGCGGAAATTATTTTCTCTAAATTTTGTTTCTCTTTTTCCTTTTGTTTATCTGCCCCAAAATCCCCTATTATAAAGAAAGCAGCTATTATTAACAAAACAACAATTGCCCAAATCATTAAACCACCACCGGAACCATTTTCCTGCATTATACCATGGTTTCCAAATGTTTAGAACAGAAGTGAGATGGATAGAGTATCATTTTACCTACTATTGGTAGTTGAGTGATCTATTGGCTCTCTAATATGTCCATATCAATATTTTCTCTTCACGCATATCAGGGTAATTGTCCTATTGCGCTTTTGTCTGTTATTCGTTTATGAGTAAATGCTAATACCTTAAAATTACTTTAATATATGGATTTGGTCTCAGATTATATGTTATGGTTCTAATTGAAAGGAGGGACATATTATAAAAATGCCTGCAACAGGTTCAATCAACATAGAAGGCTCTATTAGCAATCAATAAAAGGAGCTGTTACTATGAGAAAGTTTAAAAAGACACTTTTTTCTATTTTGGGTTTCGTGTTAATTTTGTCATCCTTCACATTTGCAACTGGAAGTAAAGCAGCAAGTGCAAGCGAAAAGAATGAAATCAATTCAATTAAAGAATATCAAGACTTGCTTTTAGCAACACTAAAATTCTCTAACCCTAAAGATGAAGATCAATTAGAAAATGCTGTTAATCAGTTCAATTCTAAAAATGTATTCAACAATAAGGCTTTAACCAAATATTATGTTGAGTCGAATAGCAAAACAATATTACCGAACGTTGATAATACAAAAAAGGAACTTGATATTGAAAATTACATCCAATCAAACATTGATATAGGTCAATTCGCCACACACAAACTTAACGAAAACATCTCCGTTACTTTCACAAATACTCCAGTTTACTTTATTGAGTCAACCACCGAAGAAGACACACCACAAACCTCATCTAATGTAGAAATCGCAGCGGCAAAATATAAAAACACCAAAACATACACACATAGCTATACGGCTAAAAACTTTTTAAATATGAAGCTTTTCACTGTCAAGGCAAAAGGTTATTTTCAATACAATGGTTCTGATGTTAAACCGAAGTTGAATGATGCCTGGTATACAAAAGGCTTCTTATCCATCTGGCAAGTTTCCAACTGGCAAAAGAGCACGTATAAAAAAGGATCTAATTACGCTGAGGTTTACGGAAGAGGAAATTTCCACTTTGGTCTCGAAATTAATGGTTATGGCTTGGTAGTCCAAGATCAATATATCAAAGTTTATTTAACAGGTAATAAAAAAGGAACAGTTTATAAGAAAACAAGCGTAAAATAAACAAAGGAGGTGATATTTTTTGAAGCAGTTTTTTCTTTCTAAATCCTTCACATTTTCTTTTCTGTTTTTCGCTTTGTTTTTCGGGTTCCAATTAAACACTGATGGATTACAAGCTATTTCGATTTTTAATTTGTTGTTGGTCAGCTTGATTTGTTCTTCGGTGTTCACCTTTGTCATACGATTATTCAAGAGTAAAAGGCCCATAGCGAATTAGACAGTATAATTTTTTAACTAAGTAAAGAGGAATGCTTAATGTATTCCTCTTTCTCATTTATGTTTTTTTCGTGCCCATATAATATGAAAAGATCGCCTTCAATAAATTGATTTGCTGTTTTCTTTACATTGTATAATAGCTAAAAATCAGTTTTATAATGGCAATTAGGTATTATACATAGTCTTATTTATGTTCACTTCAATAAATTTTAAGACTGTTCAGGAGATCTTAGATAACACTCAATAGAATCTTTTGCAGTACTACAATCCCATTTATTCCATCTATAACCTGTTTAAATAATCTTCCTAATCCTCAAAGCAAAATAACTGCCCAAACCATAAAACCACCACCGAAGTCATATTTGTGAATCATAACACTTATCCCACATAGGGGGGAAGGGGAGGTGAATAATTTATTTGTTTCTAACAAGCAGTTTAAATATTTGCTTGATCGGTTCAAGTTCATCAGGGGAGAGAGGATGCCCGTTCCAATGAAGATTATCCTTTTCTAAGAATTCAGAAATGTTTTTGCGCTCTTTTTTCGGGTCAGGATCGTCAGTTACACCTATAATATAGTCAACGGAAACATCGTAAATCTCCGCAAGCTGCGTCAGTTTATCTAATGGCGGTTTTTTACTTTCTGCCTCATATCCTCCATAACTAGACTTTGCGATTCCTAATTTTCGGCCTATATCCTCCATAGTATACTTATGAGCTTTTCGTAATTGGCGCAATCGCTGACCATACATTTTATACACTTCCTTTTATGGTTGTTGTATTTACATTTAAATAATAACAAGTAATCTTAAAAGGAGCAATATTTATTTGTTTATACAAAATTTGTTCTCTATTAGAGAACATAAGATTATTTTCATACATAAGCAAAATCCCTCATATGAGGAACCTTGATTCTGCATAAAAGAGGGATTTTAACTATACAAATATTTGATTCTTTTCTTCTTCAAAATCCCGTAAATCATAGTGCTTGATTGTTGTTGAGACATCTTCATGATGAGCTACATATTTGCTTATCAATTCAATTTTGATTTTCTTAACTTCCAGGAGATAAGTGATGCACGAAGCTTTAAAGAGGTGGGGGTTTATACGCCGGCCAAGAATGTCTGATAAAACGTCCGAGCAAAAATAATCAGCCCAAGACTCTGACATCTGTTTAGGCTCTCCACCATACTGAGTAGTGAAGAGATATTCATGATCATACCCGCGTTTTTTATGCCACAATCGAAGGTACTCCAATGCTTCTGTGTTAATCATGTACTCAAGAGGCTTTCCTTCACCTTTACCTTTTCCGAATACCTTATGACTCATCACATATGACTGACCTTCGGGGATAGGGTAATCTAATATTTCTGTTTTTAGCTGTATGAGTTCTGCTCTTCGCCCACCAACATTAAAAGCTGTGGCAAGCCAGGCCATTCCTAAATAATTTTCGTCCTCTTTTAAGGTGTCCATCATTAGCTTGTAATCATCATATGTAACCTTTACTTTTTCATATGTTGTGGTTTTTGGAATAGCTGGGAGTCCACGGGTGAAGTTTCTGAATTTCTCATAATTCTCATCATCTTCTGCAACAACATTTTCAATATAGTTATTTAATGATGAAACACCAGCTTTTTTTAATGCAATCCCACTGGAAGACATTCCACGATTTTTTAAGAAACTTTGATACCTAATAAAATCACGCTTTGAGATTTTATAAAGTTTTTTCCCGTTTAGAGAAGTATGTACCCACCAAAAAAATTGGCGAAGGGAGGAATAATACTGTTTTCGTGTTTTTTCTCTAAATGAATGAGCATCTAAAAACTCTTGAACTAAGTTTCTGTGCTCCTCATCTACTTGCTCCCACATTGATTCCGTGACCTCAGGAAGTTTTGTTGCTCGAGATCTGAGCATATTCTTTTCAATTGATTTGGTCATTAATTCACCACCATTAGTCTGTTTTAATTCCATCTGCTTTTAAATCTCTTTTTAATGCCTCTGTTAATCGTCCATCTTTTAGAGTCTCGGCAGTATACTTCATAAAAGGACGAGGTTTACCGTAGCCATATCTATATGAATCAGGGTAGGTATAACCCCGTCCGGTCTCAATGACTGTAGCAACATCTTTCTCGTCATCTTCTCTAATATTATCCAATGATACCCCGTTACTTTCGTTGGTGGTTATAAAAGCACCTTTCAGGTTTCCTGTGCGTTCATAGAGTAGGGGGTTATAGGCGCTATAAACATCTTCTTCAACATGATCTTGACCTGTTTTCGTCATGACTTGCTTAATGTTAGAGGAAGATTTATGTATAGACTGAATAGCAGCTTTCTCAATCATGAGTTTAATTTCTTTTATGTTTTTTGCCATTATTTTAAGTCAGCGCTGCTTTCGATTTCTTCGACCTTCTGCAGGATAAGATTATTTGCTTCTTCCTGAGATTTTTTTGATAGCTCATCTATATTTTGTTGCAGCATTATAGTGGCTTTACCCAGCTTTTCTAAGCTCTCTTTAGGAAAGCTATTGATAATTAAAGGGAAGTACTCTGAGTCTACAAGTTTAAGATACCACTTAACTTTATTTTTAATGTCATTTGGAATGCCCAAGTCCGTAAATTCTTTTATAAGTGAAAAGAATGCCCATTGAACTGGATTTATATCCTTAAAAGATTTGATTCCTGCTTCTTTTGCTTCATCTTGATCAGAAATCAATCCGGCTAACATTTTTGTTAACCGAGAAGGGGAGAAGTGTGGATAAATAAACACATGCGCCTCATCAGTTAATTGGACTTTTTCTTTCTTGTCATATTTACTGACGCTTTCCTCGATTAATCCCAAGTTCAACTTTTTTGATGCCATTTTATTTCCTCCTTTGGTATCCTCTTCATAACAAAAGACACCCGCAAGAAGGGGTGTCTTGAAAACTTCAATATCACTTTATTTTAGCTCATTTAAAGTATAAGCAGGATCATTGGTAAATAATCCATCAACCTTTAAACCAAGCATTTTCTTGGTTAGCTTTCTTTCATTTTCTGCATCAAAGAACACATGTATTTTTAGATTTGAAGCATGTACTCTTTTTACAACTGTTTCGTCAACTAATTTAGCGTTAGGGCCAACCGCATAAGCATATTTTTTGATGCTTTTTAGAGTATCGCTTGTTAAGCTTTTCACCTCTTCATCACCAAGTAGACGAACAAGAGGAATATCTTTATTTATTGAGTGCAACTTCTTTAAACTCTTTTCGCTAAAAGACTGTAAGACAACTTTATGTTTAGCGATTAAGTTATACTTGTTTAGTATATCGACAAGTTCCTGTTCCATTACCAAATTGCCATTATTATCTTCTCTGGTTTCAATGTAATAATTGGTCGAGAGACCAAATTCTTTGATAATCTCTTCAATTGTTAATATTTTTTGACCTTTACCTGCATTGAATTTTTTCAATTGTGACAAAGTCAGTTCTTGTACTTTTCCTTTTCCATTAGTTGTTCTTTCAACATCCTTATCATGTATTGCGACTAACTTGCCATCTTTAGTTTGTCTCAGGTCAATTTCTATAAAATCTGCCTTATCTTGAATTGCTCGTTTGTAGGATAATACAGTATGTTCTGGTTCTAAACCAGACGCTCCTCTGTGAGCGATAATTAGTGGATTGTAGTTATCAATAGGGGGATTTTCAGTTTTTCCTGATCCATTAATAGAAGAGTAGGAAGTGGTTGAACATCCTCCTATGAAGATTAGAAATACAATTATTAAGTTTTTTAATATATTCATAAATACAAATTATCACATTTACATCTCGTCTTCAATGTAATCTTTTCCGGTTATTTCTTTGTATTCTTCTGGTGTGATTTTTCCTTTGATAACAGCTTGCTTAACTCGGTATTCGTCCCAAACCCCGTTTCCATCATTGTAATAATCCTTAATTATTTGGTACCAATTCATTAAATAAAGCCTCCCATCATGAGTTGAAATGTCAAGTCACCCAAATGTTGCTTTACTTTATCCAAATCTGTCGGAACAGGGGGAGGTGGCTTCAGACTATCAATATACTCCTGAGTTGCTGATTCAAACCATTCTTTTGTTTTGGGATTAAACTTAGCCTTATAGAATGATTGCGGTTGAATCGTTGTACAGTTTTCAGGAATTTGATAATTGTCATTTTCATCAAAATCATCAATAATTACCGGTTTAACAAAATTATAATTTTCATCATACATATAGACTTGAATCATACCACTCCTCCTTTAAATTGATATTGAAACATCTAACCAATAGCCAGTAACTGCATTAGAGTCAGAAGCTACCACATCGTTTATTTTCAAATCGCCATTTTCATAAATAACAAGTTTTGCATAACCTATTGTCCCACTGACTGAGATGTTAATGACGGCTCCTCCCGCCGGGACAAGGGTAGTCGGAATTGTTCCAAATATAACGCCAACAGGTACAACAACATGCCCACGGAATAACGTCAATGAACCCCACTTAGCATATATAGGTGTTCGTGTTCCTGCTTTTGCACCATTCTTCAAAGTAATGTTTTGCCATGCAGCTCCATCTGAAGTTAAACGTGTCCAAGCACTCCAAGAATTAGATGTTTTTATTCTTGTGTACACAGTCCCATCTCCATTTGCAATTGCAATCTGTGTTGCAGTAGACTCAGAGGAAGAAAGGTGTACAATCTTATAATATTTTGTATCAGGCATATCAGTTGAGTTATTAACTCCGTAAAAACCACTTGTTTGAAGGGCGTTAGGGCTACTAGTATCGAATGTCAGGCCAGTGTCGGTTGTTAATTTAACTAATTGGGAAGCATTCCACTTGTCTTTATCAGTTTTGGTTACGTGGATGTCTGTATTATTGGCATGGACATCAACCTTTGCTTGAGAGCCTTCTACTGATTCAATTTCACGCCAAGTAGTCCAGGTGTCTGTATTTGCTACTTTGTTTCTCATGAATTTTCTTCTACCAGAGTTCGTTGTGTCGCTGCTGCTATAAGACACATATTCTTGAAGTGGATAGGTGCTATAGTTGTTTACCACTAAATATCCATTATTGTTTAAGGGGGCGTTCAACGATGTTGTTGCTCCACTCATATAGTAGAGACCACTTTCCGTTATAGTGTTAAAATCTGCGCCTATAAGGTATTTGGCTTGTCCGTTGTCTTGAGTTAACTTTGCTAATTGGGCTCCATTCCACTTCATGCGTTCTTCGGTTGTTACATGCTTGTTTGTATCATTTACATGTGTAGTAAACTCAGTCTTTGATGCTTGTTCAACATTAGTGACATTCCCTAACCCTATCTGCTCTTTTGTTACTGAATGGGGATTAGATAAATTTTTAACGTGATCATCAAATTCAATTTTTGTAGCTTGCTTTTCATTTAGAACATTACTAAGTCCAATTTGAGTAGCTGTGACATTATGCGGATTTTCAATGTTTGAGGCATGTAAGTCAAACTCTATTTTTGAAGCTTGCTCCACATTTAAAACTTTATCGAGGCCGACTTGTGTTTTAGTGACCTTGTGAGGATTGTTTATATCTTCAGTGTGTGATTTAAGCTCGAAATTTTGTCTTTCCATAAACGAATTAATCTCATTAGACAATTCTTTTTCATAATCAGTCATGTGTTTTTCAGCACGGGATAGGGAATCTTTAAGATTGTTGATTTGTATATTGTTTTGTTTAAGTTGTCCTACAAATTTGCTGCTACTCATTAGCTAACTGCAATTCCTTTCACTGTAACATCTCCGCCATTAACCGAGACCAGTTCAATCATAATTTTATACAGACCAGCGATATCGATATCCCAATTCTCATTGGTATTTAGAGTACCCGTTCCTAATTGGAAGTCTGTTTTGTTCGTTGCTCCCAACTCCGTTTTTTCACCATTTTCATCAATCGAAAAGAATTTTAATTCCCTAGAAGTAGAGGAACCAGAGATCTTAACAGTAAGTTCCCGAAAATGACCCACTACAAATTCTTCACCTTCTGATGCGGTTGTTGCAGAGTCATGAAAAGTAAATGAAATTTTGTCTGGAATCGTGATTACTACATTTTCAGCCGTTTCTGTCAACAACTCCACCTCCTTAATCTGTATAAAAACTGTCTTTTATCTAGAAAAACAAGAGGGGAGGACTTATTCAAAAAGCCCATCCTCTTGTAGCTTATTCCATATACCTTCCCAAGCTGGGGTAGAAGAAGGGGATGACTGAAGCGAACTTAAAGGTTCGTATTCATTGAAGTCGCCTTCAAACCGTTGCTTGAAATCATCAACACTGATATAGGATCCATCTGATAGCAATAGGAATTTTTGTTCCAAGCCATCAAATTGTTTGAACAGACCACATACTTCATCAAATGTCATTATTCCATCCCCCAAACAACGATTTTTAACCCAGTTAGATCAACTGTACCGGCTGCTTTAACTGTCAGATGTATTTTTGGAGCAGTGAAAGTTAATTGTTTTTGTAAAGGGTAATTCTGAACAAAAGCAATGCTGTTGAATAAAACAGAATTATCATTACCTGATGTAGTTGCAGAATAAAATGGGATGTTTTTCGGTACGGAATAAATACTTGCTAAAACTTTGCTGTTTGAGCTGTCAGTTTGAGTTGTGTACATAGCAACACCGTAAGTTCTGAAAACACCAAGTGAATCGATTAAATCAACTGTATAAGACTTAGTTGCACCTGTAGCTACAGTATCAGCATCAGTAACAACAAATTCAGAATAGGATTTTTGAACTTGGGTTTTAATTGCTGCAGTGTTTTTAACCAAAACAGGGACAGAAGCCGTATTAGCTATATTTACATCAAGTGATGTATTGGCCACATTAACATTAAGAGGCTGGTCATTATTAAGACCAACCTCCAAAGGGACAGTGGAACGTTCAAGTGATACAGCTGTTATGGGATTACCTGTCCCATCATCTTTTGCAGAGGTGTATTTATCACCGTCCTGGTTTAAAAAAGCAATAATAAACGCCTCCTTAATTATTCAGTTGTTCCGCCAAGATCTGAGCTTTGAGTTGAACTAGTTCCACCAGTTCCTTCATCAGTAGTGACAACACCCTTTGTTCCATCAGCTTTACGTTTTACACGAGCAAAGTTACCGATTTTGCCGTTATTATCAGCGAGGGCTCGATAGCCAATTTCCGGAGTATATGCATTTCCTGCTTCAAACGACATGTCTGCTTCACCAGAGAAGTTTACTTTAGGGAGCTGAATATACAGATCACTGTAGATTTTTGAAGTCTTAGGATCGTATTCAATTGTGTGAATTTCAAAGTAGTAATTCTCAGAGAATTTTTCACCGTTAATTTCAACAGTCTCGGCTTCAACTTCAATTTGATAATGAATTGCTAAAACTTCACCCTTGGTTGCAAAGGTATCAGGCACAGTAACTGTTTTAGATGCAGCGTCAACTTCAATTTGATCTCCATCTTCGTTAGTTAATGAAACTTTAGACAATGGGAGATATGAAAGGGTAACCGTACTAGTATCACTAACTGTTAAGCTTTCATCTTCCCACACAGAAATTGTTTCGTTTTCAATTTTTACACCTTGTTGCATTGCCATGAAATCAAGATCAAAGAAAGCATTTCGGACATTACCCGATACTTCTTTACTTGAATTAATAACATACAGGTCTCGGTTACCCCATCCACCTTTTAAAAAGTCTTGTTGAACTTGTTGGGAAAACTGGGTCATTTGTGTAACACCTGAAGCAATAACCTTATTATCGCTCAGACGTTTAGCTGTAATTTTTCCAACTTCATGGATTACTGTTTGTTTTGCCAAATTGTTTCCTCCTAAATGAAAATAAAAAGAGACTAAAGTTAATTAGCCTCCAAATAATTGCTCGATATTTTTAGCATCTTTAGTGCTCAGGTGATAAGACTCTTCCTTGTAAAGATTAATGTGACTGCTCCAATCACTTACTTTGACATCAGGAGAGACAGTAGCAAAAAGTGTGGTTGTGTTATAATTCATTACTTCAGCCATCCTGTAGAACGACAAATATAGTTGATACATCGTCATTTCAGATATTTCTTCATATGTGTATCCGTTAAATGCAGCAACACAGCTTACTATATCCTTTAAATCACTTTGAGAATCTTGTTGCTTGAGTGATTTACTTATATCATGGAACTCCTGAAGTTCATCATTGTCAACGACCTTGTCTTCAGTGATACAATGCATGTCTAGTATTAGTTTTCGGAGACGGGGAAAATTATGTTTTCCAATCAACGATAGGGAATCATTGTTAATCAATACTTTTGAAAAAACTTTGAAATAAGCCTCGTGAAAATCAGGGAGTACCGAATGTACAATTTCATAAAGATCTCTCTTTTTCATTTCAATGATAAATGGGTCAAGCGAGCCATCCTCATTAAACCTTGAATATTCTTTAATAAGACTTTTCTTATTCATCCTCAACATGCTTAGTTCTTTGGTGTAGAGAGGATAATCTTTTAAGCGGATGAAATCAATCTCACCTATTTCAGTCTGGATCGGTTTTCCCAAGAAAAAGAAATCCTTTAACTCATTCATTTGCTTGCTCCAAAAGTAAAGATCATCTTGTAGCCCAGGTATCCGTCAGGAGGATTACTAATAAGCAACCGTCTATAATCTACTGTTACACCAAAACCAGCAATATTTTTATTGAAAAATAATTTTGAAACCCTGTCGATGATTTTCAAACTTCGATACTCAGATATCTCAAATGTATTAATGTGTGTGTATACATCGATCATCAATTCTTGATTAAACAACATAAAGCTTTGGTTTGTCGGCTTAGGCAGTGCGTTCCCTAAATAAACACACATTCTACATAAAGGTGAATTCGATAGATCATCTGTTTTAGGTGCTCGCTTGAATATGGTATTGATTATAGCGGGAGAGTCATTTGTGGAGTCATAATAATTTTCGAGTGATTGAACATCTGGATGAGAAGGGGAGAGAGGATCAGTTTTGTAATACAAGAGCCGATTCAGTTCAACATCATCCATAACTAATCGGAAGACTTTTGTCATCTGTTCAACAGTCATGCTCATGTCTTTTCACCAACTTTCTTTTTGGCAACCAATCTTATTGTTCCGTGGTCTCCATAAACTTTAGAATAGTCTATATCATCGACTTGATAATCTTCGCCAAAGAAGGTGAGAATAAGTCCAATTTTCAATTTTTTATGAACAAGATAAGGAATTGTAATGTTTGCTTGCCCATCTGGAAGATTTACCGCCAATTCAGTGCCTTTTATTGAAGTTGTCCTTTCGAATATGCAGGGGACTTCAGTTTTTTCACCAGGCACTTTTTCATAAATTGGCTTACCAGTGATTTCGTTAATTTTGCCAGTATCGATTAGCTTGTCTTCTGAAGTAAGAAAAAATGATGTTCCACATATTTTTATCTCAGCCTTTTTGTAAATCTTATTACTGAGAGGGTGGGAGGTGACGAGCCATGTTTCATCATTAAACTTAACAACTCCGCCACGATAAATGTCAGCAATTTCACCTAATATATATCTTGCAGAACCATCGCCACTAGAGTACTTAGAGGTTATCATTACTGTTTTTTCGATTCCATCAATTGTGACTTTTTCAGATTCAAACCCCTTAAGGCCTTGTTGGAAAATAAGCTTACCATCATGAAGAAGTTTATTATTAATGTTAACCTTATGGTAATTACTGTAGTCCTTCATTCGAATCACCGTCTGTTACTAAGTTATCCCTAAGTCTGCTTAATTCACCACTTACTGTTAAAATAGTGTCCCTGATTTCTGTGAGTTCAGGATCACTTAGCAGCTTTTTATTAAGGTATTTCTCCAATTTGAAGAGGACTGAATTGTTTTTCTTACACAGTTTATTGCAAACAACATCTAAGTCCTCAAGCTTTATTTGTCCATCTTTATGTGCTGATTTAACTTTAATTGTACTCATAGATAATCCACCGCAGCGTTCAATATCAAGCGCTCAATTTCGTTTTTCTGATCCATTACACTTTGTTTAAGGGAATTGATTTGTGTGCCAAAGTTTTTAATCCCCACGTCATTAGTGAATGGCTGCCACGTATTCTCAAACAATGTCTTTTTATTTAGCAAAAAGATGTATCTCAAGAAATGTGCAAGAATAAGAAGATCATCCTCCGATAATTCCCTATTTACAGTTTCTGTTGAATCATCAGCTCTTAAATTGTCTCTGAGCCTGTTATTGAAATGAAGGATTGCATTTCGAATTGATTTATAAATGTCCTCTTCTTCTTGAGGAACATCAAAATCGGACGTCTCGCAGTTGTTTAAAAAGGTTTCCCATATTTGATCATAAGATGTCATAAAAATCCCTCCTCTTAGTCAAAGAGAAGGGAAGGATCAGCGACTCCCATCCAATCAGCCAAAACTTTTAATTTGCCTGCAGCAATGTCATCGCTAAATTCTGAAGCAACGTCAATAATAAATTGCTTCTCAGAATCCACTGTGATTTTATCGAGCTTATTTTTTAGTTGAGCAATATTTCCCGATTTAATCATCTTTTCAATTTCTTCTTTGGTATGGATGTTATTTTCATAAGCCTCCGACTCAACAATAGAATCTTTAATTTCTTTGGTTGTCTCATTATCTTCAACAATAACTAATTCACCTTTATCGAAACAAACGCTGTTCATTGTGAGCCATTCAACAACTTCTTTTGGAACTTCTTTAATATCAGCCTTACCATTTTTACTACCAGCCCAAGTGTATTGTTTATGTCCACCATCGCCGGTATACCCAACAAAATAAGATGTACTTCTGTATCGTGCTAACTTAATTTTTTCAGTCAATTTTATATCCTCCTAAAAAATCCTTATATTTTGATTTAGATAGATACTGCAGCTTGTTCTTCAATAATTCCGATTGCTTCTCCAAAAAGAAGGTTAACAGAAGCATCTTGAACAATTTTCATTTTGATTCTTTCATCTTCGATGTCTTGTTCTGTCAATTGACGTAGTCCACCATACTCAACAACAGAAAATGGTTTCTGTGAAACTCCACCTGCAAACATATAACCTTTGTTGACAGGAAGTTCGACTTTACTATTTGTATCATCTGTAAATGGGTTAGTAAGGTTAACAGCAGTTGTTCTGCCGATTGTAGTTGGATTTAGGGCAGTGAGGAGTTCTCCTTTAACTTCTTCTGTTAAGAAGTTCTTAAACGTAGAGTCTGTTCCTTGTTGGAATGCAAAGTAGTCAATGAGAAGAGTGTCAGCGACGAAGATTGGTTTTCCACCATAACGTTGAAGCACCGAAGCTACTTTGTTGTATTGTTGAAGAGTAAGGTTTGAGCCTGTTTGAACATTTTTTGCAGGGATTTTACCAGCTGTAATTGCGCTTGCAGTTAATTGATGAATTTTATCGAGGTACAAGCGGACTTTAGCATCTGCAATATCATTCACCAATTTATTGAAGTAAACAATTGAATCTGTTACCAGATCTAGGGGTTCATAATAGAAACCTGTTGACATAGTTTTCGGAACAGCAGGAACTGTTTCTTGCCCTTCAACACGAACTAAATCAACACCAGAGCCTGTAGCAGACCAAATGACTTTTGCTTTATTCTTTTTTGGAATTTTAATTTCTTTAATATTACCTCGTTTTTCTTGTTGGACATTGGCCAGAAGGGAGAGGAGCTGTGTTACTTTTGGTTTCGCAATTTCATCAGCTTGTTCAACGACAAGGTTATTAAATTGATGGAGCATGGAAGGGTCAGGTGTAGTACCGCCATCACCAAACACTTTCTTAATGTAAGTTTGGATATCAGCTTGGTCTGTACCGTCCATTTTGTTATTTAATACACGGCTAAACAAGCCTTTGATTTTCACAGTATCTAATTTCATTTAAAATACTCCTTTTATTGAAATTTATTTGTTATGTATTAGGCCTCGATTACTTCAAGGCGAACAAGTTTTTGTCCCATTGTGTAAACAAGGTCATCTTCATTATTTACAACGAGGAACTTAGCAGAAGAATCAGTATAATCCTCATGAGGAGAAGCAGGATCACTAAGAATATACTTTTGAGTAGCAATATCAAAGTGAGCTACTTGACCTTGTTTAACCTCAGTCACTCCTGTATTAAATGAAAATGCAGAAACATCAAAACGGGTATAAGCTGGCTCAAGGATAACAATTCGAGCATGCTCTCCTACACCGTTATAAAAATCTCTCATTGATTCACCAAGATAGCGTGCTTCAGGAGATGCAATTAAATATGATTTTTTTGTTTTATCTGATAACTTCGAAGCTGTACGGTTTCCCTCAGCATCAAATCCAAGTTCAACAAGCATAAAGTTGTCAATATCTGATCCAGTTACTTTTGCACCGTGAGCAACTGTTTTAATTTTTAAAGAATTCAAGTTTCCAGTAGTATGATTCCCTACTTCAGTAAGGGCTTTTTGTAATCTTGTAGCCATATTTTATTCCTCCGATTTTAAAATTTATTGTGAAAAGCGTGATTCAAAAGAGTCATCATTAGGGATTAAATTTTCCCGTTTGCTAGAAAATTCTCTAATGGTTGTATTAGTTTCAGCAGGAACACTAACTAAATCAACTAACATTGTGTTAAGTTGTAATACAGCTTTTTCTCCTTCTTCACCTTGTTTAATGGAAGCATGGATAAGGTTTTGTACTTCTTCTGTACTGAATTTTTCCTCAGCATTTAAAGCTTCAAATTTCGCTTTATAGAATTCATTTTTCTCACTTAGTTTTTGCTCTAATAAAGTTTTCTCGTGTTTTTCTTTATAAGGCTTCAATTGTTCCACTTCAGAATTTAATTGCACAAGCTTTTCACTGGCAGTGTTGAATTGCTGTTCAATATCTGCCTTATTCTTATAGATTTGATTTACTTGTTTCGTTAAATCTTTAATCTGTTCATCTTTCTGGTTAAGTTGAATTTGAATAGGTTCTGGAACAACTTCCTCCCAGTTACGCGTCATGAATACCTCGGTTTTACTGTCAAAATCAATTGAAACAATATCTCCTGTTCTTGTGTAATTGAACTTAAAGTATTTGTCATAGCTATTTTCATCTGACCAGCTATACACGTTTACGATGAAATACGTATCATATACATCTGCAATAAATGAATCTGATTCTTTATCAAGGGTTGGATCTAATTGGCTATATAGAAGTGTCCGAACGTCAGAGTGAGACAATTCAAACACTTTTCTAAACTTATTCATTTTTTCACCTTCCTCATTATTTTGTCTTGTAGCTGCTTGAGCCACTAATCTTTCAAATCGTTGGAGTTCATTAAAGCTTAGAAGTTTGGAAGAATCATAGGCGGGGAGGACAATGTCATGCTCTCCACGTTTCTCTGAATTTAAAATTGCATGACCTTCGAAATAGATGGGGGACTGTAGGTGTTCAATGCCATCTTGCACAGTGTAATTTGAATAAAGGATTTCACAACTTGTATTAATGTTGATGCCTCTACCATACCATTCAAGTAAAAGTTCACATGCATCTTTAAATCGAGAGCTCCAAAGTATTGCATCTGCTGCCAATACTTCTTTTTTACCATCTGGGGTTTCAATTTCAGTTATGTATCCCTCGGATGTAAAGACACCGATTGGGGCAGTATCTCTTTTTACTTCAAGTTCTCCGTGCTTGTCTGTGTCTAGATAAGCTTCATGAGTTCCCAATGCATCTGTAGAAGTATTTAATTCATCAACCTCGTAATATTTTGCAACAATCGGTTTATTAATAATTGTTGAAGCAGCTTCAAGAGCAACATCCTTAGAAATTACTGCGTTATTGTGAGAGACATCGAAATCAAAAATGACAAAGCTACATGACAACTTTGTTGGGTCATCTGATGTTTTAATCTCATTCAATTGAAGTTGGCATAGTTTTTTCTTTTGCTTCTTTGTCAAATAATTTCACCTCCCTTCAAAAGTGAAGTTTTAAATAGGATTGTCATTACCGTTGGATGTAGCTGACTTCACTGTGTTGTCGTTGTTTTTATTTCCTTCATTTGGGCGACCTGCTTCATTCCCAGTGAAGGTATATGAAGTTTGATAAGGTCTAATTTTTTCTTGGAGTTTCAGCTCTTCAGTTTCATATAGAGTTTGTTCAAGGTAACTTTCCCAAGACACTCCTGCTAAATTATCAACTACGTGCTTAATAGACCAACCTTTATCGTTTAATTTAATTAAGATGTCCATTTTTTCTTTAAGAGTGAGCGGCTTGTCTTTATCGTAATTCATATAGTAATTGTCTTTTTGGGCAGCAGGCAAAACAAGGTTGAATAACTTTTGATAAACCTCTTGTTCAATATCCTCCATTAAAACGCCAATACGCTTATAAAATGTATCCAAGTTTAATGACGAAGTTGCATAGTTACCTCCATCACCATTTAAAAGGGAGCCGGATAATCCGTAAGCAGATTGAATGTCGCTGTTGATATGATCAAATTTTGCTCCATCCAATCCATCTGCTTTAACATCTGGAAAATTGATATCAGCAAAGTCAGGGATTGATACTACAGTTACTCCATCTTTTTGGTTTTTTTCCAAAGCTGTTTTAACGCCACCATGAATTTTTTGTTTAACTGCTTTAGGCAGCTTCATGTTTGTGTATTCGCCATTACCTTTATCTGTTCCAATCGTTAGAACTGCAACAGCGTTAATGATTTTATTTGCGATGGATCTTTCAACATCCTTAAGCTTCTTTTTATGAAGAACATCATATAGGCCTGGGGTAACCCAAGATGTTCCCAATCCTTGATTTCTTTTTAGAGTTCCTGTGCGTAGTGGAAAAGTTCTTTCTTGTGGCAGTTCCTTATATCGATATTTCTCTCGATCTTTAATGAAGTTTTCATAATCGCTCTGTTTAATATAAGGGGAGAGGCTTTTTAACAATTCATTTCTGTGATCATCTTTATACTTAGTGAACATCTCCATGTCAACTACACATACCCAGTCTCCATTTCTTCTAAAGGAGGGGAATACATATTTAATCTCATCAAAAATAAACGGATAGGGGCTCTTAGCATCCCCAAGCCATATACCAACAAGAGTGCCAGCTGTAGCTACCTGTTTTAACAGATCCCTAGTAAGTCTTTTATGTTTGACCTTATGTAAGGATTTATTCAAAAGAGAAATGTGCTTATCTGAAGACTTAACTTTATTAAAGGAGTCAATTTTATAGTTGAGGGTAGGGAGGGCTTCAATCAATTCAAACAATTGGTGAATCTCTGCAGTCGAAATGTAAAAATACTCAGCAAGATCTTCAATTTCTTTTTGAAATTTATCGGGGTTAGAAAAATAATTCTTTAATTGTTCGGTTTCAATTTCTGTAACAATGCCATTGGAAAACATATTTGAGATAAAGCCGGAAGCAAATGTAGAAGTATAAGTTGAATAGTCATTCAGCATTTGCTTATACTCTTCAGACTCAATGTCAACTTTATTTAAGGTTACCATGTTTCACCTCATTTCTTTTAAAAATAGACTAGTTCATCTTCAACGTCATATTCAGTTTGTTTGTTTAACTGTCTTTCTAATACAGTAGCAATATAGTTGCCATAAGCCACTGAGCTATATCTGTCTTTTCGTTTACTCTTTGGCTCTTTAAGCTTAACTTGTCCGTTATCGCTATATTCAGCTTCCAAGTTGATCATTTCATTTATCAGAAGGGTAATCTGAGCATAGCTTGAAAGGAATTTTCCTTTAATTTCAGGAGATAGCCCTTCATAGCCTTTAAATCTTTTCAGATATTCTTTTCCTTCATTTTCGTTGATAGGAATTTTGATTTTCCCTCGTTTGAATCCATCTTTGAGTAATACAGCAATTTCGCTGTTCAATTGTGCATTGCCTTTAATGCTATAAATTACTTTTTCAGCATTTTGATAAGTACAACGCTCAGCCATTCTTTCATCGTTAATACATGAAAATGGCTCATATTCTTTTGCACGTTCTTTATCATATAGAGGCTGGCATAATGCATCATACACACCTAGTCCGATACTCTGAGTATCCAATACAATATAATCACAATCATAATCTTCGTATATTTGTCGAATTCTTGTTGCTTGAGTTCCTGTGTGACCGCCTACGATGCTCTCCATGTATACAATATGACGATCATATCCATTGGAGTTTGGGATCAGTCTGAATACAGTGTAAACACTGGCGTCATTATCCTTACCCGCCATTCCAGCGATATCGTTGCTTACCAGCCTAATTTCTCCTGGTTTCTTGCCTTCATATTTGAATTTAGAATCCTTGATCAGACTGTAATATTCAGGAGGGAAGAGGGGAGAAGCGAGCTTGCGGTTCTTTTCAATGTCTTCAAATTTAAAATAAGCTTTTTCAGATTCACCAAACCAGAGAGCTTCCATTTCCATGGACCAACCAATAGGATCGAAGTCTTCTTCGGCCATTTCATCTCTAACTTGATCTTTATCCAAAAGGCCTTCTTTAATTGCGATCTGATAAGGGAGACCACACACAAAGTATTTTGATCCTTTCATCATGGCATTGTAGTAAGTTATGAATCTGTTAAATGACCAATGAACCTTATACCAGCAGGATGACAAGTAAATTTCTTTGTTTCGTTCTTTTAGATGAGCGTATTCTTCTTTTTCGAGATATTTAGGAGAACGGGGAGCTGTCAGGAATTTTCGAAGTACTTTACTGATGATTTCAAAATCAACCATTCTGAATTCATCTACAATAAGGAGGTTTGCACGTTTGGAGCGGGCGCCATCATTCGAGGCTACGATTTTAATCCAACTACCATTATGAAACTCCACTTTAGCATCATTTGTTGAGGTTTTTAAATCTTCAATTTCTCGCCTTAAATTAGGTGATTCTTTGCGTAAGTCATCAATTTTCTCTATGACTTCACGAGCTTGTCCCTTTGTGCCCGATGCGATAACTATTTTAGTACCTGGGAAAAGTATGGCTTGCACACAGCAGTATACAGATGTTAACCAAGTTTTACCCTGACCACGACTGGCCAGGTACATTAAATAATGGTTATGTACCATCATGTAAATTAAAATACATTGAAACAATTTAAGTGTAATACCCAAGTATTCTTTTACAAAACGATGTGGGTTTGCTCTATAGAACGAAGTCCATGCACCGATACCATCCATTAATCGTTCAGATTTTGATTTCTTTTTAAAGTTGTTTCCCTTTTTAAAGATATTGATTCCTCGGCTGTGCTTGTTGCGATCTGTTGTAAAATTTTTATGTGAGGTCATTTTCTCGATCCTCTTCTTCTGCAACAGGTTCTTCAACAGTGTGCTTATTCATTTCTTCCCAGTATTCCTCTGAATATTGATTCTTCAAACCAAGCATTCGGGATAGATGTCCAAGGAAAAATACCTTAATGTATTTCCCGATTTTATCAGGATCTTTCCACCTAGGCTCTGGTTCAGGAATAGGTCTCTCATTCTCATATTTTTTGATCAGAGTGCCAAAAGACTCTTGTTCAACTCCACTTGCTCCAGTTTCTTGAACTGGTTTTAAATTACTTGATCCAAGTAAATCTTGAAGAGTTTTTTGCTGCTGATCGACTTTTTCACCATTTTCACGCCGTTTACGGATATCTAGCCGAGTCAAACATATTTCATTTATAAGAAGTTCCATTCCTTTAGAATCACATTCATACCTATTTGTGAAGTCAATGTACTCATTCTGAAGCCAAATGTAATCCTCAACATCAAGACCACGACCCCAAAATTGCATTAATTCATCTATGTCTTCCTTAGATATATCTTCTGTAGTTTTAGCTAGTAACAGTTGTGTTGTGTATTCTTGTTCTTCTTCAAAGTCAAATTCACTGTCTGCCCAAGTTTTTGACTTGTAATCTTTCATTCCGATATTTTTCATATACGTACCTAACACATTTCCAGCTGATTTTTTCTTGGACTCTGATTCATTAACAGCGGAAACCCATAAGTCGTAAACAAATGGACGATCAATCATTCTCAAGATGTTTTGCACATTCTTTAAGTTATCTTTGTCTTTTTGGAATTCATTTTGGAGACAGCTTTTACATACTGACAGCTTGCCGGTTGCAGAATTGAAAGGAGATTCCGAGATATAATATTGATTGGCATTTTGTTCTTTGCCGCAGCATGAGCATTTTATTTTTTCTGCAGACATATTTCACCTCCATAAAGTTGATGTAAACACATTTTATGAAACGCCCAGTAATAGAGCGGAAGGGGAGTACCACAATCATCGCTGGGCGTTCTAAAAAGGTGCTTGTCTATAATGTAAAGTAAACTTTACGTTGAGGGAGCTTTACGTTACAATTAAATTATAAGGGGGAATGCTTTTGAAAAATCGGGTAATGGAATTCAGAAAAAAATATGGATATTCCCAAGATAAACTTGCGGAATTGCTAAATGTAAGCAGACAAACAATTATTTCAATTGAGAAAGGTAAATACAACCCCTCGTTACCCTTGGCATTACGTATTGCAAAGATATTCAATACAATTGTTGAGCAAATTTTTCTGCTGGAAGAGGACTGATCATTTTTTATATAGGGGGATAATCATGACTTCTCAAAGGAACTTTTATTTGCTTGGAGTTTTGTTCTTGATGCTATTAGGCGTAATCGCTTTTTTTAGAATAGCGACGAACTCTTTATCGTATTTAGAAATATTAATGTACGGAACTGCAGCATTTATATGCTTTGCAAGAGGGTACATCTATCCTCAGTTCAAACACAATGATGAAAGAGTAAAATTTATAAAGCAAAAAGGAATGAAATTTTCATTCAATGCTCTGCTTATTTATCTGGTTGTAATTTTGTACGGCACTTACTTGAATGTTATAACATTATCAGTGTTTGAAGTAGTCAGCACCTTAATAGCACTTACTCTCATTACACTTTTTTCCTCATGGGTCATCTTAGTAAAGAAATATTAATCAAAAAGAGGGGATAATCACCCTCTTTTTGATTAATATCTGGATAAAATTAAAGTTTTAAACAAAGTTTATAGGAGCCTACATCGAGGCTCCCTTAGTTGAAAAAATAATGTCCTAACACTTCGATTAGGCTCAGTTGTAGGAATTAACCAGCAATAATTATGAAAAGCTCCGTTTTAAACTCATCTGAGAAATTAACCCAATGACCACTTAATTTGTTAATAAAACTTTTTGTCTTCATTTAGTTTTACTCCCTATTAAATTAATTCAATATGTAATCATACTGAATTGTACGACCTTTACCAGACTCATAAATTGATAGGTTTGCTCCAGCTTTGGCACCTGTCATTAAGCTGTCACTGTATTCATCGGAACCCATTACAGAAGGGAGTTGTATAACTTGGATATTATGAGTGGCTGCTTCACCTACAGTGAGCATGTTTCCGTGGTGGAAGTGGGAGATGTACATGTAATCGTAGAATTTTCGTTTCATCTGTGAGATGTCACGAATGGCATTCTTCTTGTTTTTAATCTGGTGTCCGTGACATGCGACAATTACAAATTCAAGTAATTTAAAATCCACAATTCCTTCGTCGTATAAAGGAACTTCAATTCGCTCATTGTCTTTGAGTACGTCATGGATATAAGTAGCTATAATACGCTCTACATCTTCCTTAGGCATTTCCGAGCGATTTGTATTATGTAATCTTAGTTCAGTATGATTTGCAGAAGGGATATGTATGTACTTAATTTTGACGTACTTAGAAAGTTCTAGCAGCCATTCAGCTTTGTACCTAGAATATTTAATTACCTGGTCAATAAAACCGTACTGAAGGGCAGTTAATTGCGATACGCGCAATGCCATACCTTCAACACTATCAGCACCATTTAACACGACCATCTCATCTAAATTTTCTTTGTGAATGTACTCAACAGTTTCAGAAAGAATTTGATTCATACGCTGCAGATATATCTGTTCGTTGTATTCATTGTTGTTGCTTTTAAATTGCTTCCCGAAATGTTCATCTCCAAATCCTAGAACTGCAGCTCTTTTTCTTTCGCTTCTTTTCAATGGATAGAAGGAAGGGGGAGCGAGAGTGCCTATTTTCTCAATTGCTTCAGTTACATTTTCATATAGAAGCTCTGTTCGTCCTTTGACACGTGTGCTTTTATGTATTTCATGCTTTACAGCTTGAAGCTTCTTTCTCTCTTCCATGATTTCAACCTTTTTCATTTCCAGTTTAAGGAGAGAAGAGTTTGATTCAGCTGACTTTTCTTTTTGGTATTCAACCCCCTCAATGAAGTTGTTGAACCATTTTCTATAAGCTGATTCACCTTTAGATTCGCCGGTTTCTTTGTTTATTAACTCTTTGATTTCTTCCCAGTTTAGATTATAAATGTCTTTATTAGAGCAGATTCTTATTTTCCATTCTTTAAGGTTTTCATCTGAGTGACGCTTAGTTTGAATAGGATCGATCATTCAGTCAATCATCTCCTTACTCAACGTCTTTAACAGGAAGTTCATTTTCTTCTTTTACAGTAATTGAAACATTCTTTCCATTAAACTCTGAGAGAATTTCTTTGAAGTCATATGTGTATTCAGCTTCTTTAGTTTGTTCAGTAACTTCCATTACGTCCATATCGAAAAAGCCTTTAACATTAATTTGATGTACTTTTTTGCTTGCCATTTAAATTCCTCCAATAGTTTTCTATTTACATACAATAAACTCCTTCGGAAGCCCGATGATCCGAAGCATCGGTAACGTCCGAGAAGGGGATATAAAGGAGATGAAGGATAAGTCGGATAGGCGTTGGGGAAACGCCCGAAGGAGATTATTGAAAACTTGCGTACATATGTATTACAGACCTATTTGAGTTATCAAGAACTGCTCCGTGTGCTAAATAATCCACAATAGGTATAATGAACTGTAGATGAATTTGAAAAAGGAGTGTTTTTTTGATAGACAAAGTTTTGAATGCCTTTATTATAATAGGTGTTTTGTTGATAGTTGGAGCGGTTACTGTTTTTAAAGATTTTGAATATCACCAATATCTTCGTTTTGGTGGGGCAGCATTGATAGCTTTTGGCTATATGTTTGGTTATGACAAAGTAAAAGCTAAAAAAGAGTAAATGACTTTTAAATTCTATTGTTCCAGTTATTTTCTTCCCCCTCTCACCTACATCAGTAACTCACGTAGGAACGCAAGCCTTCGGATCGACAGAGAAATCTGAAAATAACAAAAGACGTCATAATGACGTCTTCAGGAACTCCTTGTACAGCTTGGCACATGAGTTAAATTATTGGAACAACAGAGAACAGAGTATATTTTTGATTAAAATATCACTAATAAAGGTTTGCGTCCGTAAACTCGTAAATCTCGTAATTCGTAAGCTGTAAAACGTAATCCGTCTCCAACCTAGGAAATAAATGAGTTTTGGTATTACAGTTTAGATACGCTCTAAACTAAAGCGGCTTTCTACTTCTCTGTTGTCCAAGCTGGGCAGTTTTACACCCAGCTATCAAGATAAAAGTGATTTTACCCTCATAGCTAAGTTAAAACCTTAGCTTTTATAGATACTTATCTGCAGCTTCAAACTCAATTTCATAATTATGATTAGCTTTTTCAATAGAGTTTGAAAGACGATTAGCCATTCTTTCTAACTTTAATCCTTTAGTTTGCATCTTATCAGGATCAAACAAGGCTTCACGATAACTAATAACATCAGAATAAGAATTTACTCGTTCAGTTTTCTGAGAACGACCGTAACTTTTGAGTTTATTCGCTTCACCTCTAAGTTGCTGTGCTAATTCAAGCGCTTCTGTGATCGATAATTCCTTTTCATCCCACAAAACTTTTGCATCCAGGTTGGCTTTAGCGATTAGTACTACCAATTCACGATAATCTTTTTTAGTCGATTCTAGCTCAGCTGTGATTTGGTCTACAGTTTTTGTTGGTTTTGTATATTTTTCATCCTTATCATGTTCAACATATGCAACACTATCTCGTTCCTGTAAAAGTTCCTGAATACGTTTTGAGATTGCATTTCTTAAAGGTAAAGCTTCAAATAAAGCGATTTTTGACATTTATTATCTTCTCCTTTAGACATACATCTTTTATATTCTAATAGATTCTTAAATAAATTGCCAATAAAACAAATTTTATCCTTAGTTATAATCAAAACAATCGAAAAGGTAAGACCCATATAACCCTCTTCAGAGACATTCCTGTCTTTTCTTGTCAGGTCACACACCTTATCTACATACAATGCGTGTAGATCGCCAGTCTCTTATTTTGCACAGTTTTCTCTGACCCGTGTAAGGAGGTATGTGCATGGGAAAGATAAGTCTCCATTCAGAATGAAGGAGAAGTAGTGAATAAATAGCGAATATGTTGCTAAGTGAAATTTAAGGTAAGGAAGACGCATCTGCCATACCTAAGTGTAAGCCGAAGCAGTACACCGCAATTAATATTCAGACTTCATGTCACCCATAGTAAGACTGTGATGGGATTCACCCTACATAAACAGCTTGAGTAGCCTAGGTCTTACCGACATGTTTAGCCCGATAATAGTCATTTACCTGTCTCCTTTAGATACAGACATCCGAGTTAACCTCGCACCCTCATAAATGACTATTATCCGACTAACTGCAATGACCAACCGCAGTTTGTGTCAGAATGATACAGAAAATAGGGGAGTAGATATTGTTTAATCAAGAAAAGCTAGTCCACACACAGGAGAGGAATCTCCACTAATGTTCATTCAAATTAGTCTGTGCCTCCATAAATGAACATTAGTGGAGAACTGATATCCCATATATCAGTAATCAACTTGTTAATTGACAACACCCCCATGTTGGCAATTAACAACTCTAATTAATTAACCCGGAGATGAAGATGAAAAGAGGGGAGGTCGACAATTCCCTCCATAATTTCTAACTCTGCCACTTTTAGGAGCATAAGCTCTTTGTGACGAAGCGTGCAGGAGGCCTTTCCTGTCGTCCTCATTAACTGATTATTTAGCTTTGACTGCGTCTTTAAGTGCTTTTGCCGGCTTAAATGCAGGTGCTTTTGTAGCCGGAATATCAATTTCCTCTCCTGTCTGGGGATTTCTCCCTTTGCGAGCTGCACGTTCACGAACTTCAAATGTTCCGAAACCAGGAATACTTACTTTTTCTCCACTTTTTAATGCCTCTAAAATAGTGTCAAAGACTTTTTCGACACTGGGAGCTCCTTCTTTTTTAGATACCCCTTGTTTTTCTGCCACTTTAGCGATTAGTTCTGTTTTATTCATAATCAATTTCCTCCTAAGTGAATTTAAATTTATTCTAAATGAACAATAAAGATTGTCTTTTATATAGACGGGGGGAAACGTACTAGCCCTTTTATGTGGAAATTAGCTTTCTGTCTCCCTTATGACGATTATCACCAAAAGTGCTCTCAACCCAGTAGCACCAAGGGATAAAGGCACTTTTTTGTTGAAGTTTTTCCGGTGAAATCGCTGTACCCCTTGGGGGAGTAAGGCTCAAAGCACTTTTATTACCGTTACACCTTTTGACTTCTAAACCTACTGACTCGTTCTTTTGTTTTTTGTTTATTCCTTTTAACTGTACATTTTCCACAGAAAAGTTTCTTACTTGTTTTAGCCCTAAATAGCGTTTTACAATCTCCACAAATTCTTAATGTTTTCAGGTTGTGTATTAGACTGTTCAATATACAAGCACCGAAACATTCCCACAAAGTCGATTTGAACTTACTCTTCTTTTTATATAGATACTTAACTAAAACATCAGTAACATATTGCTTATCATTATGGCTTTTCAACAATCTGTCTTTAATGATCTTATAGACATAATGTTTTTGCCCAGGCTTAATGTCTTCATCATTCATAAGCCATTTCTTGTTCTGGTCTAATCGTTTGTATTCACTAATAATTGTCTCGTCCAACTTAATCTCCTTGTTCTTGAGCAGGAAACGATAATCGAACTTTCCTGCAACAGCTACGAAATTAATTCGGTCAGAAGGGATAATGGAGTCTAACTTATTTACTGTGCTCTCATTAAGTAACTCAACGCTATGTTCTTCTTTATCCTTTGCATAGATGAAGAAGTAGGGGACTTTATTTTTTATGTAATCTTTGATTTTTTCATCAACATGATCAGGACGGGTAGGCATGAATAAGGTTTTTGCAAAATCGATAGTAAAGTTATTTTCCATACATAGCCATTTGATCACGTCCAGATTTATATTGTCGCTGTTCCATATCTTAGTAATATTGTTACTGTACTCCCCGATATTGATCCCATAAGCAAGAGTTAGTGCTTCATAGATGTTTCTGCTATTAATCTCTTGTTTCTGGGCTACAGACATTTCATAATACAAAGGAACGATGTTCTCCATATTACGCTTGGCAATATTGACGATTAGCTCATCAGAAATAATTAAGGCCTTATCCCCGTCGTTATCAAACTGCAGCAGTTTCGATATCGGATCATGAATGCTGGTATAAACACCTGGCGTAATGAACCACTTTTCATATTCCTCATCTTTTTTGTTCCACCTAACACCATGCTCTCTGAATAGATGAGGGGAGCGGAGGATATCAATGTGTCCTTCATCATATAAAGAACAATAAACATTGCTGCCGGTAAGAAGTCCTTTTGGATTCTCAATTCCAAGAAACAGTCTTTCACAAAAAGCATATAGATCTGGGCACAAATACGTATAACGAGCGTCACTGACAAGTAATTTTCCTGATTTGGCGTCCTTAATCATACTCCTCTTCTTATTCTTAATGATTTCTTTGGTGTGATCATCATTTAGCAGCTCAGGATATATTAGTAGAGCTTCTTGAAGGCTTGTCTTATTTTTATTTTTCTCGGTAGCCCCCAAAACTTTCATCATTGTTTCTTTATCAGTGCCTAATTGAGTAATCTCACTAACAGTCTTTGAGCTGATTTGTTTCAATTCCTCATCTGTGATATCAGTGAGTGTTTGTAGCATCTGGTAAGTCAGTTTTCCCTCAACAGATGGATCTTCTTCATTTAATTTAGCTCCTAAACATCCATACTTTTTAAATTTAGAGCGATAATCATCCCAAGAATTATAGTACTTCCACATCTTAAACTGGCTTTTCGTAAAAATTATTTGGATATCATCTTTAATAATGTCCCATTCTTTACCGTAGACGTCCTTAACTATAAATGAACTGTGTTTTTCAGCAAACTTTCTAAAATCAAATGGAACTAGGAGACCCTTAACCCAAGGTAATCTGACCATAAAGCTTTTCTGGCTCAAACTGGGAAGCATCATTCCGCAACCATCTGTATGTTCTATAGGAATATCCATAACTTTACGAGTGATTTCATATGTATCACGGTCAATATAATCAACCAGGCTGGAAACGTTTGTTTCTAAGTCATTTACGACAATTGCTTTATCAATATCAATTTCCCATGGACTGCTGGCGCTATTCGATAAGGCCATGTAGCTATTCCATTTGTTTATGCTGCTTCCACCTTGAGCATTGATATGCTCCACACTAAGACCACAAGTTAAAGCATTTTGATACTTATCTAAGGTGCTTTGCTTGATAAAACAAGACTTTTTGGTTCGTATTTGACCGGCACTGCTAGTGAAATAAACGTATTTCTCATTGTTATGTATGAATCCTTTATCTATAATGTCCCTTAAAATTTGAAAATGATAAGTTTGGACGACAATAATCTCTTCAGAGAGTGTGTTTTCTTTGATTCCCAATGCCCGTGTTAAGACTGAATCAAATAATGCAATCACATTATTATCTTTCAGGGAATCTGTTCTAAGGGTTCTTATTTGATTATGATTGTTAAAGGCGTTATAAAGATTTTCTTTTAAGGAAATAATCCTTTGCGTTATGTACTTCTTATGTTTTTTATCAATATTTTCGAGTTTTTTAAGATGATCTCTGTACCTAATGGATTTTAAAATCTTGTTATGTAATTTGTTTTCTTGATCATTATAAAAAGCAGAAGTATCAATACTGTAAATATGTACTTGCTTATTTAGACCGTCTTTTTTTCCTTTCAATAAATTCTCCCCTTGTAAATTAATAAACTATTTTATTTTTATCCTTAATAACTACTATTTAAATATTGAGACACTAAATTTCTGTATGTATGACTTTTTTTATTAACTGTTCCGTACCACAAATAGTCTTGATAAAGGTTTTCTTCTTCTGGTGTTGCTGTTTCATTAATAACTTTAGTTTCAAGAAAACCAATTAAGTTACTAAACATATACTGTTTTTTCATTTAATCACCTCCATAAGTAATATTATTTTTATTCTAAATAAAACTAATAAAAATCCCTGTGTTTAGCAGGTGACTTGATTATATATTTTATTTTTATTCTTGTAAACATTAATTTCAAAAATTTTTAATTTCGAGATGTATTATCGAAACTAATAGGCGAAATAAGCGTATTAAGTTTATTAATAAAAAGGGGAAGAAGATTATGAAAAATAGAAAGAAATACTACATGATTATGTTGCCGTCACTAGTCTTAGCTATTTTAATATCTTACATGCTTCCAACTGAGCAAAAGTATTGGGGGCTGTCTGTCATCATAATTGGATGGGTGGTTTACTACTTTATTAAGCAAACAAATAAGAAAAAGGGGTAATTAAATGTTCTCACTGGAAGACTATATCAAAACAGTTAAGCAAAATCTCGGCCAACACACAGCTTTATTAACAAGGGAAATCAAAAAAACAATCAACTACAATTTTTATATTGATATTGATTTAGTGGACTACATGGCCTTTATTGATCCAACAAGATTTGAGATATCAATAAGAATGTTTTCAATGGATAAAGAGGCAAGTGAAGTGTTTTATGAAGGAGAAGACAAAACAATTTTTTCAGGGAGCACTCAAGTTATACCTGATATTAAATATTTTCAACTATCTAGGGAGAATAAAAAGGAATTTGATGAGTTTTATGAAAACAACGATATTGAAATAGAAAGGGAAGAACATAAAGCATTCACAGAGTGGTTTTATGAGTGTTGGAAAGCAGCTCAAGGTCATAAAATGAACTTGCCTTCATACTTTGTTATTCATGATCATTATAAATCATTGGATTTACGGGCAAATAAATGGATATCAGATGATGAAAAGTGGGAATAGACACAAGAAAAGGTGGTGATCGAATTAAGATCACCTTTTTTATTTTGGATTTGGTTTGCATATCGTAATGTTATTTGCACGAAAAACATGCTTATCGTAAAAATTTATAAAGGGCTAAAAAAGACAGTAAACATAAGGATATTTGATACTTTAATTAGTGAATAGGGGGCAAACGATCGTAAAACGTAAGTGAGAGTAGGGGAAAGAAGTCGTTTTAAGGAGAAATTGATGAAAAAGGAGAAATTTGAAGAGTGAAAAACATTGATAATATAGATTTTTACGATAGCGATTACGATGTGAAAAAGGACGATTTAATGTGGAATTGGGAAAATGTAAATTTGGATAGGGTGTGGAAATGGAAGTGCTATGGGCACATTTGTTCCTCTTATTTTACCATTAGATGTAAATATACCCCCAGATACTGGCAGTGAAAACCCCATATAATATACCTTATGTAGGGAATTCCTTAATCCTGTTTATTAAACATAGCGATAACATAATTCCAGTCCAAACACAAGAATAAATTTTAAAAAAATAAATTGATTGCAATTTAAAAATGAATAACCGTTCATTAAAGATAATCGTATTTATAACGAATCTGAGGGAATCGAAGACATATTTATTTTATACTTATACTCATCACTATACATAACCATACCTTATATAATCATATATCCTTCGCTTATCACTCTTCACACATGCTAAACTCATATACACAACACTCATAATTCAAATTCCACCTAATCACACTCACACGCTCTCAGAATCAATATAACGCCTTTCTAATCCATCCTATATTCATCCCAATATCATTGCTATCCCAACAGCTAAATAAGCACACAGACCAATTTAATCATCATTACAATCACCAACAAAATATAATTAATTAGAATAAAAATAAAATGACTATATCGGTTAATTATGTTATAATAGAGTCATAGGAAAGGAGGTGTACATAGTGCTTGAGAAAGTGGGTATCTTAGTTGCTTTCCTCATATCTTTAACGGTTCTAACAATCAACTGTCTAACAATAGTTGAGAAGATAAGAAACCTAAAGAATGGGACAAGCAAAAAGAAAAAGCGTAAACGCAAGCGGCTCCGACCAAAGAGACAACGCCAACGTATACGCCGATGAGAGCTAAGCTAAAGGGGAATGAACTTCTCCTTTAGTTCCTACCCATATTATAACATGATCAAGCACATTGTAAACATGAAACGATACTCACTATGGTTTGCTCACATTACATTCATTGGCTTATTCTTAATGTTTCAACTCATCAAAGATTACTTCAGCAGCGAAGCACAAACACTAATCAACACAATATTCGTAGTCACATGTATCATTGCCATACTGTTATGGATCATCTTATTTGTATTTGCTAAACTGAGTAACAAGTCACGCTAATCACACAGGCCTCATGGTATAATTAAATCATTGAGGTGAGATGAGTGGAGAAAAAATTCCTGGATGCTATTCGGCAGCTTGCTAAGGAATTAGAAATGCTCAAGAAAGATATTGACTCCATCAAGAGAACAACTGACAGAATTGATTCAGACCTTTTAGAGTACAGAGAAGAGATAAGCAAAGTTAAACACCATGAACCTTGAACACACCAGTTAAATATCAAACTGTAAATAAGGAGCGGTAAACATTTATCGTTCCTTTATTTTAATTAAATGAAAAGGAGATGCTGAATGAATATAGTTAAAGTAGTTGATTCCATAATGGGATCTGGTAAGACATCAGCAGCTATTAACTACATGAACAACGCTAACCCAGAAGATAACTTTATATTTGTCACACCTTATCTTAATGAGGTTGAGCGGATAAAGAAAAGCGTAACCAACAGACAAATGTATGAACCTAAAGTAAGAACAAAAGGGGTTAAGACTCAATATAAATTTGAATCACTTCATGAACTCTTATCACAGAATAAAAACATTGTTGCAACTCATAACTTATTTAAGAATGCAAACGATGAAACAAAAGAGCTGATCCTTTCAGGTAACTACACTTTAATATTAGACGAGGTTATGGAAGTAGTTGAGCAGCTACAAGTGAAGACACATGATCTTACAACACTATTTGATTCTAATCTTATCTATGTTGAAGATGGATTTGTTAAATGGAACGAAGATAAAAGGGATTATGAGACACGTTACAATGACATTAGAGATATGGCATTGAACAATAATCTTGTGTATTTTAAAGACAGTATATTGATTTGGAACTTTCCAGCTGAGGTATTCAAATTGTTTAAAGAGGTTTACATATTAACTTACATGTTTGATGCTCAGATACAAAGGTATTATTATGATGTAAATAATATTGCTTATGAAAAATATGTCTCATCCTATGTAGATGGAGAATACCGGTTTACTCAATACAATAAAGACTTTGAGAACAACGTTAAGGAAATGATCCGTAATAAGATTAAAATTTATGAAGGGAACTTGAATGCTGTAGGCCAGTTAGATTATTCATTATCATCAACCTGGTACAAAGATAAGTCACCTTATACAATCAAGAAGGTAAAGAACAATGTATTCAATTACTTTAACAACATTGTTAAGTCATCAAGTGATGAAGCAATGTGGACGACCTATTCAGAACATAAGAATAAAATAAAAGGTAATGGATATACAAAAGGTTTTGTTTCCTGCAATGCACGTGCTACAAATGAATTTAAACATAAGAAACATTTAGCTTATACAATAAACAGATACGTTAATACAATCCTTTATAGTTACTTTAAGAATAAATATAATATTGCAATTGATCAGGATTTATTTGCTTTATCTGAATTAGTACAGTGGATATGGAGATCAGGTATAAGAGATGGTAAAGAAATAACATTATTCATTCCATCTTTAAGGATGAGGAAGCTACTTTTAGAATGGTTAAATAAATAGGTTAATAGAACAAACCTCTTAAACTTTGAAAAAAAGTCAGTCATATCAAGGGTTTCAGAGCCTAAGTCTTTAGGGAAAGGGTATAAAAATAAATTTTAAAAAAGGGAGAACATTTTAAGTACATACGTCCGTAAAGAAGGGCGCTTTACGTCCGGTTTTGTTCAGCAAGCTGAACGAAAACTTATATAAATTTATTAGAATAAAAATAAAATAACCTTTGATAATTTATAATGATCATGTTATACTTAAAGCAAGTTAAGGGAATAAGAAATTATTACATAAAATAAGAATAAAAATAAAATTACTATGATGAATGGAGAGGTTGAAAATGACAGTTGTTTTAAGAATTAATGAAGAGTTAAACGGAATTGAGCTTTATTTTGAAAGCAAACCAGAACAAGAGGTGTTAACTCATCTTAAATCAAACGGTTTTCGATACTCTGGATTCAAAAAATGCTGGTGGAACAAACGCACAGAAAAGTCTATGCAAGTAGCTAATAGCGTAACAAAACAAAAAATTACATCTTCTAAAACAATCACTAAAATCAAAAAGAAATCTAAGGTTGAAAATATTGATTTGTGGGATGCAACACATTGGCATGAGTTCGAAGTTAATAAGGAACAAGAAGTTAAAGAAATGGCAAAGGAAATTAGAAAGCATGTAAAACAACGTTTCCCACAATGTAAATTCTCTGTCACAACTGGAGGAAGCTATTTATATAGCACTATTAACATTACAATCAAGTCCAGCCCTTATGAAAAAGGTTCAGTTTATTTGACTGCAATCTATGATTATTGTAACAGTCTTTTAAACAATTATCGCCATTGCTACAGCCCAGCTGATCCATATACTGATTATGCTGGCAGTTACAATTTCTATGGTCATGTTTCATTAGATTGGGAATACAAAGAGACAGAACAGACAGAAGAAATTAAAGAAGATATGAAATTGTTTGATTCAAAGCTTGAAGAATTTGAAGAAGCCGAGAAAGCAAGAAAAGAAAAAGAACTTCAGGAATACCTAAAAGAACAAGAAATCAAAAATGCTGAATATAAGAGACAACAACAACAAGAAGAAAAGAAACTAATTGAAAATATTTATAGCAGCATTGTAGTAAAACAATTGAACGAAGAACAACAGTATTTTGTTATTGATTCACAGTTCGCAAACTTAAATAAGAATTGCACACATAATCAGTATAAAGATGAGGTTATTAAAGGTGATTTTACTCTTGAAAATGTAAAAATAACAAAGGAAGTGCATTTCAATACCGAAGAAGCTCTAAACAACTTTTCTAACATGCTGCTAAATGAATTTGATTTCTTAGCTAAAACAGGTGGGAGCTTTACGGAAGACAATAGAATCAATTCAATGATTGACTATTACAATATGGACGATCTAGAAAAGAGAACGGTTCAATGGAATTTGTACGGTGTAGGTGTGTACTACAATGGCGAATTACAATTTATTGTAGATGCTCAAGGCTACTCTTATGCAAGATATGTCGGTTTAGTGGATAATGCAAAAATTGAAAAGTCGATTTCTCATAAGCAAGCGTTAAATGAAGGAGAAGTACAGGAGTTAAAATATCAAGCAGATAAGTTAGAAGACATTTCAACTTCGGTCATTGAAGAATTGAATATGTTTGAGACTTGGAAAAAGGAAGATTGGGACAAATATAAAGCATCATTTAAAGAGAAGTTAAAATTAAAAAAATTCAAGTTGAATAAAAATATTATCCAGCAAGTAGAAATTGAAGAATTGAAAATTTCTTTATACAGAATTCTCCAGGAAGTTGACAGTATTCAAGAGCAATTCAAAAATGCTGAACTTGAAAAAGGTGAAAAATATACTCTATTCTACATATCTGATATTGGGTCTTTGATTACCGAAAGAGTAACATATGATAGTTATCAGCCAATGAAATATGCTCAATATGATAATGCAATCAAGTTGACATACAAACCCGAAAATAAAAGAAATTTATATTATCGTCACTTCTATTCAGATTTATTGATGTTCAAAGGGTGGCACTCACTACCCGACATAGTATTGAATAATGTTGAGGTTAGACCAGAGGGAATGAAAATAATTCATAGTAAGTACCACTCTTGTGACAAAAGACAATTTGATGAGGTTTTAGACTACTTAAACGAAAAAAGCTTCAAACCTTTAATCAATACTTATAAGCCTAGTCTATAAAGAGGGGATGGGTAAACATCTCATTCCCTCACAAAAGGGGAAATTAAAATGTTTAAAGATAATCCGGATTTTTATCCAACACCAACGCAATTAATTAGAAAAATGACATCAAAAATAGAATGGAAGCATATTAATTCTGTTCTAGAGCCGTCAGCAGGTAAAGGAAACTTAGTAGAAGCTATTCACAATCAATTCAAATACACTAAGAACTATAGACGGAATTCGAAATATGACGTGGATACAATTGAGCAAGATGAAAACTTACAGCACATACTTAAAGGCAAAGATTACAGAGTGATAGCAGACGATTTTTTGACCTTTAACACTTATAAGAAGTACGATTTGATTTTTATGAATCCACCTTTTAGCAGCGGTGTTAAACACTTATTAAAGGCGATTGAATTAATTGAGAAGCAACAAAGATCTGGCCAAATTGTTTGCGTACTAAATGCCGAAACATTAAAAAATCCGTATTCAAATGACAGGAAATTTCTGATTCGTAAGCTAGAGGAAATAAATGCAGAAGTTGAATACATTCAAAACGCTTTTTCGAACTCAGAGCGAAGCACAGAAGTTGAAACGGCACTAATATACATAAGCATTGAAAAACAAGAATATAGCAGCGTCCTAATAGAAGAATTAAAAAAAGATGAGTCTCATAGAATTAATGAGGATTATAAAGCAACACAGCTAGTGAATGCAGACTTTATAAAAGGGATAGTAGAACAATTCAATTATGAAATCAAAGCGGGTTTAAAATTAATCAATGAATACAACAGTTTAAAACCCTTAATGCTGCATAGCTTCAATGATGACAGTACTCCAATATTGAAGCTGCAAATTGATAAGAATAAAGAAGAAAATGATATAGAGAATGCATATATAAAACAAATCAGGGCGAAGTATTGGAACACGTTATTTAATAATGATCAATTTATGGGGCTCTTTACAAGTAATCTGAAGCAAAAATATTTGCAGCATGTTGAGGAATTAAAAGACTATGACTTTTCTTTATTCAATATCTATACATTAAGGATTCAGATGAGCAAAGAGATGACACAGGGGGTAGAAGATACAATACTTGATCTTTTTGAAGAATTTAGCCACAAGCATTACTATGATGAATCATCAAAAAATGTGCACTTATATAATGGGTGGAAAACAAATAAGTCGTACAAGATTAACAAAAAAGTGATTATTCCATTGAACGGTTATAGTTGGTTAGACGGTCGCTTTTATCCAACAGACTATAAGGTCTTAGAAAAGTTGAAAGATATCGAAAAAGTTTTCAATTATCTTGACAATGGTTTGACAGAAGACATAAATATTGATGAAACTTTAAAATTAGCTGAGCATTATGGGGAGACGAAAAAAATAGAGTTAAAGTACTTCTATGTAACTTTCTATAAAAAAGGGACGTGTCACATCGAGTTTAAAGATGAGGAGATACTTAAGAAGTTTAATATTTTTGGCAGCCAAAAGAAAAACTGGCTTCCTCCATCATATGGGAAGGTTAAGTATCAAGATATGACTACAGAAGAAAAAGATGTGATAAATGATTTTGAGGGCGAGCAATCATACAGTGAAACGGTAAATAACATATCATATTACATCATTGATACATCAAAGCTTCTCATGCTTACATCATAACATTCCTAAATTTAAATAAAATGCATATTTTAAACAGAATGGAGAGGTTGAAAATGAAAGAAGTTAGCCACAACGAATGGATGAATACAGTTAAGAAGTTGAATGAAGAGCAACCAAGCGTTATTGATCTGGTTAATCAGCAAATTGAATCATATGAGAATGATAAAGAGGGCAGGGATGAATAATATAGTCTGGCAGTTGCCTGTCATCCAAAGCGATCTAACAGATCATGATTGGATTCATCCAAAAGCAAAATACCACGCTTTTATTGGTAACAAGTCTGTTTGTGGAAAGTATGATCAAATTACAGACTGTTTCGAAACAGGCGAAGAATCTGAGTTGATGGCAAATAAGGATTGGGCTTGCAAAGTGTGTTTGAAGAAGTTGGGGATTTCTTAAATTAACAGAAAGGAGGAAAACTAGAATATTAATTTATGTCTTATTCCGATTAAAAACACCAATAAGAAAGGAAGATTATTGATGGGGGAAAATAAACTATTTAGTGAAGAAACCGTAAATGTTGATAATTGCCAATGCGTATATTGTGGTCATGTATTTAGTGGTCGTGACGCTTGCAACAATAATATGGACGTACTTATTGTTACGTGTCCAGAATGCGAAAAGGATATGGATGTTTATCTATCTATAGAGTATATATGTAGACCGTTAGAGGATTAAAAACATAGTTCGTATATCGAGTCTGGTAAAATATTCATCTTATTTTAAACAGAATGGAGAGAAATAACGATGGAAGAAATAATGTTAGATATAAGATTGGATAATCCAGTAGGCAATCTTGAAGAAGCAATGCGGCAAATGGGATTTAAACCAAAAGGAGAGTTTAAATATGACCATCCACACTCAGGACATAAATGGTGTGAGCGTATTAGGACAGAACTTTATGAAAAAGACAATCAGTTATTCTATTTTGCTAATGTTATTGAATGGGATGAGGGCTTGATATCGGTTGTCAGAATAGGCAAAGTCGAAAACAAAGCAGATAAAAACCCTGAGATAATAACTAAATAAAACAACAATTTTATTGATCGTAATGTTATTCATAGAAAAATATTAAAGTCCACAATTCCATCGAAAAGCAGACTTTAGACTTTGAAAATTATGTTAAATATGTAAAATATGGTTTAAATTTCGTGGGGGATGTGTTACATTTTAATTGCATCAACAAACTCTAAAAGAACAGTGAGGTGAATAAAATGCTATATATTTTTTTGTGCAAAGATTGAATCCCAGAACCAATATACAACAGCCGAAACTCCTGTATACATATATAGTTCGTGTCTTGTTATTATTGGTGGATAAACTGGTGAGAGACTAATATAAAAGACTACTAAATTTGCAATGAAAGACAAGAGTAAATAGTAAAGTAAATAAATAATTGAAAATTTTCTTGGTTTTTTATTAAGCTTGTATTGTAAAGGAAACGCAAAAATCAAAAGAGGGATAAAAAAATAAAAAGCAAATACCACGATTAAAAATACTGCAGAATAAAGTCCTACAAAAAAGTATTGTATTATTCCTAAAGTTAAACTCGATATCAAGATAGTCCATAAAGATCTAACAGTTTTTTTCATAATATCCCTTCCCTGTAAAAAGATTTTATAGCCTATATTTTAACTGAAGGTGGAGGATGAAACTTGAGAAAAATTATTCATTTTTTTATTTTCACATTTGTATTAACTTTTAGTATATTCCTAACAAAACATGTAAATGCTGCAGAATCATCGGTAATGATTAAAACCGAAGAAAAAACTGTTACCATAAATATAAAGGAACAGGGAGACAGGTACAAAGTGTTCAAAGAAGATAACTTAGTCTATGAAGGATCTTCCAATCAAATTCAAGACCAATTAACAGATGATTTCCAAAAATATAAAATAGGGATTTATGAAGACAACAAAATTAAAAAGGTATTAAAAATAACAATAGATAATCCAATAAAAGAGCAAAGAAATACACAATAAACAAGGTCGAAAAAAATATTGTAGCTACAGCCATGGAGCAGGCAATTAATAGCTCTACTTTAGAGAGTACAACAAGCGATAAATCTGTAATTTTAAGCTGGCCAAAACTACCCAGTGAAAACGGTAAATACGAGATTTTTAAAAATGACGAAAAAATAGGAGAAACTGCAAACTTAACTTATACCGATGAGGAAATATCCATAGGGGAAGAATATAAGTATACAATAAAAACTCAAATATCACTTCCACAAAAGGAAGCCCAAAAAGTCAGTAAAAGGATAGCTGAAAATCAGATTAAACTAACCACTGAAGAAAAAAATGAGATATTTAACGTCAACGGAGAGATATCAACTTTTATCAAGGTTCCAGAAAACACTGAGGAAGAGTTATACAAGTCGGAAAAATTAATAAATACAGAAGACCAAGACCAAGCAAATAAATTTTCAACCAAATCACTTCCGAGAGATAATGCGTACGCTTTTGTTTATAGAACCTTTATTCCTTACAAAAGTGTTAACGATCCTTTAAGAGGTAAATATTTGAAAGGTGATAATCGATCTTTCGCTACTGACTCAAGTAAGTTTAGAACAGAAGTAATTGAGAATGTACAATTTTCAGGTCCAACCAGTGCCACTCAATGGAAGAAGATAGGTAAATCTCATAGATGTGAAGATGCAGATTGTAAAAAGATAATCGAGTCTGCCACAGCTAGTAGTAAAAGGATCCAACATAGTGTCAATATACTAAAGAGTGATAGGATACAATGGACTGTAAGACATGCAGCCGCAGTTCCATTTAATGCACCTTACCCTGACATAGACTATCAATACTATGCTGATCTAAAGAAATATACAGTTACACTCTCGGGTACACATGATGGTGCACCAAATCATGAATTTTATGTATTTAACATGGGAGGAAGTAGCAGATTTATTCACAGTCACTCAGTTAAAAGTAAAGCAGACTTTTGGAAATTACTTGGGGCAGGAATGGGTAACTTTTGGAAGGTAACAATATAATCTTTTAAGAATAAGCAGTTTCCTTTGAAATTAAGGGTCAGGCAGTATAGCTTGACCCTTAATATGAATAAGATGATAACTATAAAATATCATAATGGGTAAGTAAAGAAGGTGAGAGCACTGATTAAATCAAATTTAAAGCGCATATTAGACGAAAGGAAGATCAGTATTAGGCAGCTATCTAGAGATATTGATCATGAATATCCAACTGTCAGAAAGCTATACAGGGATGAAATGGAACGGTATCCAAGAGAGCTTTTAGATAAAGTCTGTACATATCTAAACATCGAGCTGCAGGAATTGTTGATATTCCAAAAAGACAATAACCATATCGATCACTCAGGATAAAAATGGTATACTAAAGTTATAAGGTTAGGAAAGAATTACAAGTTTTCTAGGTCTACATAAAATCGTACTTTCATAGAGAATAGGAGAAGTTATAATGCAAAATACAGTAAAAGTAACCTTCAATGTTAACGGAATAGAAATCAAAACAAATGCGGGTGTACCACAAATGCCAAATGGTATTAATGCTGACAATATGATTGTTTTGCATGCAAAAAGCAATTTGAAGAAAAACCTAGGCATTGATATTTTTGAGGTTATGAATGCAGAGCATTACGAAGATATAGAACATCTCGTGACCATTGACAAATCAGGCTATACTCAGGGTATCTAAAAAATCCATCTTAAGGGGAGAGCTCGATGATATATGTTTATCTTTTTTTATGTATTCTGTTGTTAAATTTTGTTTATAACTATGCTAAATTTAAACAATGTGAAAAGTTCATCTCATGGTATGAAAAATGGCTCTTAGATCCAGAATTTAATGTAAATTTATTAGAATACAAATCAAATATAATATCTCTAGTAGAGAGAGCCGGTTTTGGGGATGTATTGATTCCATATTCAGAAGAAGCTGGTTACGGTCGAATTAGAACAGGTCAGGTAAGTCCAATGAAACAGTTTCCAAGTAGGAGACAAGATATTGCAACAGGAATTCTAATTCAATTGTCTTCATCTAAAGGGACATATAGAAAGCGGATGTTAAATTCAGTTAACCCTCTTTCATGGTTAGAAATATTAATTTACTTACCAAGTTTTTTATTGAACTATTTAGGTATTAAAAAAAACAGTGTGCTTCCAAAATTATTTAATATTATATGGTGGATACTTGGTGTAGTGTTAATCCCAATGTTTATTTCAACTTATACTCCTGAGATAAGCAACTTCATTTGAAATATATTTAAATAAAACTACGATTTTAAAGGGAAATGTGAAACAAGCGGAGGTGCTGATTTGAGCCTCAATCAAAAAGCGTTAAACAGTTATGGTTATACTCTAGCGTTTTCAAGTTTGTCATTTGGTCTAATCTTTGGTCTGTATCTGTTTGTTTACTCTGGTTTTATGGCAATAGCATTAGTCACAATTGCCATCATTGCATTTTACGCTTTAATCACTTACTTGGTGTTTGCCGTCCCTTTGCAAGTGTTGCTAAGAAGAAGGGTCAGAAAGTTTAATTTTCTTAATCTTATTATTTACATCGTAATAGCTTTTGTAGCTGCGTTAACGTTCTTTGTTGTGACTAATCCAACAAGTGCTCTTGCTGTGCTAAAAAGCTTAAATTATTACATTATGAGCATTGTTGCAGCTTTCATTTATTGGTTCTGGGATTCTATATTCTTACGGAATTGAGAGCATAAAGAATCAAGATAAAAGAAGTGTTTTATTTAAATGGACTTAGGTTTCTTTTTGAATGCTTATTTTTACATAGGATAATATTTTATAACAAAGTGAACTTATCCTGTACTATCTTATAGCTTGATCATACATCTTAAGGGGGATGTCAAATGTCAGAGAAGTTAAGTAAAAAAACAGTCATCATCGGAGCGGTTGTTACCATATTGGTTATTTCAGTATCGTATGCAGCTGGCTCTTCAAATGCTTCAACTGAGTTAGGGACTGAAAAGGTAAAATATGATGACATGGTTAAGGAAATTTCAGAAAAGAAAAAAGAGTTGGATCAATTAGATGAAAAAGTAGCTGATGCTTCATCTAAACTGGATGAAAAATCAAAAGAATATGAAGAAGCTAAAGAGACAATTGCCAAAAGAGACACAGCTAAAAATGAACAAGAGCAAATACAAAAAGATATAGCTGATAAGAAAGATGAATTAAAACAAATTAAAAGTGATATCGAAGATAATAATAGCGAGCTTTCGTCCGTTCAAGGGAAAGTTAAGGAAGCTAAAGGGTCTCCTAAAGTCTTAAGCGCTGGGAAATTCACTGTTGGAGAAGACCTACCAGCCGGAAGATACAAAGCTGAATCTACTGGTGAATTTGGAAACTTCTTTGTTTATAGTTCATATGGAGAGTTAGAAGTTAATACGTTATTAGGCAACGGCGGAGAAAGTCAATACATTTTTGAGTGTGAAGATGGGGCGAAAATTGAGATTTCAACTTCAGTTAGATTCACTCCTTTAGATTAAGAATAAGTAGATAGAGAAGAGCAGTTATATGCTCTTCTTCATTCCACATCGCCGGCATTCACGTAAGAATATTCCACTCTTCACAGAGCTTTTGAACAAAGTGTAATCGCAATTGTCGCAGCGTCCGTATTTTATATCAGGATACTCTTTGTAATCATAAACGATTGAAGTATCATACCCATTTGTTTCAAACTTCTCTTCCATAAGATCACCTACATAATTTATTCAACATATTCAAGAATAGCAAATTTCGTTCGATATAGGGAGGGAAACAATGATTGGATTAGCTTATTGTTTGATTATCTGGCTTGGAGTTGGATTATTAACAGGAATTAAGTTTATTTTTGTTGACCAGGACTATGATGAAGAGTTTAAAGAGATCATGAATCAAGAAACGTCAGTTGGAATTGAAAGAGATTTTGCCAATCTGTTCTTCAAAAATAAGCTTAATGTAATTGCTTTTTTCATGTTAATTGGTTTGCTGTCATTAGCAATGAGGATTACAAAATTATTTAAAAGAGGTTGATTTATGCCTTTGATTGATTATTTTTATGTACTGCAGTTTGATAACAAGGAATACTTCAAATCATTTAAGTTAGATGAGGACGGTTATTTGACATCTAGCGACCTACACGGAGCTTCTAAGTTGCATAATATGTTAGAAGTCATTGAGGTAGCAAGTGAGCTCAAAACGAAGTGTAATGTGCAATGTGAGGTAAGGGAAATTCAAGTCGTAAAGCGTTAGGAGTGTTCAGGTGTATTGGATAGAGTGGATTGAGGATGGGAAAAAGAAAAGCATTGTTGCAGAAGGTTGGATTGAATGGGCTGCTCTTCTTGAAGACTTGTATCAGAAACGGTTTGAATATGTTGAATGGAAGTTGCTTTGAAAAGGGGTGAAATGACATTAAAAAACTAGTTTTATTGTCCAGTTTTTTAGGGATTATGCTATCAATTATAGGGCAATTATTTGGAGTCCTAACAGATTTCTTTATTCCAGGTATTGCACGTCTTATGGGGGTTTTAGCTGGCCTCCTAGTATTACTTTGCTTTAAGTCAAGAAACACCAGAATTGCAGACATTTATTGTGAGCTCAAGTACTGCATTAGGAATAATAGGTGCAGGAGTTTTGTACCTTCCAGCAGCTATTGTCAATATCTTAATTGGGTTCAAACTAAACAAAAAGTTAAAAGAAGAAAACAACAAAAAGCAGATCTTAATAGACTGCTTTTTGTTTAGTGTGACCATGGAAAATTGTAGTATAATAGTAATAAAATAATCATTTTATATGGAGGAATTATTTTGAATGATAGAGATATGGCAATTGATAATGTGATGAAATTTTTAGAAGATGATACGCAAAAAGTACTTCTTTTAAGAGGGTATGATAATGATGCTAAGGTAAAGGTAGCCCTTTCTTGTTTAAATGAAGTTTTTAATAAAGGAATTATAAGAACTAGCAATAAAATGAACAGTGTGGCAGGATCGATCAATAATGCTTTTGGAGAGGAGATATTACCCAGTCCTATAAAATCGACAACTGCTTATAGGATGGGCAGAATGACTGTCAAAATCAATAGTTATGAAGGACGCACAAAATCAAACCCAAGCGGAAATGAAACCACCTTCACATTATATTATCCTGTTCAAAGAGCTTTGGATGATTCGAAGAGATATAAAAATTTGTTGAATGAAATTAAAAAAACTTATTCAAGAAAAATTATTTTGATTACTACAAATGAATGGAGCATACAAAATTGGGATATTGAAAATAACGTTGATGAAGTGTTCTTTTATAACGTTGAAAATGATAATCCCGAGCTAATGAGTAATTTAAAAAATAACGGCGCCATAAAATAATTAATTGAATTAGTCATCAAAACTACAGTTACTTGGCTTTACCTTGGAAGAGGTCGAGTAAGTTGGATAAGAAAAGGGATGGAATACAAAGAAAATATAGGGAACAGATGAGTGAGAAGAAAGAACGGGAAAATGAAGATGGAAGTTCACATACTTTTGAGATTGCTGTTGTACTAGCCATCATAATTTTGATGTTTTTCTTTAATTCAGTATTTAATATGAAAATATATGCTGTAGTTAGAGGTGCAAAGATAGATGAAACAGAAAAGAACATTTATAGTTATTTTTATTACATTTTTAATATTATTGGGTTTTCTATTTTATTTTATTAGTAGTCTTGGATTAGGACTTTCATCTCCACAGTACTCGGGAATAAGTGCGATCTCCACTAGCATTGCTGCAATTGGGGGGCTTTTACTGCTGTTGGTAACATACCTTGGATATAATGAATCAAGATTACAGAGGTTAGCTCAGGAAGAACCCGCAGTTTCAGTTAGATTAATTCCACATCATAAAAATATTAATTTTTATTATTGGGTTATTAAAAACACTGGCAATAGTCCAGCATATGATATAAATATAAAAATTATACCTGATATAGAGTATAAGGGAACAACTATAAACAAATTAAACATTTTTAATAGGCTACCAATTTTAGAAAAGGGTGAAGAAATATCCTTTTTTTATAATTCCGTTGTTAATTATTTAGAATCTGATAACCCCAAATTGGTTAAAGCATATATCACATATTTTACTGCTCCTAAGGAATCAAAGGGGGCGAGAAAAATAACCAGAGACTTTGACATTGATTTTGAAGAACGATTGGGTTTGTTATATTTAGGAAAAAAAGATATGAATGATTTAGTTAAAGAAATTGAAGAATTAAAACAAGCTCTGATTCTTAATGCGATGAGGAATAAAAAATGATTAAAGAAATTTTAAAAAACAAGGTTAATAAGCCAATAATTCTTCATGATTGCACTTTTTTCAATAACCTAATGCACTCATCCATTGAAGAGGCAGGTTTTTTTGAACAGACAAGATTTGCTAAAGTCAATAAGATTGGGAGTAATTATAATGAAGATTTGATTCCTCTGCCTAATGTCAGTAAAGGGTACATGATATTTAATCTTAACAATCTTTTTCATATGTTAGATTTTGATCCGGATGCCCCAGAATACTATTCAATAATAGGCTATAACGGAAACAGAAAGTACTTCATTAATGATTTGCATTTTTATAATATGAATCATAATTTCAAAATGAATGAAATGTCATTTGCAGAGTTTCACTTTAATGAGGTTAAACTATTAAAGTAAATTGTTTTAAAAGGAAGGGTCTCGAATGAATGAGTTCTCTCATTTTAAGTTGAAAATTGATGCTAAACCAACTATGTTTCATGGAAAGACAGTAAGAAGCAATTTAACTCAATCTCTGTGGCTAAAGAAGATAAGAACGCAGATTCTTATAGAAAATAACTATTCATGTGTTATATGCAAACACCATCCAAATGAAGAAATTATAAAGAATTACATGTGCATGAAATAGAAGAATACGATTTTGATAATGGTGTTGTAAAGTTAATTGGCCTGGATTTAATTTGTGCAAACTGTCATGCACTCCAGCATTTTAAAAGGTCGCAATTAGTTTTATCAGCAGAGCAGTTGGATAGACTGATAATCCATTTTATTAAAGTGAACGATTGTTCAATTGAGGAATATAAGCGGTACAGAAAGAAACTTCAAAGGTCTATAATTGAACAAAACATTGACAGAATAATGTTCCAACAGAAAAGTACCAGAACAAAAATTGATCATATTAGATTTGCTATTTTGGGAGATATCCCTTTCAAAGACTTAGTGATTGAAAGACTGAAGCAAAAAGATGTCTATTATGAGTACAGTTAGAAAACCTGAGACAAGGGCACTTTACAAGCTGAAGCCCTTGTCTAGTTAAAATAGGAATTTCATTGATTTAACAACAAATAAAGAATAAAAATAAAATATATACTTGAAATTCTGACAACTATGAGGTATATTATAAACAAGGGAAGTGATAAGTGAATAAAGGGGGGAGACAAGTTGAAATTAAAGAAGATGATTAAAAACGAATGCGAAAAAGATAATCAGCTTGCAGCTCGACTTGCTAAATTGGCCGGTTATGAAAAAGTAAATGGTTTCTATAAGTTTGTGAACACCCCAGAAAAAGAAATGGATAACATCGAAGGTATAATAAACATCGTAAAAAGCTTGTTTCCTGATAATGAAAAACAGCTATTAAGTGAGTACTTCTTAGAATTAGATCCTAACAAAAAATGTGCAAGACACTCAGTTGAATATTCGGATTTAAATCAATGGGATGAGCTTACTGACCAGCTTATTAATAATCTTTACGAATCATCTAATTCAATAAGCCGTGAATGGGGTCAGATTTACTCTATACATAGAAGATTAAATAAAAGTGAAATTACGTTAAATGATGCTATAAGAGAAACAGGTAAATTCAGAATAAAAACCCCTGAAATGTTTTTATTTTCAAACATACTAATTATGTACGAATATCTGAAAATTGGTGAATTCGGTTTAATGAAAAGCACTTCGCAATTTTTAGATATAGAAGAGTTACCTGATGGATTTATTAAAGAATGTTATTATGGCCGAATTGAACTTTTAAAAGCCAATATATCCTTGAATGACTACGAATTAGAAGAGACCAGGATTCATTGCCAAAAAGTTATTGAAAGTACAAATAACAATAGATTAATTGTATTTGGTTATTTGACATATGGAAACACATTTATATTTGAAGATTATGAAGAAGCTAAATTATGTTATGAAAAGGGGATGGAATACGCAAAAGAAAATCCTCATCACGTCTACAAATTAGAGCTAGCTCTTTGCTTTCTTAATAATGTTTGGGCAAAAGATAATAAATGGATTGATTTTCAGTCAAACGAGATACCGGATATGATTGAGGTTGCCTATTATTTAGTCAACATGAAGGAACTAGAGAAAGCAGCATCAATTATAGAAAAAATCGAGAAATTGAATGTTTTGGATGATGACTTAGGATTTCTAAATCATGTTAAAGGTCTACTGTATGATGATGTCTCCTTCTTTCATGAAAGCATAAAGAAGTTCAAAAAATCCGGCGATAAACTTTGTTTAAATTTGCCTCTTATTGAACTTAAAAAACGTGGATATACAGATGAAATATTGAATTTAATTTCACTCTAAATGTTGACATCCTTGAAAGGAGGTGAGAAAATGAAGAAAATTTACTTCGGTCTTGTTATTTTACTTGCATTAGCTGTTGGTTTCGTAAGTGGTCAACAATCTGTTGAAACTGCAAGTGGAGATGTTACAGTAGCCTCTGCTAGTCGTGGGGCGTAAAAAACAAATATAATACATAATACTGTCTTAGACGTTTGATCCATTGGATCAGGCGTCTTTTCTAATTTTAAGGGAAAGTTCCAGGAATTCTAAAACTGAAAAATGAGAACATGGGGGAATTAGAATGAAAAAACAATTATTACAAACATTTTCTTATGAAGAAATGGCAAAAGGCTATGAAGAAATGGCTGCAATCAATTCAACAATAGCACAAGAGGATAATCACCTTGAGAATGAAGCGGAAATGGCTAGATCACGACATAAAACCTTGGCTTCCTAAACAGAATGAAACTAAATAAAATAGACATTTTAAACACATCGAGCACATGTGTTTATTTGTCTAGAATAAAAATAAAATTAATTATTGCATAAACTGTTGGTAACGGATATAATGAAGATACATAAGATAACGTTGTTGGGAGATGGGACGATGGAAGAATCAAATAAAAACGAAGAGTATAAGGTTACTTCATTAAGACAGTATCAATACATAAAACAACTTAAGAGCTTTACTCGTGTTAATCTTCATATGGAAGATCCAGATGTGTTTACACCTAATAATGTTACTACAATGAGAAGAAATCATAAAGAGCATATGCTTATTAAGGATCAAAATAACACAATTAAATGCATATAAGGAGAATAAAAATAAAATGACTAACAATAAATATTATACCGAGGAAAATAAAAAGAAAGTCTGGAAAAAGCATATGATTGTTTTGAAATTCTTAGAGCAACCAGGAATATCAGAAGCATATCTTAATTACTTGCAGGAAGAAATTCATAATGATGAATGGATAGGGTTTGAAAATGAATTTTTTGAGGAACTGACTGGCAAACCTGTTATAAATGTAAGCGACAAAATTCAGGCGACAAAACAATATTCAGCTGTTCATTGAGAAACTAATTTTATACTTAAAGTAGGTGCTTTATTGAATATATCTATTTTGATTAAGTTGCTAGACGTTTATGACTTAATGAAGCAAATAGAAATCTGCAATGCAAATATTATGCTGCTAAGAAGCTCTAATCAAGACACTGACTGGTTAAATTTGTGGTATGATTTAGATAATTATTTAATGGATAAAATTAAATGAGGTGGAAACCTTGGAAATGAAAAAACAAACACCATCTGTAAGGGATTACTCCATTTTTAATGACATAAATAGATGGTTTGATGAATTAGATTTGAGAAATAGGGACGACAAATCACTGTACATTGAAAAGTCTAATACTAGAACCACCTATGAAAGACATATTAGAGAATTCTTTAATTATCAAGTTGGTAAGGGTATTGAATATTTAACTGAAGAAGATGTAATAATTAAAAAGAATGATTTACTGGATTATAGGACTTATTTGGCTAAAAATAAAAACAATACAAATGCAACGATTAATAATAAAATTGCAGCACTGAAAAGTTTAATTAAATTCTTGGAGTCAGAACACGACTGTGACTCAAGCGTTTTTAATTTTAGACCATTGCCGACAGAGAAGAATCCAGCTGGTTCATTTGAGGGGATTCCTGAAGCTGAAGAGTTTGCGGAAGCTGCATTTATCCATGAGAGACAAAATAGGTTAATGAAAAAGCTCTTTATTTTATTCAGTGTACGCACAGGCGCAAGAAAGTCAGAAGTCTTACGAGTAAAATGGGAAGACATAACATATTCATCAAAGCACGATTGTTACTTGGTCAATTTCAAGAAGACAAAACAGAAGAAAGCGAGACCAGTAGGTATTTCTAGCTCCTTTTATGAGGAGTTGTTAACACTTAAGAATGAGTATGGTGACCATGAGCTGATCTTTCATAAATTAACTGTAGACTCAATTAATGATATGTGGCACAGAGTTTGTAAAGTGCTAAATATTCCACAGGAAAGAAATCTTAGGCCACACAGTTTACGAAATACAGCCACTAATTTTTCTTACAATGTAAGCGGAGACATTAAAAAGGTGGCAGCATTTTCAGGACATAAAAACATCAATGTGCTAAATGACCATTATCTAAATAAGGAAAGAGATTATTCTCAAGATCCTGGTGTTTTAATTGATCAAGATATAGATATTGATTTCCTGGATTCTGTTACATTAGACCAGTTTAGGCAGTTCTTTTTAGATTGTGACGTTTCCACTCGTAAAAAGCTCAAAAAATTTTTAGAATTAAAATAAAAGTGATATAAATAATCATATAAATGCTTTACTTGTATGTTAATGTAATGATAAATTTAATATGATTATGTGTGAGGTGATACTGTGGTTCAGGATCTGTTGACAACAGATAAGCTTTTAAAGCTTAAAAATAAAATAGAAGAAGTTGCATCTGATATTAAACATGATTCCAGAAAAGTAAGGGAATTAAAAGCAATCATGGGAGCGCAGTATAAAACGCTGCCTGGTTATGTACAAGAAATTTTGAATAACAATGATAATAATATTCAACGCTTAAATGAAAAGGAAGTTTATATTTTCTCTAAAGAACTACACAAACTTACTGGTGTAGCTGCTTTAGACCCTTTGAGTTATTTTCCACCAAGGCTGGCTAAGGAGTTAGAGGGCGGAAGAATTTTTGCCGGTGAAGAGGTTCTAACACTTCCTTATACATTTAAAAACGTAATAAAAATAAATGAAGATAACTATGTGACTTCAATTACTGCGAAAGAATTAAGTGAGCTATATAATAGCTCAATACTACAATACAACTATAATACTCAACGGGAAGGCAGATTCATTAAGGGAAGTTTAATACCTGTGCCAAAGACTAATCCTAAATCAGTTGAAGAGATTAAAGAACTTTTTAAAAAGGGCGACTTAATCGTGTCTATGTTTACATTTAATGCACGGTTTGGCACATCAGATGAGGATGAAGAAATTGAGTACAATCCAAGCGACCTAAGCTTAACTGTTACTAAGGGTACATTAGTTGATGTTCTAGATGGTTACCATAGAATATCTGGAGTTGTTAAAGCTATTACTGAAGCTCCTGAATTAGATCAAACCTTTATTTTAAATATCTTAAATTATACTGAAGAAAAAGCAAAACGTCATTTTGCCCAAATGAATACTATAAATCCTGTTGAGAAATCAAGGATTGAAGAACTTGGTCAAAAACGCTATTCTTCCACTATTGTTGAGCAACTTAAATATAATAGTGAACTCAAAGATAAAATTAGTGTACAAAGTGAAATTGGGATGAGTAGTCCATTCTTGGTTACTTATTATACACTTTCTGAAGCAATTGACGATGCTTTTGAAATCAATTCACGGAGAGACGCTATTCAATTGTCCAAGTATTTAAGGGACTTCTTTGCTGAGCTTTTTTATGCTTTTCCAGATGATTTCCTTGAAGATGATCTTAGCGAGTCAAGAAACAGATCGTACATTAACTATAATGCTGTATTTTATGGATACATTTATTTGGCCAAAAAAATGCAAGAGAATGGCACACCACTAGCTAAACTAGCAACGATACTACAGCAGGTTGATTTTGATAAAGGTAAGACATTCAAGGAGTTAAGCAGCAGAAATTATGAAGAACAATTAAATGCTGCAATGAAGAAAAAACTGAAAAAAGTTTTCTATGATGAAATTGATGTTCGTTAGGCTAAAGGAGAAATAGATATGAGTGAACTATACAATGCTGAAATTAAAGAAAAGTTCTTAGAAAGATATGAAAGTGAAGCAACAAAAGAGCTTTACCGATTAAAACTCAGAGATTTTTCTTTTACAGAAAGGATTTTGGAAAAAGACATATTTAATTTTTCTCTAGAGGAACTACGCACTTTATTTTTTGACTTAGATAGCAAGTCACTTGAATCATTAAGGGGTGCACGTGCTGTTATTGGTCAATACACTACATGGGCAATGGAACATGGCCTAGCAAATAGTAACATCAATAAAGTATACGAAATAAAGGACGAGGATTTAAAACAGTTTATAGATAAGAACAAAAAGACATTGTTTACGAATAAGGAAGTAGAGGAATACGTTAGCTATTTATTCAATAACCAGGATAAAGCAATGGTTCAAGCTGTATATGAGGGCATAGACGGATATCAGCATTCTGAGTTAATTAACTTAACAATAAATGATTTACTTAATGACAATAAGGTAAGACTTCAAGATGATAAACATGGCGAACGAATAATTGAAGTCAGCGAAAAATGTCATGAGCTGCTTAGGTTAGCATATGAGCAAAACACTTACCATTTAAATAATGGATCAGCATCAGGTAAACTGAGGTTTGCTAATTTAGTACGAAATGAACACATTTTTAGATTGAAATATAAAAGTCCAGATCAAAGTATGCAAGCGGATAAGTTCTTGGTACACAGGTCTTTTAAAACGTTTCAGAAGATACTGGAAGAGCCTTATTTTACTCCGAAGAACTTAGCTAATTCGGGAAAGTTGAATATGGCATATAAGATATATAAGGAAAAGAAAGAACTAACTGTACCAGATTATAAAAATATAACTGCTCAATATGGATTTTTGAATGAGAATGCAAAGTTCGCTTCACAATCATTAAGAAAAGTTGTCAACATGGAGAACATAGAAAAGTATTGCATTCAATCAGAAAAGATTGCTGATTAATTAATCCCTTGATAGGGATTAATCTTACATAACAAAAAGAGTAAAAATAAAATAACTAACATAAATATGAGCTAAATCGTGACATTTAAATATTAGATGGTAGGATTTTGTTCGTATTTTCAGAATTCGACAAAAGTAGACAAAGACAACAGGGGTAATTTGTGGTAAAATCAGACTATACCCTAAAAAGGGTACAGGGAGGTTCGCTAGGGCGAAATTCCTAGCGATTTTCAATGTTTGATTTTCCATTCATAGAGGTCTTCGAGGGTACAATTTAGCGCTACAGCTATAAGTTTGGCTGTTCGAATGTTCATAGAAGGTCTAACGCCATTAGCGTAATCACTTAACCTTTGGGTACTGATACCGGTGATACGCGAAAGCTGACCCAATGAAAGCCCTCTTTTTTGAAGGAGATCTGGAATCAAACATTGTCCGAATTCCACTTCTAGCATCGGACAACCTCCTGATTTTATGTATGCTCCTTATCTTACTATATCAATTCTTACCTGATTTTTAAATGATCAAAAAAGAATTGCAGACTAATAGGCAAAAGGGTATAATTAATTTAATCAAAAGAGAACGTATGTTTGGTCAATTACTACCAGAGAGAGGGAAATTAATGAAGGAGTTCATTGTACAAGGGGATTTTAGTATTTCTTATCATGGACGAATCAAAGCAGAGAATGAAGAACAAGCTATGAAATTAGTTATTGCTGTATTAACAAAAAAACTGAGAAATAAAGGCGGGAAAATTGGATTTTTAGAGAGAGGGCAATCAAATTACAATCATTTATTTGATGTTGATATAAATTCAACTGAAGATGCCGAAATAAGCGCTTCTTATGTTGAAGAGATCGATGAAATGTTTGATGAAGCACTCGAAGAATACAAGAACTCAGAATTGTTTACAGCAAAGTGAAATTCACACATCTTGTCAGTCATCATGAGAGATAAAAAATTGATGGCTTTATAGTCAGACTGGAGTTTAAAAATGAAACTGGACATTGAAATTGACATGAGAGATAACTTAGCATTAATTATCTTTAACGTTGGATCTGATAACATATCAAGTGGAGAATATTACATAGAAATTGACTTTCAGAATAAAGGCAATAAGTTAACGTTGAGGGTTGACAGGGCTGCTCTATTGGATCTTAGAGATAAAATTAATGAAACTCTGTGGAAATTGGACGATGCTAAAACAGTATTAAACAGTGGCTTTACTATGTAAGTAAAGCTTATTTTTAAACAAATAAAGAATAAAAATAAAATTACTATTTACATATGATCCCATGAACTGTATAATTCAAAGCATAAAGATACTAAAGAAAGGAGATGTCGCTTTTATTTGATTAATGATCCGCAGAATAAAGAAATAAAAAACATGGTCATGAAAAAGTTTTTAAAGGTTTTTGCTTCATGCAACAGAGCTTTACATAACTTGAATAAGGATGAAATAAGGAAGACTATTGGTGATTTGGACTTTGTTAAGGACAACCTCGAAGAAATACAGTTTATTTTAAAGGATATTGTTTTTACATATGAAGAGAAAAAGAATAAAACAATTAAGAATCAAAATAAAATGTAAGTTTTATCGAGATTCAGATAAGGGGGATATATGTTGAAAGAAATAAATATGATTGAACGTTTTTATTGTGGAAGTGGGGGATGTATGAGTTGTCCCTTCTCACACAGTGATGAAGCTGAAATGGCTCAAAATTATGGCTGTCTTCCGACACCTAAACAAATTTTTGAAGATGAAAAGTTTGATAAAGTTCAGCAGTTGTTTAGAAAGTTAGATGACCAGCTTAAAAAGATTTGTTTATAGGAGAGTGAAAATGAATCATGGCAATTGATTTTGCAAAGCTAAATGATCCTGAATGGAAAAAGCAGTGGGCTGATGAGAGAAAAGAACGTGAGCGGCTTTTAGATGAACGAGAAACACTGAGAAAGAAGACAGTTTGCTTCACTGGTCATAGGCCAAACAAATTGGGTGGTTACGATATGAAAAATCCAACAATGCTCAAACTCAAAGATAAGTTGCTTGAAGTCATTGAGGAGTTAATCATAAAAGAAGAAAAGTCCAGGTTTATAACTGGAGGAGCGTTAGGAACTGATCAGGCTGCTTGCTGGTGTGTACATATTCTCAAAAAGAAATACCCTCATATCAAAAACATAATTGCTACACCTTTCAAGGAACAAGATAAAGTATGGTCTGCAGATCAAAAAATGTGGTATAAACGTATGCTTGATGTAGCAGATGAGATTATTAATGTTGAAGAATTAGATAAATATAAAGTTAGTGGAGATAAACCAGGAGAGTTTTCGCCGGCTAAGATGCAAAAGCGAAATGAATACATGATTGATCACAGTGAATCAATAGTAGCCGTTTATGATGGGACTAAAAGTGGCACAAGGAACTGCTTAAATTACGCCAAGAGAACTTACTTAGGACATCAATTATGGAGACTTCATCCCAATTTTAATTTTGAATTAGATATAACTTATATAGTTGGATGATAATGAGAGGTGAACTTTTCTGAAACTAATTGAAGAAATAACATATGAAGAAAGATTGTACATATATTCTGATGATATTGAAGCGAAGAAGCATTTCGTAAGTGAATTAGAACCAAAAGGGTGGATAGTAGACAATCGCTGGGTTGGAATTGATCTCAATCAAATAAAACAGTTTTATCGGTTCAAGAGGGAATTAAAATAAAAGGATTATTTTATTAAGAACGGAGGACAAAAGAATAGGCTACATCAAATACGTAATTGAAATCGCCTGGTTTAACTTAGTTTGGTTTAAATGGCACCTTGGAGCGGACATAAGCATATTTGACAGCTGTAGATGGAATACATATAAACGGATAAAGAATAAAAATAAATAAGTGGAGGTCATGTTGGTGGTAAAGAGGAATCTGCTTAGCAAGCACGTGGATGAGATTATCGGAGAATATTACGCTGCTAAAGGATATTCAGTTCAGAGTATTGAACGCCAAGAAAATGGTCAACTAATTGTTGTTACGCAGCGAGTAACAGAGGAAAGGGAACCGGAGAAAGTTGATTTAGCATTCGATTTCATACATAAGAGACCACATAGAAAGAGGTACTTAGCATAAAAAGGCAAAGAGTTAAAACTCTTTACCATGAGGTGTTTTCCTTAACCGATTCGCAATAAGCTTCATTAAATTTACTGCAATAGATACCAAAACAATGATTAAAGCGATCTCAAGTAAGATGATAAGTCCAATATTTAAGTTTAGCTTATCAAAATAATCACCGGTAAAGGAAATGAGTTGATAAATACCTAGCATTAGAGCTATAAAGATTGCTCCTAAGACAATTAGAGATTTTTTAGAGAAATCCTTAGCATGTTCAAAATTATAAATTATTAAGAATACAAATAGACAAGCTATAGCAATCTCATGAGTCAACGAACCACTTGCTGAAAACCCTTGCACAATTAAGGAAACAATTAATCCAATTATTCCGATTATTTTATTCAAGATATCACCTGCTTTGTATGATCCTAGGTGCCAGCTTACCAATTAAAGGGGAATTTCTCAAGACGATGTACTTTAAAGTTAACTTAAAATCGTGATTTTAAACAGAATAGGAGGCCTTGATACATGGGCTTATATGTAACACACAGAGCTTTCGATGGGGCATACTCATCATTTAATAAACTTAGAAAATTTTTATTAAAATCAATTGGAGGTAGTTGGCCACCTCATGATAACCAAAAATTTAAGGATGGCTATTGGTACTTTGGTAAAGGCTATTTAACAATAACCCATAAGGGACTAACAGAGTTTTTCGGTCATTCAGATTGTGATGGTGTAATTACACCTGGAATGTGTAAAGTTGTTGCTGATGAATTGGAAGCCATTTTGCCACAAGTAGAGGAATTAGCTAAATCAGAACCATCATATGGTCATATATTGCGTGATGGCGGATGGGTAGCGGGTACAAAGCAGTTTATTAAGGATGTAGACTGGCACATGAAAGAAATGAGTCATTAGAGTTTAGATAAAATCTGGTTTTTAAATAGATAGGAGGAAGCAATGAATCAAGATATTCAATTTTTAAAAGAACTTCAGCAAGAGTTGAAAAATCAAGACAGCGACGGTCAAGCTGCACCACGTTTATGGACAGTTGGTGATTATGAATGGGTCGAAGCTCGAGCGGAAAATGCAGAACGGTATTCTGTATACCTGCCATATATTGCAGAAGCATATGTTTTAGATGATTATTTAGAAGATTTAAAAGAAGATAGTGAGCTGTCTAAGGAAGCCTTAACAGAGTTGAAAAAGGACGACTTTGACGATCCTATTGAGTGGATTCAAAAATACATTGATGAAGAAGCAGAATTAATTCCAGAAAGAAAGGTTCATATTATACGGCCGGATACAATGTTTTTGACCAAAGCAGAAGCGAAGGCGCATATCAAATTAAATAGGCATCACTACACTTCAGAAGCTCATACTTACGCAATGACAGCTTGGAGAGCACCAAAAGTTGAGCGGCTGCTTAACATACTTGAAACGTTTGATTGGGATTCAATTAAAGACAGTCAATAGAATCTACAAGGGAGTGGCAAAATGAATACATACGTAGTCGACAACAGTAAATATAAATGCATTTATGCGGGAACTAACAAAGAATCTGCTTTTGACAATGATTTTGAAAATGGAACAAGAGTTAGAGTTTGGTTCGAAGGCAATCACATAAAAACATTTGAAAAAGAACAAAGAGAAGTCTGTGGAGCAGGAGAATGGATTCTGAAGTATGATGCTGCTACTGAATTGCAAAAGGAAGTGGATCGTTTGGAAAAGACATATTTCAAGAAGAAGGAGTTGTTAGACACTATTAGACAAGCTAATGAAGTCTAAATAAAAGATAGTTTTTATTTAAAAAGAAGATCGCCCTTGCATAAAGAATTAAGCAACAGCGATTAATCGTAAGGATCTGATATTGGATTAGTGTGTTAGTTAAGGCCTAATTTTGCTTTAATAACTCCAGCAGCAACATCAGAAAGGATTGTCAGCGAAGCGCCGCCAACCTTAGATGCTAGGCTTTTTGTTTCAGACCAAACACCAGACTGGCGGATGTTGTCTAAGAACTCATGCCCTTTGTATGTCATATCAATTATTCCTAAAGGAAGATCGCCTTCTTGGAAAGATGCTGCTTGTAGTTTTATGAACCCAGCTTCTTCTAACTTAAATAATGTATAGAAAACATCATCATTTGAATAGTTATTTAATTGGTCTTGACCTAATAGTTTTTGTATAGGTAGGAAAATATTATATTCTTTAACATCTTCTATTGTAAGAAGAATATCTCTTACGCATTCATGTTTAAGTTTCAAATATATTCATCCTTTCATTAATTTAACATAATTATCTCATCATTTAGATTGTACTAACAGAGAACGAACGTTTGTATAAATAAGGAGGAAAAGAAATAAATGACGGAAACTAACGCTAAAATCCACGTACTGGCTGACGAAACACTTGACGGCATCATGCGCGAATACGTGGAGGTCGATCGTAAAGCGGAGGTTGGCGAGAAGATCGTAATTGTTGCTAGAAAAGCTTACGACGATAGATATGAGAATGGAGATGTTTTTACAGTGTCTAAAGTTTGGGAGGGCAAGGAAGGAGAAGTGGGTGGGCGTAGGTACTCTTTTAGTCAGTATAACGAAATTGGACTTATTTATCACAATGAATACCGTGTAATCGAACCGACCAACATCGTTCACATTGCCAATCTGCGCTACGAATTAACTGATCGCAAGGCAGAAGTGGGCGAGAAGGTTATCGTTGTTAGGCCTGACGAAGTAATCGGGGGAGCCCATGATGCAGGGAGAGTTGAAACGGTAAAATCACGCCATTCTGATGGAGACGTAAGCGTAGAAACTATTGGGATGGTGTTTAGCGATGAATATCGCGTCCTCGTCCAATTAGATAAACAAAAGAAGGCCTTTGAAAATGAAAATAGTGTATACAAAGAAATGAAAAATTTCATACATAATGACTTAGGTATCTCAAGGCAAGATATACAAGAAATGATTAGTGTTGCGGTTTCTAATGAAGTTCAGAAGATGTATGAGTCAGGAAAGCTAGATAGTATTGCGGGAGCAAAAATTGAGTCTCTTATTGAAGAAGGTTTTAGGGATGGAGGTCGAATGCCGCATGGATTTAAAGAACGGGTGTCACAAACAGTTTCCGAAGAGGTGGGTAAACGGATTGCAAAAATATTGAATATTAATGTGGAATTAAAGAAGGGAAGGAATTAATGGAGTTCAAACATTCAAGGCGACACCTAAAGGTGCTAAAATTTCAAGAAAATCATTTAATGTTGTAAAGGTGCTTATAGCGTTAATGAAGTAATTGTCCATGCCACCAACTCCCATCAAGAAAAATGTCACAAAAAGAGGAACAATTAAAGTGAAAAGTTTCCTTTCTGGTGTCGCAACTGCGGAGATACCGCCTTCAATGTTTGAAAAATTATTATACCATAGTTTTCCTGAAAAGTCAATATTATCAGAGATCTAGGTAATATGAAAATCAAAATAAAATATTTATTTTAATGGAAGGAGAGAACCAAAGTGCCAAATCAAGAGCAAATAAAACGCATGAATGATATTAATGACTTGATAAAGCTAATTGCTGATATTGATAGACGTACTTTCTTCTGTAAGCCAATGAATCGCATAGCGTATTTCAGATTTAAGAATAAATTGTTCTTCGTTGATGATTACACAGGGGCTGACGTATACCCGTATGAAATGGGGTACGGTAGTCCAAACGGCTTTTCGCACGGAGGCAACATGTGGCAACTGGTCAACAGTTTTAGAACGTTCATCATAACAGGGAGATTCGGCGAGTTAAGAGATTATAAGGAAATTTGGGCATACAGCTATGAAGGATGTATGAAAATTCGTCAGAAGGCAAAAGATATAGGGTTTATAGAGACTGTTGATTATCCATATAGCTTCGATGAATGGATGAAAACTAATTGATTCATGTACTAAATTTTCAATTAGCTTTAAATGGTTAGGCTCTAAGAAGTTATGTAACGGAGAGATTATACTCTCCAGGATTCGAAGGAAGGGATGCGGAGTTTGCCGTGCTTAGTCTTAAATCTGTGCTTAACTTTACATAAGATAGGCTCAATAAATACATAGTCATCAGATTCAGACTTTACTTGTTTCATAGAGTGAAACTTACTTCGTTCTGCATGTGGCATGAATTCCATAAACCCAGCTGCAGTTCCATC